>DATLTX010000258.1:0-25190 GCA_035533435.1 Binataceae bacterium (SeqCode)
GACTTGCCTATCATGCTGGGATGCTCCGTTGCGTGACCCGCCAAGCTATCCTGAGTGAGCGTCGAAGTTCAATTTGAAGTTTTCCGCGCGCGGAGTCGCTTGAGTATCCAGTGCAAAAGCCGCATTGTCTAGCAACGGACGTGGTGCGATGGCTGAGCGGCTGATCCACATCCTGCCAGAACAGGTTGCGAGCCAGATTGCGGCCGGAGAGGTCGTCGAACGGCCGGCGTCGGCGGTCAAAGAACTGGTCGAGAACTCGCTCGATGCCGGTGCGGGCAGGATTGATATTACGATTGAACGCGGCGGATGCGCCCGCTTTGCGGTCGCCGACGACGGATGCGGGATGAGCCGCGAGGACGCGATCCTGTCGCTGCGCCGCCACGCCACCTCGAAGATTCGCAGTGCCTTGGACCTGGCGGCGATTCGCACGCTCGGCTTTCGCGGCGAGGCGCTGGCGTCGATCGCGAGCGTCTCGCGGATGACGCTGCGCACGCGGCGCGCCGACGCGGCGGCAGCCGTCGAAATAGCGGCGGCGGGCGGCGAGATCGAAGCGGTCCGCGACTCGGCGGCGGCCGCGGGTACGCAGATAGATGTCCGCGAGTTGTTTTTCAACACTCCCGCGCGGCTCAAATTCCTGAAAACCGCCGCGACCGAGCAGGGCGCGATCGCCGAGGCGATCCAGCGCGTCGCCCTGGCCAACCATCGCGTCGCTTTCTCGCTCGGCGCCGACGGCCGCGTGATGTTCGATCTGACGCGCGCGGCGTCGCCGCTGGAGCGCGTGCGCCAGATCTTCGGCGCGAAGCTCGCGCTCAGGATGCTCGCCTTCGAGGGTGGCGGCGACGCGGTCCGCGTGCGCGGGCTGGCCACGATGAGCCAGGAGTCGTTCGCCTCGGCGCGGATGATCTTCACCTTCGTCAACGGCCGCGTGGTTCGCGACAAGCTGCTGGCGCGCGCAATCGGGCAGGCCTATCAAACGCTGCTGCCGCGCGGGCGCTATCCGGCGGTGGTGCTGTTTGTCGAGTTGCGCCACGAAGAGGTGGACGTGAATGTCCATCCGATGAAAACCGAAGTGCGGTTCCGCAACTCGGGCGCGATCTTCGAAGCGGTTTATCGCGCGCTGCGCGATCGGCTCTCGAATCAGAGCGAAGGCGCCGCCGATCGCATCGCGGACGGAGCCGCCCCGATTGCGGCGCCAAATCGGAGCGCGAACCCGGGAGCCGCGGCGACGCTTGTCTGCGCGCCGGATTCCGCGCCGCGCGATATTGCGCCGGCCGCCGCCGATTTTGCGCGCGCGGAGCCGCGTGCTTTGCGCCTGGTCCCCGACGCTGCTCAATCGAGCGCCACGCAACGCGCTCTCGGCCTGGGGTTCGCCGCGGCCGGCGAGCCGGAGCGCTCCGGTTCGCATCCGGAAGCGGGGGTGCCGATGTACTCGCGGTTGCGGGTGCTCGGCCAGATTTTTGCCGGATATATCGCGCTCGAAAGCGAGGAGGGACTGCTCCTTGTCGATCAGCACGCCGCGCACGAACGCGTCACGTTCGAGCGGCTGCGCGCCGAGCTGCGCGACGGGGGAGTGCGCACACAGGCGATGCTGGTCCCGGCGACGATCGAGCTCAACCCGGCGCGCGCCGCGCAGATTCACGCTGCGATGCCGGAATTGCGCGCGATGGGCTTCGACGTCGAGGCATTTGGCCCATCGTCGATAGTCCTTAAGGGAACCCCCGCGGTGTTCGGACCCGAGGGCGGCGCCAGGCTGCTCTCGGACATGATCGACAGTATCGGCGAGGCTCCGCTGCGCGCCGGCGCGCCGGGCTTCGACAACCTGCTCAAGCAGCTTGCCTGCCATGGCTCGGTGCGGGTGGGCCGCGTGCTCGAGGCGGCGGAAGTTCACGCGCTGCTTGCCGAGCTTGATCGCACCGAGTTCAAGACCAATTGCCCGCATGGGCGGCCGGTGCATATCCGCTTTGCGCGCGGGCAGATCGAGCGGATGTTCCGGCGATGAGCATGCCGGCGGCGGTCGAGTCTGAGGCGTCCGCGCCCCCCCGGATTCGAGTCGGATTTATCGTCGGACCGACCGGGGCGGGCAAAACCGCACTCGCGCTCGAGGTGGCGCAGCGGCTCGGCGCAGAGATCGTCAACGCGGATTCGCGCCAGTTCTATCGCGCGATGGATCTCGGCACGGCCAAGCCGACGCCCGCCGAACGCGCCCGCGTGGCGCATCATCTGATCGACATTCGCGCCCCCGACGCTCCGCTCGACGTGGCCGCCTTCGTGGCGCTGGCGCAAGCGGCTATCGCGCAGATAGCGGCGCGCGATCGGCGCGTGCTGGTCGTCGGGGGGAGCGGACTGTATGTGCGGGCGTTGCGCGGCGGAATTTTTCGCGGTCCCGCGGCGTCGGCGGAAATTCGCGCGCGGCTTGCGCAAGAGGCGGCCGAGCACGGACTCGAGCATTTGCACGCGCGGCTAAGCGAGGTCGATACCGAGGCGGCGGCGCGGATCGGGCACAATGATCTTTATCGCATCACGCGCGCGCTCGAGGTCTTCGAGCTGACCGGAGAGCCGATCAGCGCGCATCAGGCGCGCCACGCGTTTTCCGCGCGCGAGTACGAAAGCCTGACGGTCGGGATATCGCCCGAGCGCGAGAAACTCTACCATGCGATAGACCGGCGCTTCGATGCGATGATCGCGGCGGGCTTCGTGGCCGAGGTGCGCGAGTTGCTCGCCGCGGGCTACGCGCCCGGGCGTCCGCCTCTGGCGACGATCGGCTACCGGCAGATTGCGCGCCATCTTGCGGGCGAACTCAGCCTTGCCGATTCGGTCGCGCTCGCCAAGCGCGAATCGCGCCGCCTGGCCAAGCGCCAGCTCACCTGGTTTCGCGCCGATTCGGAGCTGATATGGCTTGACCCGGCGCGTCCGACCGAGCACGCTCTGGGATTGTTTGCGGAATTTTTCGCGCGGCGGCAACCAGCGTGACCAGACTCATGAAGCGGCAGAGCAAATCCAATCATAACGGGAAGCGCGCGCACCCAAGAATTGAGGCGCCGGCGGACGCCGCCGCGGGGCTGACCGCGATCGAGCGCGTGCGCCTGGCGCGGCATCCCGCGCGCCCGCAGACGCTCGATTACGTTGACGCGCTGTTCGCCGAGTTTATCGAAATTCATGGCGACCGGCGTTTCGCCGACGACGGCGCGATCGTTGCCGGCGTGGGCTACTTCGGCAAACGCCCGGTGGCCGTCGTTGGCCAGCAGCGCGGACGCACCACGGCCGAGCGAATCAAGCGCAATTTCGGCAAGCCGCACCCCGAGGGCTACCGCAAGGCCGCGCGTGTCTATGAGCTGGCGGATCGGTTCCGCCTTCCGCTGATTACTTTTATCGACACGCAGGGCGCCGAGTCGGGGGTTGGCGCCGAGGAGCGCGGGCAGCACGAAGCGATCGCGCGCAACCTGGAGCTGATGGCGCGCCTCGAGATTCCGGTGATCGCGTGCGTGATCGGTGAGGGCGGCTCCGGCGGCGCGCTCGCACTCGGGGTGGCCAACGTGGTCCTGATGCAGGAGAACAGCTCATACTCGGTAATCACACCCGAAGGCTGCGCGGCGATTTTATGGCGCGAGGCGACCGATGAAAACGTGGCGATCGCGGCGGCGGCGCTGAAAATCTCCGCGCCGGATTTGCTCGAGCTCGGCGTTATCGACGAAATCGTGGCCGAACCCGCCGGCGGAGCGCATACCGCGCCCGAAGAGGCGGCGCGCAATCTGGGCGGCGCGATCGGGCGCCATCTCGACCGGTTGGCAAAGCGCGCCCCCGCCGAGCTGCGCCTTGCGCGTGAGCGCAAATTCGCCGCGATCGGAAACATCTACCTGGTCCGCGGCCGCGTTGAAAACCTTGAGCCGATCGGTTAGCCATAGTCGTTCCTGATGGCATCCCGGAGTGCGAAAAGGCGCGCGCCCGCGCGCGCGCGGCAATCGAGCGAGACGCATCGCGAGGACAAACCCTCGCTCGCGAGCTTGCGCGACCGGATCGACGAGATCGATCGCAAAGTCCTTGGGCTGGTCGCGCTGCGCGCCGCAATCGCCCTTCAAGTCGGCCAGCTCAAGCATTCCACCGGCGAGGTCGTGTACGTGCCCTCGCGCGAGCGGGCGATTATCGACCGGATGATCGCGGAAAATCCCGGGCCGCTTGCGCCCGAGCATATCCAGAGCATTTTCACCGAGATTATTTCCGCCTGCCGCGGACTCGAGCATCCCGCGCGGATCGCTTTTCTCGGTCCGGAGCATACTTACTCGCACGAGGCGGCGCGCGAGCGGTTCGGCTCGAGCGTCGAGTTCGCGCCGCAAAGTTCAATCGCGGCGGTATTTCAGGCGGTCGACAGCGGGCGCGCGGATTTTGGCGTGGTCCCGGTCGAAAACTCGACGGAAGGCTCGGTCGGGTTGACGCTCGATTTGCTGATCGACACGCGGCTTAAGATTATCGGCGAGATTCTTCTGCCGGTTCGCCATTCGCTTCTGTCGCTTAACGGCGACCCGCGCGCGATCGTGAAAATCGTGTCGCATCAGCAGTCGCTCGGCCAGTGCCGCGGTTACCTGCAAGCCAACTTTCCGGATTGCGAGATAGAGGCGGTGGCGTCGAACGCGTTTGCAACCGAGCGCGCCGCGCATGACGCGTCGGTCGCGGCGATCGCCTCGCGCGAGGCGGGCGCGGCCTACGGCCTGATCGCAATCGCCGAGAATATCCAGGACCTCGCGACCAACACCACGCGCTTCCTGGTGATGGGTGCGCGGCCGGTCGAGCATACGGGAGCCGACAAGACCACCGTGCTGTTCGCGGTGGCGGACAAGGTGGGCGCGCTGTACGAGGCGATCACCCTGTTTGCGCGCAACTCGATCAATATCTCGAAGATCGAATCGCGTCCGCTGCGCTCGCGGCCGTGGGAGTATATTTTTTTCGTCGATCTCGGCGGTCATCGCGACGACCCCAGACTCAAGCGCGCGCTCAAAGCTCTCGAACGCAAAGCCCTTTTTTCCAAGGTGCTGGGATCGTATCCTGAAGGCAGGTCGGCCGCCGGCTAACGCGGCCGCTCAACTCCCTTGATCAAAGCTGACGATCTGGTGATGGCGCCGGTTGCGGCGCTAAATCCCTACGAGCCCGGAAAGCCGATCGAGGAATTGCAGCGCGAGCTCGGAATCGGGGAGCCGGTCAAGCTCGCCTCGAACGAAAACCCGCTCGGTCCATCGCCGCGCGCGGTCGCCGCGATCAAGGCGGCGCTGGCCGAACTCAATCGCTACCCCGACGGCGCGAGCTACGAGCTGCGCAAGAAAATTGCGGCGCGGCATCGCGTTGCCCCTGAGCAGATTTTCGCCGCGGGCGGTTCGGTTGAAGTTCTCAACCTGCTGGCGTTCCTGTTTATCCGGCCCGGGCTGAATTCAGTCTTCTCCGAGCACGCGTTCGCGATCTATCCGCTGGCGACTCTGGCCGCCGGCGGCAGCTTCAAGGCCGTGCCGACGCGCGACGGCTATGCGCACGATCTGGACGCGATTGCCGACGCGATCGACGCGAACACGCGCCTGGTATTTCTTGGTAATCCGAACAATCCCACCGGCACGATTTATCGCCGCACCGAATGGAAGCGCTTTCTCGCGCGCGTGCCCGAGCACGTCGTGACCGTCGCTGACGAGGCGTATTTCGAGTTCGTGCGCGACCCCGATTATCCAGATTCGCTCGAGGATCACGACGGCAGCCGGCTGATCGTCACGATGCGCACGTTCTCGAAGATTTTCGGGCTGGCCGGTTTGCGCGCCGGCTACGCGGTCGCCCATCGCGATATCGTCCGCCTGCTCAACAACGTCCGCCAGCCGTTCAACGTGACCTCGCTCGCGCAGGTCGCGGTGGTCGCCGCGATGGACGACGCGGCGCACATCGAGCGCACGCTCGCCGTCAACGCGCAGGGGATGGCGTATCTGGAGGGCGAGTTCCGGCGGCTGGCAATTTCCTTTGTCCCGAGCCATGCGAATTTTTTCCTTGCCGATGTCGGCGACGGCCGCGCGGTGTATGACGCGCTCTTGCGCAAAGGCGTGATCGTGCGCCCGATGAACGGATATGGCTATCCGCGCCATCTCCGAATCAGCGTCGGGTTGCCCGAGGAAAATCGCCGCCTCGTCGAAGCGCTCGAGCAGATCATCCCGCGCCAGGCGCACGGGCGCGCGCCCGCGCGCGAGCCATGATAAATCTCAGGCGAGACTGGCCGACGATAATCCTCGTCGCTGCGATGTTCGCGGCGGCGATGTGGACGTGGCCGATCGCACCCGCGAAAATCCCCTCGCACTGGAACGCCAGCGGGCAGGTTGACGGATATTCGGGGCGCTTTGCGGGCCTGATGCTGATGCCGATAATCGGCGCGGCAACCTACCTGCTGACCGGGCTTGGGCCGCTTCTGCGGCCCGCCAAGTTCGACGCGCGATTGGCGCGCGCGCTCAGGTTCGAGAGCTTTGCGGTGATCCTGCTTTTGGCGGGCGTGATGGTCGTGACGATCGCGGCGATTCACGGCAGGGTCGTGAATATGAACAGCGTCGTATGGCCGCTGCTCGTCGTTGTGTTCGCCGCCAGCGGAAATCTCGTGTTCCGCGCGGCGCAGAGCAAGCTCGCGCAAATGAATCTTCCGGCCGGTGGCGGCGCGAAACGCTGATGGCGCAGCTCTTCAAACAATTGACCATCGCGGGCGTCGGACTTATCGGCGGCTCGCTCGCGATGGTTGCCAAACGCGATGGCCTGGTCGGGAGAATCGTCGGACTCGGACGCACGCAGGCCAATCTGGATGTTGCGCTGGAGCGCGGGATGCTCGACGCCGCGACGCGCGACCCGGCCCAGGCGGCGCGCGGCGCGGACTTGTTGATGCTCGCAGTGCCGATCCTGACGATGCGCGCGACGCTCGAGCGGATGCTTCCGTATCTCGCACAGAACGCGGTTATAACCGACGTCGGTAGCGTCAAGGGATGGGTCGTGCGCGAACTCGAGCCGGTCATCCCGGCCGGGATGACTCTGGTTGCGGCGCATCCTGTGGCCGGCAAGGAAACCGTTGGAGCAGTATCGGCCGACCCGGAACTATTCCGCGGCCGGCGCGTGATTATCACGCCTTCGGCAAAAAGCACCGCCGACGCGATCGCGCGGGTCGAGGCGCTGTGGACGGCGACGGGCGCTGAGGTCGAGCGGATGGACGCGGATCTGCACGACGCGATAATGGCCCGCGCCAGTCATCTGCCGCAGGTCGTCGCGAGCGCCCTGGCCGCCGCGCTGGCCGAAGAACGCGTGGGCGGGATGCTGGCACTCGAATTTGGCGCGAGCGGCTTGCGCGATACGACCCGGCTTGCGGGATCGTCGTGGGAGATGTGGCGCGACATCTTTATCACCAATCGCGACGCTATCGTTGCCGCGCTCAAGCTGTTCGGATCGACCATCGAGGAATTTCAGGAGCTGATCGAAACCGGCGATAGCGCCGCACTGGAGCATCTCTTCAAGCGCGGCCGCGCGATCCGCGAAAAATTGAAATGACGCGCGCCAAACCCATCGTAGCGATCGACGGACCGGTCGGCGCCGGCAAATCAACCGTGGCCCGCGGCCTCGCGCGCGAGCTCGGCTTCAGCTACCTGAACACTGGCGCGATGTACCGCGCGGTCGCGATTGCGGCCCGCGACGCCGGGATCGACTCGTCGGCGCCGGATCTGGAAGCGCGTCTTGCGCCGATCCTGGCCGCGATCGGGATCTCGTTCGACGGCGAGCGAATCATGCTCGACGGCAAAGACGTGAGCGAGCGCGTCGCCGATCCCGCCATTGGAGACCTGGCCTCGCGCCTGTCGGCTCTAGGCGCCGTGCGGGCGCGGATGCGCGCCTTGCAGCGCGCGGCGGGACGCGAAGGCGGCGTCGTGATGGAAGGGCGCGATATCGGCACCGCGGTATTCCCCGACGCCGAGTTCAAGTTTTTTCTCGACGCCGACGTAACCGTGCGCGCGCGGCGGCGCTATGAGGAGCTGGCGGCGAAGGGAGCGGCGATCCGCCTCGACGAAGTGCTCGCGCAACTGCGTGAGCGCGACGCGCGCGACTCCAGCCGGGCGCTCGCTCCCCTCAGGCGCGCCGACGATGCTATAGTCGTTGACTCGACCGCGCTCGATATACCCGCGGTCATAAATGCGATAAAAGAACATATACTGGCGGCTAGCAACGCGGATAAGGGGTTGAAACGCAGCTAGCCCAGTTGTAAGTTTCGCAGCAGCTTCGACGTTCCCGGAAGGTCCCACTACATGGAGAAAGTTTTGCCTGAAACACTCGGCGGAGGAGAAAATGATTTCGAGTCGCTGATGGAAGAGAGCCTCAAGGCTCCGCGCCCCGGTGATGTGCTCATCGGGCGAGTCCTGCTCATAACCCGCGACCAGGTCATCATCGATATCAACTACAAGTGCGAGGGCCAGGTCCCTGTCGCCGAATTCTACGACGCCAACGGAAATCCGACCGTCAAGGAAGGCGACGAGGTTGATGTCTATTTCGAGGGCACCGAGACCGAAAACGGCACGGTGATGCTCTCGCACGCGAAGGCCGAGAAATTCAAAGTCTGGCGCGAGCTCGACCGCGCCTTCCAGACCGAAACTCCGGTCGAAGGCGTCGTGCTCGGCAAAGTCAAAGGGGGCCTCAAGGTCGATATCGGCGTACCGGCATTCCTGCCCGGCTCGCATGTGGATATCCGTCCGGCGCGCAACCTCGATCGCTACGTCGGCCAGCGGGGCCGTTTCCAGATCCTCAAGTTCAATCGCGCGCGCGGCAACGTGGTTGTGTCGCGCCGCAGCGTGCTCGAACGCGAGCGCACCTCGCTCAAGGAGCAGACGCTCAAGGTTCTGGAAGAGGGCGTTATTCTCGAGGGCACCGTCAAGAACATCACCGATTACGGCGCATTCATCGACCTGGGCGGAATCGACGGCTTGCTCCATATCACCGACATGTCGTGGGGCCGCCTGGCGCATCCGTCCGAGGTACTCAAGGTCGGCGAGAAAGTTAAGGTCGTGGTCCTCAAGTACGACGCGCAGCGCGAGCGCGTGTCGCTGGGGATGAAGCAGATCATGGCCGACCCGTGGAGCAAGGTGAACGAGCTTTATCCGCCCGGCACCCGGGTCCACGGCAAAGTCGTCAGCGTCACCGATTACGGCGCATTTGTCGAGCTGGAAAAGGGCGTCGAGGGTCTGATCCACGTCTCCGAGATGAGCTGGAGCAAGCGTGCGGTTCATCCGTCGAAGGTCGTCAATCCGGGCGACGCCGTGGAAGTTCAGGTGCTCGGCGTCGACGAAGCCAACCGGCGCATCTCGCTCGGACTCAAGCAGACCGAGCCGAATCCGTGGGTTGCGCTCGCCGAGCAGCATCCGGTCGGCAGTCACGTGGCCGGCAAGGTGAAGTCGATTACCGATTTCGGTGCGTTCGTCGAGATCGAGCCGGGAATCGACGGGCTGGTGCATATCTCGGATTTGTCATGGACCAAAAAGATCCGGCATCCGAGCGAAGTCGTGAAGAAGGGCGATGACGTCGAAGCGATCGTGCTTGGAATCGACGCGGAGAACGAGCGCGTCAGCCTTGGCGTCAAGCAGCTTACGCCCGACCCGTGGAACACGATCGCCGAGCGTTATCCGCTCAACACGCGGATCCATGGCAAGGTCAGCTCGGTCGCCGACTTCGGTGTGTTCGTCGAAATCGAAGAAGGGATCGAGGGCCTGATCCACATCTCGCAGCTCTCCAATGAGCGTGTGGACAAGCCGTCGTCGCTGTTCAAGGTTGACGATCAGCTCGAAGCGCTGGTAGTGCAGCTCGACCCCAAGGAGCGGCGCATCGGACTTTCGATCAAGGCGCTCAAGGCGCATGAGGAACGTGAAGAGATGCAGGCCTATCTCAAGCGTGAGCACGAGAATGCGCGGTTCTCGATGGAGGATATCCTTAACGAGGAACTCCGCCTCGATCGCGACGACGGCGGCGACCGCCGCGCCTCGCGCGCACGCCGCGACCGCTAGGCCCGCGGCCCCAGGCAGATCGCATCGCCACGGCCATGACCAAGCGCGAGATTATCGAAGAGCTGCTTGCGCGTCGTCATAGCTGCTCGCATCGGCAGTCGGAGACGATTGTCAACGCGATGTTCGATGCGATGGCGAACGTGCTCGCGGGCGGCAAGCGGATCGAGATTCGCGGCTTCGGCAGCTTCGGGGTAAAGGATCGCCGCGCGCGCCAGGGGCGCAATCCCAAAACCGGCGAAGTAGTGCCGGTGGACGCCAAGCGCATCCCGTTTTTTCGCGCGGGCAAGGAACTCCGTATCGAGGTTAATGGCTCGGACGACGCGCCGCGCTAAGGGCGCGCGCGACACGAGCGCGCAGCCGCCATCCGGGATGCGGCTGTGGGCACCGTGGCGCTACACGTATTTGCGTTCCGCCGCCGCTGTAAAACCCCGCTGCATCTTCTGCTTCGCGCGGCTCAACGCGGCCGGACGACGCAAACGGCTGGTCCTGGCCGAGAGCGCTAGCGCGGTCGTGATGCTAAATCGCTATCCCTACAACAACGGCCATCTGATGGTCGCGCCGCGCCGCCATGTGGCATCGCCCGAACTGCTCACCCGCGATGAACGCGTCGAGCTTGGCGAGTTGGTGACCCGCGCGGTAAAGATCCTGCGCGCCGAGCTTCGTCCCGCGGGCCTCAACGTGGGTGCAAATCTGGGTCGCAGCGCCGGCGCCGGAATTGCCGAGCATATGCACTGGCACGTGGTCCCGCGCTGGGACGGCGACAACAACTTCATGCCGGTGCTTGCCTCGACGCGCGTGCTGTCGCAGAGTCTCGAAGACAGTTACGCGCAACTGAGCCCGCTTTTCAAAACGATCGCCGCTGGTTTATCCTGAACAGGGAAAGGCGCTCCGGGAATTATCGATGGACCAAACTCTGACCAATATCGGCACGCTCGGCGGCCTGCGATCCGCCGGTTATCAAACCCTTCCGGTGCGGATGGAGATGCGCCGCAATCTGCTCGCGCGCCTGCGCGCGAAAGAGCGCATCCTGCCGGGAATCATCGGCTACGAAGAGACGGTGGTGCCCGAAATCGAAAACGGCATCCTGGCCGGGCATCACATGATCTTCCTGGGCGAGCGCGGACAGGCGAAGTCGCGGATTATCCGCGCGCTGGTGAGCCTGCTCGACGAGTTCGTGCCCGCGGTGACGGGATGCGAGATCGACGACGATCCCTTCGCGCCGATTTGCCGCCGATGCCGCCGCATGGCCGCCGAGAAAGGCGACGCTCTCGAGATCCACTGGATCGGTCGCGATCGCCGCTACGCCGAAAAGCTCGCAACCCCGGACGTCTCGGTCGCGGACCTGATCGGCGAAATCGATCCGATCAAGGTGGCCGAAGGCCGCTACCTCGCCGACGAGGAGACGATCCACTACGGACTGATCCCGCGCACCAACCGCGGCATCTTCGCGATCAATGAGCTACCCGACCTGACCGAAAAAGTGCAGGTGGGTTTGTTCAACCTGATGGAAGAAAAAGACGTCCAGATCAAAGGCTACAAGATTCGCCTGCCGGTGGACGTGGTCTTCGTGGCGAGCGCGAACCCGGAGGATTACACCTCGCGCGGCAGGATTATCACGCCGCTCAAGGATCGCTTCGATATCCAGATTCGAACCCATTATCCGAAAACGATCGAAGACGAAATCACGATCATGGAGCAGGAGGCGCTCTATCCGCCGCGGCCCGGAATGGACGTGCGCGTCCCGCAATTCCTGAAGGAAATTATCGCGCAGGTCACGTTTGAAGCGCGCGGCTCCAACGAGATCAACCAATCGTCGGGGGTTTCGGTCCGCGTCACGATCAACAACTTCGAGTCGCTGCTCTCGAACGCGGAAAAGAGGTCGGTCGTCAACGGCGAAAATGAAATCGTCCCGCGCATCTCGGACCTTCATTCGCTCTACGCCTCGACCGCCGGAAAGATCGAACTCGAATACGTCGGCGAGGACAAGAAGCAGGACGATCTTGTCGAGCGGCTGATCAATCGCGCCGTGCTCAAGGTTTTCGACCGCTACCTGAAGCTCGACGATCTGAAAAAGGTCAGCAGCTACTTCGAGCAGGGCTGGGGCGTCGAGGTTTCCGATCGCGCGCCCTCGTCCGAGTACATGGAGCCCCTGCGCGAAGTCACCGGACTGCGCGAAGCGATCGCGGCGCTGGGACCGTTCGAGACTCCCGGGCTGATGGCGGCCGCGAGCGAGTTTATCTTCGAGGGCCTGCACCTCCATCAGAAGCTCAACAAGGACCGGCAGGGCGGACGCTTCGCCTATCACGCCTGACGGTACACGGCGCGCGATGGTCAGCACACGCTACACGCGGTGGGACGGCACCCAGAAGCTCAAGCTCAACGCCGACAAGGTGTTCGAGAAGCTCGCCGAGTACATGTCCTACACCGACGACGTCCGCCAGGCGATGGACTGGATGATGCGCCAGGGGATGGAGTTCGACGGCGTGCAGGTGATGGGCCTCGAGGAATTTATCGAGCAACTGCGCCAGGAGATGCGCCAGCGCTATCGCGACTTCAATCTCAAGAGCTCGCTGTCCGAGATGGAGCAGAAGCTCGAGGACATCCTTAACCGGGAGCGCCAGAAGCTTGATTCGCTCAAGGGCGCTAAGCCCGGCGTCGAGGACAAACAGCGCGAACTCGCGCGCGTGCCGCGGCGGCTGTCCGAAGCGATTCGCAAGCTCGAGAGCTACGACTTCGAGGATGCGCAGGCCAAAGCCGACTTCGACGAACTGCTCGAAGAGTACGAGAATATCCGCGATCTGGAAAACTTCCGCGAGCGCAACCAGCACATGTTCCACGGCCAGAAGAGCCTGGGCTATCAGGAGTCGCTCGACCTGATGCGCGAGATGGAACGGATGCGCCAGCTCGAGCAGGATCTGATGTCGGGGAATTTCGAGACGATCTCGATGGAAGATCTCCAGCGGATTCTCGGCCAGCAGGCGCTCAAGGATTTTCAGAATCTCAAACAGGTGATGGTGCTGCTGGCGGACTCCGGCTACGTGATGCCCAAGGGCGATCACTTTCAGCTTTCGCCCAAGGGCGTGCGCCGCATCGGACAGCTCGCCCTGCGCGACATCTACCAGAACCTGCTCAAGGATCGCGGCGGCTCGCATCTCACCGACCATCGCGGGGTCACCGAGATGCGCCCCGACGAGACCAAGCCGTACACGTTCGGCGATCCGATGAATCTCGACCTGGTCGCGACGCTCAAGAAAGCGCTGGCGCGCAAGGCCGGCGTGCCGCTCGAACTGAATCCCGGCGACTTCGAAATATACGAAAGCGATTTCGGCAGCACTTCATCGACGGTGCTGTGCCTCGATATGTCGTGGTCGATGAGCTGGGAGGGGCGCTTCGCGGCGGCGAAGAAGGTCGCGATGGCGATGGAGACGCTCATCCGGGCGAAGTTCCCGCGCGACTATTTTTCGATTGTCGGCTTCTTCACCCGCGCGGTCGAGCTCAAGCTCAAGGACCTGCCCGAGGCGTCCTGGAACATGGGCGACCCGTTTACGAATCTGCAGGACGGGCTGCGGCTTGCGTCGGATCTGCTCGGGCGGCATCCCTCGCGCAACCAGCACATCATCGTGATCACCGACGGACAGCCGACCGCGTATTTTCTGAACAAGCGCCTGTACTGCGAGTGGCCGCTTTCGTTCGGCGGAATCAGCATGCGCGCGGCGCAGGAGACCCTGAAGGAAGTCGAGCGGATCACGCGCAAGGGAATAACCATCAATACTTTCATGCTCGACGATTCGCCGAGCCTGCGCGCCTTCGTCGAGAAGATGACGCAGATAAATCGCGGCCGCGCGCTCTACACGCGTCCCGATCATCTGGGCGAATACATGCTGGTCGATTACCTCTCCAAGAAGCGCAAGCGTGCCTGAACCGCGCCCCGCCGAGCCCGCCGCCACGCCCGCGCCCGGGGTCGTCCACGAAGGCGACGCGATCAGCGTGATGAGCGCGTGGCCGGATGCGTCGATCGATGCCTGTATCACCGATCCGCCGTACAATATGAGCGGCCGCAAGGGCCTGAAATGGGCGTTCAGCACCCACGTCACGATGGAGCAGCGCTGGGATCATTTTACGCCAGACGAGTATTTTGAGTTCACGCGGCGATGGCTCGGCGAGGTTTGCCGCGTGGTGCGTCCCAACGGAAACATCCTCGTGTTCGGCAGCTTCCACAACATCTATGTGATCGGATACGTGCTCGGGCAGTTGCTCAATCGGCGCATCCTGCAGCAAATCACCTGGTTCAAACCCAACGCGCAGCCGAACATCACCGGCAGGCTCCCGACCGAGAGCACCGAGTACGTAATCTGGGCGTGCAACAACACGCCCGCGCGCGCGAGTCACTGGACGTTCGATTACGCGGCGTCCAAGGAGATTAACGGCGGCAAGCAGTTGCGCAACCTGTGGCAGATTCCGTGCACGCCACGGTCGGAGCGCGCGAACGGACGTCATCCGACGCAGAAGCCGCTCGAGATCGCCGAGCGGATCGTCCGGCTATGGACGAATCCCGGCGACCTGATCCTCGATTGCTTTCTCGGCACCGGTACCACCGCCGTTGCGGCCGAGACGCTCGGGCGGCGATGGATTGGAATCGAGCGCGACCCCGCTTATGCCGCTATCGCGCGCAGCCGGATCGCCCAGGCGAGCGCGCAGTCAGCGCTGCCCCGCCGATGACGCCGCGCGCGATTGCGACTCGGCAGGCGCAGTGGCGCGCGCCGTATCGCCTTCGGGTAGCTGCCAAGTCCCGCCAATCCGCCTGAGCACGATTCGCCCCGACTCTTCTCCACCCGCGCGGATAAGCCGCGCAAGGGGCTCGTCCATCGGCTCCTTCGAGAGCTTGAACGTTCCCCAATGAATGGGCAGCAGATATTTCGCGCCGGTCTGCTGGAACATCGTCCAGACCTGCTCGGGATTCGCGTGATTCCAGATCCAGGGATCGTACGCGCCGATCGAGAACACTGCGATCTGAGGCGGGTCGCTCGCCACCGCCGAGAACACGTCGGTGTACGCGCTGTCGCACGCGAGCAGCATCCGGACGCCATTCTTTTCGAGGACGTAGCTGTTGAAACCGTATTCCTCGCCGAGCGGCGGCCAGCGCTTGCCCCAATGATTGGCCGCCATCGCGCGCACGGTCAGGCCCTTCACTTCGGTCGATTCACCCCAGTTGAGCTCGCGCACGTCGGTGAAGCCGAGCGGCGCGACGAGCACCGAACACTTTGCGCACGCGATTACCGTCGCGCTCTTCGGCATCGCCTTCAGCGACGGAAGATCCAGATGATCCATGTGCGCGTGCGTGATCAATATGACATCGAGATTCTGCAATTCCGCGGGCGCAAGCGGCGGCGCGGTCATCCGCCGCGGCCCGATCGTGAGCATCGAGTCGAATGAAAGTCCAACCCGGTTGAACAGCGACGGATCGCTGATCACGCGCACGCCCAGATAGTTCATCAAAAGGGTTGCGTGGCCGAGGTTCGAGATGGTGAGCGCGGAATCAGGCCACGCCGCCGGATCGGGATGAGCTATCGCTTGCGCGGCGTCGGGTTGCATTGCCCCAGCGTATGACCGTATCGCCACGCACGCCAGTGCAATTGCCAGCGCCGCGGCGCACATCCGGCGCGCTGCGGATCGGCGCTTCATGCGGATGCCGTGAGAAGGCTGATCTTCAATCGAGCGGCTTGAAGCACGGCAGCGTCTTGACCAGCACGTATCCGTAGCTGCGCCCGCGCCATTGGAAGCTGCCGATGGTCGGTCCGAACACTTCGGTCAGCGTTGTCTCCTGATCGCTGTCGGCGATCGTCTTGGTGTCATCGGGCGCGTAAGCGAGGAATTGCGAATCGCCGCCCGCTTCGAGCTGTTCGGGGAGCGAGGGCGAGAATTTCAGATTGGCGATTCCGGGCTTCGGCTGCCATCCGTCGGGCGGCGCCATTTTGGCGCGCACAATGGCCCATTTCGTTCCGCCGTTGGAAGCAATCAGACGCCACTGGCGCGAATCTATACTGTCATCTTTGTTCTTGCGGATTTCCTCGACTCCCGGCGGCGTCTGCACCAGGGTCTCGCAGCGCTCGCCCTGTTCATCGCGCGGTCCGACGGTATGGCGGTCGCCCGACTTGTCAGCCGCTTTGATCCCCGCGTATTCGCCCACGCCCAGTGCGGCGGGAGCGAGCGACGTGATCGCGGCTGCGCATCCTGACATCATGCTCAACAACGCGCAGAGCACTGCCAGTGCTAGCGCGGGCGCATAGGCGCGCAATCGAAGCACTCGCACGCGCATCACGGTTTGGCCGCGATCACGAGCGCGGAGCTGAACGGCGGGCTCGGCAGATCTTCGCGGCGCGCGGCGCTGAACCCCGCATCCTCGAGCCATCCGGCGATTTCCTCGAACGAGTAGTCGCGGCCGCGCGTGGCCAGCAGCAGGTAGAGGGAGAAGACCGCGCCGGCGCGCGGATGAGTCAGTTCGCGATTCATCACGTGGTCCTTGATAACGATGGTGCCACCTCGGGCGAGGGATCGAAAGCACTTGCGCATCAATTCCTCATTGGCCGCCGCGGTCTCGCCGTGGACGATGTTGGAGATGAAGATCGCATCGACCGGTCCGGGCAGATCGTCAATCAGGTAATCGAGCGGACGCAGCGTGATTCTCGCGGCGGTTATCGCTTCGCGTTCGGCGAGGATCCGGCGTGTAACTTCAAGTGTCGCTTTAAGATCCCAGATCTCGCCGGACGCCGCCGGATATTGGCGCAGCAGCGCCGCCAGGTAGGTTCCCGGACCGCCGCCCAGATCGGCTATCGTCCGCGCGCCGCGCAAATCCAGATGCTCCGCCACCCAGCGCGCGTCGCCGCGCGCGCGAACCAGGCTGTCCATCGCGCGGATAAAGCGCTCGGTCTCTGCCGCATCGCTCTGAAACATGTCGGGCGTGCGCGCGGGACGGCCGCTGCGCACGGCGTCTTCGAGTGACGACCACAGGGGAAAAATCGCCTCGTCGAACAGAATCAGGCCGCCCAGATATTCCGGCGACGCCTTCACGAGGAAGCGGCGCGCAGCGGCGCTCAGAGCGTAGCGGCCGCCAGCAAACTCGAGCAGACCCATCGCCGCGATCGCATTGGCCAGAAGCGCAGTCGCGCGCGGCTCGGCGCCGACGATACGCGCCAGATCGGCGGCGGATGCCGGATGTTCCGCGATCGCCTCGAAGACTCCGAGCTTCAGCGCAACCTGGATCGCGCGCGCCTCGGCGTGTGCGCCCGCAATCGCGGCCAGCTCGGCGAATTCCATCCTGGTTGAACCGTGCGCTCAGCGCACGAAATCCTGGGTTACGTAAATAGTACCGTCGGCGGAATGTGCGACGCCGACGCCGGTTTTCAGAAATCGATCTGAGAGGATCGCGGCGCGATGCTCCGGGCTGTTCATCCATGCCGCGACGGTATGCCCGGCGAGATCGCCGGGGTCGCGGTAATCGTCGGAATAGATATTTTCACCCGCCGCTTCGTATGCGATCCCCTCGCCCGCTATGCGCTGGGCGGGTCCGATCCCTTCGGGACTCCGATGCGACAGGTAGTGGCGAATCGCCATGTCGTAGCTATGCCCGCGCGCGACGACTGCGAGGCGCGGCGAGAATTTCAGCGCAGCCAGGCCGGCGCGGGTCCGTTCAATATTCACCCGCGAAAGAATCTGCGCCTCCTGCTCGCTGGTTTGCGCCACCTGCTCGGGCGTGCGCCGCTGATTGCGGTAGATGTAAATTCTTGCAACCGCCGCGCTCACCAGCGACAGCATCAGGACGCCCATCCCGGCCCGGATCGCGCGATGGCGCCGGACCACGCGCGGCGTCGGCATCCGGATCACCTTGGCGGGACCGCGAAGCGGGCGATGCGGCGGTCGTTTGCTGGCGGACCGTCCGTTCATGCGCGATTGATTGGGCCGCTCATAAAAAACTCGATGAGGGCGGTTTGATTTAGTTTGTCCGTGAAGCGCGCTTTTCCGGCCCGGCTGTGCTCTGATCGGTTATGGCCGAAGCCACGCTCGCGGTCGCCAAAGCCCTAGCTATCGCGCGTCGATGAAGTTGTCAACGAAAATCCCGCTTGCATCGGCGCTGGCGGTTTTCCTTGGTCTTTTGCTCGGATCATTCGCCCTCGCCGATGGTGCGCCGGCCACGTCCGACGCTCTGCCGGCGGACGCACTCAAACATTCCGCGAGCCTTTATTTGCGCGATGCCGCGGCGGATAAAATCCGCTGGCAACCGTGGGGCGCCGCGTCGTTCGCGCTCGCGCGCAATTTGGATCGTCCGGTCATGATCGATATCGGCGCGGTATGGTGTCATTGGTGCCACGTGATGGACGATACGACATGCGCGGATCCGGAAGTCGCGCGAATCCTGAACGCCCAATTTGTTCCGATCAAGGTCGATAGCGACGAGCGACCCGACGTCGATTCCTATTACCAGTCCGCCGCCGCAAATCTGACCGGCGCGGGCGGATGGCCGCTGGTGTGCTTCGTCACTCCCGACGGAGCGCTGATGTACGCGACCGGTTATCTGCCTGCCGAGGCGAAAGCCGGCGACCGCGCCGCGTCGGCCGCGATGATTCCGCTGCTGAGCCGGATCGCCGCCGCATGGAAAAGCGATCGTCGCGAACTCAGCGGGCAGGCCAATGCCTTTGCGCTGAAACTTGCCGCACAGGCGTATCCGCCGCCGTCGAGTTCGCGCGGCGACTCGCGCGCGCTGCTCGCGCAAATTCTCGCGGGCCTGAAATCTTCATACGATCCGCGGGCCGGAGGTTTCGGGAGGGGCGAAGGGGCGCGCTTCTATGACTTTCCGGCGCTGCGGCTCGCGCTCGCACATGGATTCCATGCGCATCCGGAGTACCGGCGGATCGCGGTGGATTCGCTGCTCAAGATTTCGCGCGGCGGCGTGTTCGATCAACTCGGCGGCGGGTTTCATCGCTACTCGACCGACCGGCGATGGCGCGTGCCGCACTTCGAGAAGATGGCCTACGACCAGGCGATGGCGCTCGTCGCGTATGGCGAGGCTTATCAACTCACGCACGATCCCCGGTTGCTCGCGGTAATCGAGCGGACCGTCGCGTACGTGAACGGCACGCTGCTCGATCCGCGGCACCACGTGTTCTATGCGCATCAGGACGCGGACTCATTCAAGGGCGACGACGGCAGCTACTACACGTGGACGGTGGATGAGGTCAGGCGCGCGCTTGCTGCCGACCAGGCGCACGCCGCGATTCTCTACTATGGAATGGAAGCGTCGCCGCCGCGCGCTCCTGACGGACGGATCGTGCTCGCACCGGCGCTCACGCCGCAGGCGCTCGCGGATAAATTGAAAATGTCGCCGGACGCGGCGCGCGCGATTGTCGAAGAGGCGAATCACGGCCTGCTCATGGCGCGCAATCGGCGCCGCGCTCCGCCGGTCGATCGCGTCGTGATGACCGATCGCAATGCGCTGATGGCGTCGGCTTTCCTCACCGTCTGGGAAGCCACCGGCGATGCGCGATGCGAGAAAACCGCGCTCGACGCGCTCGATTTCATACTCGAACATCTGCGCGTCCCGGACGGCAGCTTCTATCACGAATTTTCGCAGGGCAGGGCGCAGGTCCCCGGAATTGCGGCTGACCAGATCTATCTCGCCTCGGCGCTGCTCGACGCGTTCGAGGCGAGCGGCAACGCGAAGTATCTGACCGCGGCGCGCGCACTCGCCGCTTTGATCGTCACAAAATATCGCGACCCGTCCAACGGTCTCATCAGGAACCTGAGCGCGGAGCCTAAAGACAACGTGCTCGCCGCGCCGTTCGCGAGTGCGCAGGTGATGTACGACACGCCGATGCCGTCGGTGCAGGGGCAAGCCGCGATCGTGATGCGCACGTTCGGCGAGATCACATCGGATGCGCGCGACCTGAAGAACGCCGATGAACTGCTCGCGCCGTCGCTCACGCTGGCGGGCGGCACGGCGGATTTCACACTCGGGACGACAGGGCTGGCGCTTGAATCGATCGCCGACGGCGGCGCGACGATTGCGATAGTCGGTCCGCGCGGCGATGCGAAGACAGCCGCGCTGCTCGCGGCGGCATTTGCGGCCTATCGCCCCGCGAAGATCGTGCTCCGCGTCGATCCGGCGCAGGCAAAATCGGACGCGATGCCGATGGCCGCGCAGGCGATGTACGCCGCGGCGGCGCGGCATGATACCGCGCTTGCCTTCGTATGCGCCGGCACGGCCTGCGCGCGTCCGGTCAGCGATCCACGCGCACTCGCCCAACTTATCGCGACGTTCATGGCCGCAGGCACATTGCGCTAGTAGTTGCAAATTGCAACTGTCTTTCGCGGAACGAAAACTTGCGGAAGTCCACAATAAAAAGCGGGCGGCCACTCGAGGACCGCCCGCCTCGCAAAGACCGCCCGATTTGCGGCTCGACTACGGGATCAGCACCAGCTTGCCGACTGACGCGCGCGATTCCATGAAACGATGCGCCTCCGCCGCCTGCGCCAGCGGGAAGCTGCGCCCGATCAGCAGCTTCAGTTTCTTCTGTTCGATGAGCTTGAACGATTCCTCGATTCCGCGCCGCATCACGGCGGGCTCCGCCTGCGCGGTGTAGAGAATAAATCCGCTCACCTTCTGCGACTTCGGGAACAGCCGGAACAAGTTGAGTGGCTGCGGAACTCCGCCCGAGCGTCCGTACAGGATCAGGTGCCCGAACGGCGCCAGGCAGGCGAGGCCCTGATCGATCGTCGAGCCGACCGCGTCGAGGATCAAGTCGATCCCGCGTCCGCCGGTCAGGCGCAGCGCCTGGGCGGCGAAGTCGCCGCTCGAGTAATTGATAATTTCGTCGGCGCCGTACTGCCTGGCGAGCGCCGCCTTCGCTTCGCTCGAGACCGTGCCGATCACGCGCGCCCCCGCGGCCTTGGCGATTTGCACCGCGACTATTCCGACTCCGCCCGCGGCCGAATGCACCAGCACCGTCTGTCCGGGCGTGGTGTGATTGGCGGTGTGCAGCATGTGCCATGCGGTGAGCACCTGCACGGGGAAGGCGGCGCCTTCCTCAAAGCTGATGCCGGCGGGAAGCGGAATTACCTGGGTGGCGGGCGCAAGGGCGTACTCGGCGTAGGATTTCGAGCCAAGAAACGCGACGTGGCTCCCCGGCTTGATGCCCTGCACGCCCACGCCGACCGCCTCGACCTCGCCCGCGCCCTCGAGGCCCGGCGTATCGGGCAGCTTCGGCTCCATCACGTACTGTCCCTGCCGGAACAGCGTGTCAGCGAAATTAATTCCGGCGGCGCGCACTTTGACCAGCACGGTGCCGGGCGCGGCCTCGGGCTTGGGCAGCTCGCCGAGATGCATGACCTCGGGGCCGCCGAGTTTATCGAAAATAATTGCCTTCATGATTGGATCCTCGCTGGTGCGGAGCGCAAACGAATCGCGCACTCGCGCATATCGCCATCTAGCGAACCGAGTTTCAAAGTGCAACGATAGCGCTATCGGCCTTGCGGCATGGGGATGCCGCCGGGCTGGCTCAAAGGCGCTCGGGGGAGCGAATACTTTCGATGCGATGGCGTTCGGTTGGTGAAGTCAACTGCTCGGTGGCGCGCACGCTGGCCGTGATTGGCGAGCGCTGGACGATGCTCATACTGCGCGAGGCGTTCATGGGGCGGAGGCGCTTCGACGATTTCCAGCGCAATATCGGAATCGCGCGCAATATCCTTGCAACCCGCTTGCGCGCGCTGGTCAAGGACGGAATCCTCGAGCGTTTCCGCGCCGACGACGAGCACGCGCGCGTCGAATATCGGCTCACAAAAAAAGGCATGGACTTGTATCCGGTGATGGTCGCGATGCTCAAATGGGGCGATGCGTGGCTGTGGCCCGCCGGCGAAAAAGGACCTCCCCTGCAACTGGTGCATCGCGGATGCGGCGCCAAGGCGACGCCGGCGCTGGTCTGCCCGAATTGCGGAGACCCGGTCGGGGCTCGCGACATGCTGGCGGTCGCGCGCCACGCGGCGCGGCCGGCGCGCCGCAGCGAACGCCTCGCGCGCGGCAAGGCTGCGCGATGAAAATGCGCGCGCGCTTCGTGTAGTTTCGCGTTCGCCACGCGTGCAAAATAATCCCAGCGCTCTATCGTTCCATGATCGACCTTGTGATGTTCGACGCCGACGGCGTCCTGTTCGATTCCGACGCGTCGAATGTCGCCTACTACAACGCGATTTACGCGCAGATCGGCGAGCCTCCGCTTGACCGCGACGAAGAGATCAAGGCGATTTCCTACGCCACCGAACAGGTCTTCGCGATGCGCGCGCGCGGCGACGAAGGCAGGCTCGGCGCGATGAAAGACATCGCACGGACGCTTGATGCGGCGCCGTTCTTCAAGCTCCTGCGTCCGCCGCTCGAGTTGCGGCCGTTCATGCTCGCGATGCGCCGGCGCTTTCGGCTGGGGCTTGCGACCAATCGTTCGGCCACGGTTCCGGCGCTGGTCGAGCATCTTGACCTGGCCGGTATCTTTGACGCGATCGCGTGCGCGCGCGACCAGGTGCGGCCCAAACCCGCGCCCGACATCCTTAATCTGTGCATGGAACGCGCCGCGGTAACGCGCGAGCGCGCCGTGTATGTCGGCGACAGCCCGATCGATCGGGTTGCCGCCGCGGATGCCGGCGTGCCTTTCATCGCGGTAGGTCCGCGCGTCGAGCACGAACGCCGCATCGCAACGCTCGCGGAGCTGCCCGCCGCCCTCGATTCGATGACTGCGGAGTCAGAGTAGCGTCACCGGGGGCATCGGGCGCCCCTGCGGGGCCGCCCCCACATCAGATTTTGTTTGCCAGTGGCAGCGGGCGTCTCGCCCGCCAAGAGTACCCCGCGCCGAGGGTGCCGCTGTGCGTTTCCGCGCTGCGCGAAGGTTCCGTCGCTTACGCGGCGAGCTTCGCGGTCGCCGAAGCCACAACGGTGCCGGCGAAGAAATCCGGATTGGCGGCCAGATGCATCCGCGCCGGGTAGGTGAAAACGAAATCGCGATAATCGGCGGCGGTCAAAATTCCCTTGTCCACCAGTTTATGGCTCTCGAGCAGCACGCTCGCAATATCGGGAACGTCCCAATGTCCGATGTCGGAGCTGAAGACCGGCTGCAATCGCGTGCGCTTGGGATTTGCGTGCGCGTCGAGCGCGCGAAACACGCTCGGATCGTCGGCCTCGCAGCCGAAGAAAAACTTGGCGAACATCTTGGCGAAGTCCGCCTCGTCGCGAACTCCGGTGGCCGCCCATTCGTCGCGATCCGCCGCGCGATCGTGGCGCGCGATACCTTCGTCGTACGCGCGGCTCATCCCCGCCGCGGCCGAGGCGTCAACGAATCCGGCGCCGCCATACTCGCGCAGCAGCTCGTGCAGGCGCGGGCGATCGAGGCGTGACGGATCGTAGTTCTTCAGCCCCTCGAGGTTGCGCTTTTCCCAGTGCTCTTCGAGCGAGTGCAACAAATCGACCGCCCAACCCGCGCCGCATTCGAGAAATCCAAACACGAGATTGGGAAAGCGCGCCGGAACTCCGCCGAAGATCAGCGAGCGGCACAATTCGCCCTGCTGATAGGAGTGGCCGCCTATATGATTGAACATGTAGTTGGTCGGTGAGCGCCGCCCGAGCGGCAGATAGCGCAATCCGACGCCGCCGTGCGAGGTGACGGTCATGCGCAGCTCGGTGAATTTGCGCCAGACCGGGTCGTAGTCGTGGAAGCTGTCGAGTCCGTAGTTGTCGAAGTACGCCGCATTTGGAAACGCTTCGGGATGCTTTTCTTGTAGTTCCGGTATCGGACGCGCGACTCCCGGCGGGATCATCGCGACCTTAAGCCCGAGCCGCGCGGCATATTCGAGCTCCTCGATCGCTTCGGCGGGCGTATGCATCGGGATCGCGGCCGCGGGCGCCAGGCGATCGCGGAACGAGCCGCAGATCTCGGCGTTCATCGTATTGAGCGCGCGGCACGCGGCGCGGCGCACGTCGGCGTCGTGAATCGTCGGCAGCGCCAGCCCGAGCGTCGGATACATCACGGCGAAGTCGATGCCGATTTCCTCGAGCCGCTCGTGCAGCAGCCGCGGCGCCATCACCGTCGCAAGGTCATACGCGTTGTTGCCAATTCCCCACCACGCGCCGCGCATGTCGCCCGTGTCGCGATTGCCGCGCGAGCCGGTCGGATGCTCGCGCAGCTCGGCGCGGTATTGGTCCGCCATCCGCGCCCCGCCGACTTTGGTCAGGTAATGATGGAACAGCGGCTGCGGTTCGATCAGATGTCCGTCCGCATCGACGACCGGATGATCGAGCTTCGCACGCAGCGCCTTTACGTTTCGGGTCTGGTCGGACTGCATCGGTCGCGCACTCCTGAGGCCGGCAATGGTCGGCGTTTACGGGAATGATCGACCTGCTAGCGCGCGCTCTAGCGCGCTGTCAAGCGGCCGGCGGATGCGGCGATGGGCTCGCGCGGAGAATTCCGGCGCAGCGAATCAGACTGGGCGATACGGCCGCGGCGTGGTCTGCGCCGGCGTGTCGACGCCAATTCCAATCCTGCGCGCGCACCGCAGATGCATCGGCGGCGACCCGGTTACCTGCGAACCGAAACCGAGCAGCAAGTGGCATTGAGGGCATCGCTCCGAGGCGAGCTGCCGGATCGACAGGCAGGCGGGATGACCGCATGAGCCCCGGCAAGGGCCGGCGGGTTGACCTGGAGTCGCGATCGTCAAAATTTCCATTGCCCGAGACCTCCACGACAAGATCGAATCGTGGCGAGCAGGATCGACCGGAGCCGCGATTGGGCCGCCGCAGTCCGAATGCGCGCGGCCGTTGCACAGAGATACGTTTTTGCCGCGGCGGTGGTTTCAGCGCAACCCCCAAAATACTGATAGGAGCAAAAAGTAACCAATGGGCGGTACTGCGCGTTTATTCGGCTACATTTCGCTGCCCGGTCATCCGTGTTGACGCTCCGGATGATAGCTGCTAGCCGAAATACAGTAGCCGTACGAATTGGGTCGCGGGTGTTCAAACCTGGACCGATACGCTTTCCGAAGAGCGCACTGGCCCACTCAGCGCCGGAGGTGTCCGATGAACCGAGCGCTTGCAATCACAATCGCCATCATTTCGCTGGGACTGGCGCCCGCCGC
>DATLTX010000259.1:0-15703 GCA_035533435.1 Binataceae bacterium (SeqCode)
CGGGAAGTCCCGGGCGCGCTCGGCCGAGGTCAGGATCAAGGCGCCGCCGCCGTCGGTGACGAGACAGCACATCAGGAGGCGAAACGGATAGGCGATCATCCGCGAGTTCAGCACGTCGGCGACGGTGATTGGTTCGCGATAGGACGCGCGTGGATTTTTTCCCGCCCATTCGCGCTGGACCACCGCGACCGTCGCAAGCTGCTCTTCGCTGACGGCGTAGGTCTTCATGTAGCGCAGCACGGGAATCGTGAAGACGGTGGGCGGTCCCATCGTGCCGAACGGCGCCTCGAACTGTCCCGACAGGCTCGCCGGCGACCCGCCCCATCGGCCCGACCCGATTCGCGAACGACCGCTCTCGCCGTGCGTGATCAGCACGGTCGAGCACAGCCCTTCGTTGATCGCGGCGGCGGCGTGGCGCACGTGGATCATGAACGAGCATCCGCCGACCGAGGTGCCGTCCACCCAGGTCGGCGTGATTCCAAGATAGTGCGCGACCGAAGTTGGCGACTCACCCGCAGTCGCGACACCGTCGATATCGGTCGGCTTGAGGCCGGCATCGGCAAGCGTGTTGAGCGCGGCGTCGGCGTGGAGCTGAAGCTGCGAAAGATTCGGGATCAAGCCCATCTCGGTGGTCTCGGCGGCTCCCACCACTGCTACGGATTTGCGTTTCATGTCAGGCTCCGGCGGGTTTGAAGAGTGGCAGCGTGATGTCTTCGGTCTGCTTCTCGAACACCGCTTCGAGCGGCATGTCGAGGACCAGCGCGGCCGGTGTCTGCGCGCAGCCGACGATATTGGTCATCAGGCGGGGGCCTTCGGCCAGCTCGACGACGGCGATCGCGTAGGGAGGAGTAAAGCCGGGGGCTGGGCGATGACTGATCACGTAGCTATAGAGCTTGGCGCGGCCGCTCGCCGCGAAAATCGAGACCTTGCGCGAGGCGCATTTCGGGCAGAACGGACGCGGCGGAAAATAGACGTTGCGGCAATCGTCGCAGCGTTGCAGGCGCAGCTCGCCCTTTTGCGTTCCCTCCCAGAAATGCAGGGTTTCGGGCGTGGGATGCGGCAGCGGTCTTTTGAATTCAGCCAAGGTACGACTCCTCCGATGACGATATCGTCCGCGCCGGATCGGGCGCGCGCTCACGCGCCGTCCGGCTCGATTGAAGTTGTTGCTATTTCAATAGTGCGCGCGACGGTTCGCAACGCCGCGAGGTAGCGCTTTCATTTTTTTCCGATCCTGGCCGCTTTCGGGCGGGTGAGAATTGCGAGCAGGCGGGCCAGAGTGAATCGCATTTGATGGCGCGCGACGATCGCGTCGAGCATGCCGTGGGCGAGCAGAAATTCCGAGCGCTGGAAATTTTCCGGCAGCTCCTGATTCGAGGTCTGCCGGGTCACGCGGCGGCCCGCAAATCCGATTAGCGCGCCCGGCTCGGCGAGGTTCAGGTCACCGAGCATCGCGAAAGACGCCGCGACGCCGCCGTAGGTCGGATCGCAGATCACGGATAGATAGGGCAGCCGCGCGTCGCGCAGGCGCGCGATCGCGGTCGAGACTTTCGCCATCTGCATCAGCGAGAGCGCGCCTTCCTGCATCCGCGCGCCACCCGAGGCGCAGAACACGATGACCGGCAGGCCGCGGCGCGTCGCGAGGTTGAAAATCCGCGCAAGCTTTTCGCCGACGACGACGCCCATGCTGCCGCCCATGAACTCGAAATCCATCACGCCGATCGCGACCGGACGATCCTCAATCTTCCCGAAGCCGACCACGACCGCGTCGTTGCGACCGCTCGCCTCGCGCGCTTGCCGCATCCGTTTCGGATACGGCCTGGAATCGACGAAGCCGAGCGGATCGCCGATCGCGAGGTCGGCGAACATTTCGCGCCAGCTACCGCGATCGACGGTGATCGACAGGCGCTGGCTGACGGTGAGGCGAAAATGATGCGCGCACTTGGGGCATACGTTCAGATTGCGCTCGACTTCCTTGCGGAACGAGATCTCTTTGCAGGCCGGGCACTTGCTCCAGATGTCGTCGCTCGGGGTTTGCGCCGGTGCGGGCGGTGGCGATACGGATTCGACGCGGGGTTCGGTTTCTTCGCGAGCCATGAGCCCTACTCTACTTCGCCGCACGGGCGTTTGCCTGCCCGCCGCGTGCGGCGCGCATCGCATTTTTCATTGCGCCAACCAGGTCTCCGATCGCGCTGATTATATCGCCTGACGGTCCGTGCTGCTCGGCGATCGTAGAGATCGCGCTGCCGACCACCACCGCGTCGGCGAACGACGCGACGCGCGCGGCCTGCTCCGGAGTCGAGATTCCGAAGCCCACTCCGATCGGCAAGTCGGTGACTTGACGCAACGCGCCGACATGCTCGGCGAGGTCGTCGGGCAGATGGGTGCGCGCTCCAGTCACGCCGGTTACGGAAACATAGTAGAGGAAGCCGCTGGCGCGCGCTGCGATTTTGCGATTTCGCTCGAGCGGCGTGGTCGGCGCGAGCAGATAAATCAGGTCGATACCGTTTGCGCGCGCGGGTTTCGCCAGTGGGGCGCTTTCCTCGGGCGGAAGATCGACCACCAGGATACCGTCCACTCCCGCGCCCGCCGCGTCGCGCGCGAGCTGCTCGCATCCGTAATGCATATAAGGATTGTAATAGCCGTACAGGATGATCGGAATTTCGGTTTCTTTGCGCAGCTCGGAGACCATCGCGATTATCGCGGCGAGCGACGCTCCGGTCTTGAGGCCGCGGGCAATCGCGTGCTGATTGGCGGGACCGTCGGCCATCGGATCGGAAAACGGCACGCCCAGCTCGATCAAGTCGGCGCCGCGCCGTTCGAGTTCGAGCACGAGGCTCCGCGTGGTCTCGAGGTCGGGATCGCCGGCCACGATAAACGGAATCAGCGCGGCCTCATTGCGCGCGCGCAGCTCGCGAAACTTGCGCGCGATGCGTTTCAGATGACGCGGCATCATGCGCCCTCCCTGAGCGACACGCCCAGAGCGCGCGCGACGGTGTTCATATCCTTGTCGCCGCGTCCGGACAGGTTGACGATAATCACCTGCTCTTTGGGCAGCGTGGGCGCGAGCTTGGCGGTGTATGCGATCGCGTGCGCGCTCTCGAGCGCGGGGATAATTCCCTCGGTCTCGGACAGGAGGCGAAACGCCTCGAGCGCCTCCGCGTCGGTCACGGCGGCGTATTGCGCCCGGCCGATATCCTTCAGATGCGCGAGTTCGGGACCGACGCCCGGATAGTCGAGTCCCGCCGCGATCGAATGCGTATCGCGAATCTGGCCGAGCTCGTCCTGCAGCAGCAGCGTGCGGTTTCCATGCAGGACACCCGGCGTGCCGAGCGTCAGCGTCGCCGCGTGGCTCGGGCCGTTAAGGCCAAGGCCGCCAGCCTCGACAAAGATCATCCGCACGTCCTTGTCCTTGATAAACGGATGCATCAGCCCGATCGCGTTCGAGCCGCCGTTGACGCAGGCGATCAGGATGTCGGGCAGACGGCCCTCGTGCTTGACGATCTGCCTGCGCGCCTCGCGGCCGATGACGGTCTGGAAGTCGCGCACGATCATCGGATAGGGATGCGGTCCCGCGGCCGAGCCGATGAGGTAGTAAGTGTCGCGCACGGTCGCGGTCCAATCGCGCAGCGCTTCGCTCATCGCGTCCTTGAGGCTTTTGGTTCCCGAATCGACGGCGTGGACCTTGGCGCCGAGCAGCTTCATGCGGAAGACGTTGAGCGCCTGACGCTCGACATCGACCGAGCCCATGAAAACCTCGCACGCGCGCTGGAACAGCGCGGCGAAGGTCGCGGTCGCGACGCCGTGCTGGCCCGCTCCGGTTTCGGCGCTGATGCGATCCTTTTTCATGCGCACCGCCAGGAGCGCCTGGCCAAGGGCGTTGTTGGCCTTGTGCGCGCCGGTGTGGCACAAGTCTTCGCGTTTGAGGTAGATCTTCGCGCCGCCGAGTTTCGCGGTCAGATTCGCGCAGAAGAACAGCGGAGTCGGACGGCCGACATACTCGCGCGAGTATTTTTCCAGCTCGGCGTGAAATTTCGGATCGCGCCGCGCCTCTTTGTAGGCCTGTTCGAGTTCGAACAGCGCGGGCATTAGAGTTTCGGCGACAAACTTGCCGCCGAAATCGCCGAAGTGGCCGTGAGTGTCAGGTAATGCGGGCATTGGCGATGAAGCTCCTGAGTTTAGAGTGATCCTTTGCGCCCGGCGCCCGTTCGACGCCGCTGGCGCAGTCGAGCGCGAACGGTTCAAGCGCGGCGGCGGCGCGCGCGTTTTCGGGGTTGAGTCCGCCCGAGATAATCACCCGCGACAGATCGATTCCGCGCAGCTCCTCGAGCGGCCGCGCGACTCCGGTTCCGCCGTAGAGCGCGGGATGAAAAGTGTCGAGCAGCGCGTAGTCCGCGCGGACCTGCGCGAGCGCGGCAGCCGCGTCGCCGGCGCGCGCGCGAATTGCGCGAATCACGGGGACCGGCCATCGGGCGAGCGCGGCGTCGTCTTCGTCGCCGTGGAACTGGAGCATGTCGAGCTCGAGCGCGCGGCGGCGCTGTTCGATAAAGGTGCGAGCGGCGTTGACGAACACTCCGACCAGGATCGCGCGCCGTCCGATCGCGGCGCGGATCTCGAGCGCGCGATCCAGATCAATCGAGCGCGGACTCGGCGCGTAGAAATTTATCCCGATCAGGTCGGCACCCGCGGCAACCGCCGCGATTGCGTCTTCGGCGCGCGTGACGCCGCAGATTTTCACCCGCACCGTCATCGCGCGCCGCCCTGCTCGCCGAGCGCCCGGGTCAATTCGCCGAGCCGCGCGCGCGGCGCGCCGCCGCGCAGCAGGCTTTCGCCGACCAGAAAGGCGCGCGCACCCGCGGCGTCGAGGCGGCGAATATCGGCCGCGGAATCGATGCCGCTTTCCGAGACGACGAGCGCGTCGCCGCGATAGTCGGCGAGCAGGCGCTCGGTGACGCCGATATCGGTGGTGAAGGTGTGAAGATCGCGATTGTTGATTCCGATCAGCCCGGCGCCGATCCGTCCGGCCGCTTCGAGCTCGCGCGCGTCGTGAACCTCGACCAGCGCGGCAAGCCCGAGCAAGCCCGCCAACGCGTGAAGCTCGCTCAGTTCCGCCTCGGGCAGCATCGCGGCGATCAGCAAAATACAGTCGGCGCCGGCCGCGCGCGACTCGTACACCTGGTACGGGTCGAACATGAAGTCTTTGCGCAAAACGGGCAGGCTGGCGGCGGCGCGAACCGCGCGCAGATCGAGCAGCGAGCCCTTGAAGTGAACGTCGGTCAGAACCGAGATACAGGCCGCGCCACCAGCCGCGTATTCGCGGGCAACGGCGGCGGGATCGAGATCGGGCAGGATATCGCCCTTGCTCGGCGAGGCGCGTTTGACCTCGGCGATAATTGCCGGACGCCGCGCCCGCAGCGCCGCGGCGAAATCCCGCGGCGCGGGGGCGCGCGCGGCGGCCTTGCGCACGGTCTCGAGCGGCGCGCGCTCGCGAACCTCGGCGAGTTCCTCTCGCTTGGCCGCGAAGATTTTTTCAAGTATCGAACTCATCGCCGATTCTTCCCCGGTTCGCCGCCGCTGGCGCGGACCAGCCGGTCGATTGTAGCCAGAGCGCGGCGCGACTGGATAACCTCGCGCGCAAGGCGCACGCCCAGGGCGATCGACGCCGCGCCACCGCCGACGTGAATCGCCGCGCCGGCATTGAGCGCGAGCACGTCGCCCGCCGGACCGCCGCCGCCCGACAGAGCGGCGAGAATCATCGCCGCCGAGGCCGCGGCTCCTTCGGCGCGCAGCGATTCGATACTGGCGCGCGCGATTCCGAAATCTTCCGGCGCGATCTCGTACTCGTCAATCCCGCGGTCCGCGCGAACTTCGGCGACTCGAGTCGGCGCCGAGAGCGATATCTCGTCCAGACTGTCGCGTCCCGATACGACTATCGCGTGCACGGCGCCAAGCGCCGCGACTGCCTCGGCCATCGGACGCAGTAGGTTGCCATCCCCCACTCCCATCAGCATTCGGCGCGGACGGGCGGGATTGCTGAGCGGGCCGAGCAGATTGAAAATCGTGCGCGTGCCGAGCGCGCGGCGCAGCGGCGCAAGCCGCGCCATCACCGGATGATACGCGGGCGCGAGGATAAAGCAGATGCCGGCCTCGCGAACGCATCGCGCGAGCGCCTCCGGTCCGGGATCTATATTGACGCCCAGATGCTCGAGCAGGTCGGCGGCGCCTACCGTTCCGGTTATCGCGCGATTGCCGTGCTTGGCGACCGCGACGCCGGCGGCGGCGGCGACCAGCGCGGCTCCGGTCGAGATATTGAATGTCCCGGCGCCGTCGCCGCCGGTGCCGACCACATCGATCACATCTTCGCCAAGATCGAGCGCACGCGCCCGCGAGCGCATCGCGCGCGCCGCTCCGGTGAGTTCTCCGGCGGATTCATGCTTGAGCTTTAGCGCAACCAGAAAGCCCGCGACGAGCGCGTCGGGCGCGGCGCCGCCGCCGTCCAGAATTTCCGCAAAGGCGCGCTCGGCGGCGGCCGCGTCGAGTGAGCGGCCGGCCAGCACCGCGTCAAACGCATCGCGCAGTCCGCTGGTCTTCATTGGCGAAGCCCGTCGAGAAAATTCTTGAGCAGATGCTTTCCTTCGGGCGTGCCGATCGACTCCGGATGAAACTGCACGCCCTCGACGCGAAAGCGCTTGTGCCGCAGGCCCATCAGCTCATCCTCCGCGGTGCGCGCGCTGACCTCGAGGCAATCGGGCAGCGAAGCGTTTTCGACGATCAGCGAATGATAGCGCATCGCCTCGAACCCCTGCGCAAGCCCGGCGAAGATCGTGCGGCCGTCGTGAATTACGGGCGAGGTCTTACCGTGCATCAGGCGCCCGGCGCGAACGACCTTGCCGCCGAACGCGTCGCCGATACATTGCATGCCGAGACACACGCCGAGGATCGGCACTTCGCCGGCCATCTCGCGCAATATCGCGAGCGACACCCCTGCCTCTTTGGGAGTGCAGGGCCCGGGCGAGATTACGATCGCGTCGGGGTGCATCGCGCGCGCCGCCGCCACGTCGATTGCGTCGTTGCGTCTGACCGTGACCTCGGCGCCGAGCTCACCCAGGTACTGGACGAGGTTGTAGGTGAACGAGTCGTAGTTATCGATCATCAGGAGACTGAATTTGCGATCGGGCATCGCCGTTTACCTCGCGCCCGGCGCGGACTCGAACTCGCGCGCGGCTTGCAGCGCGCGGACCATCGCGCGCGCCTTGTTGACCGACTCCTCGAACTCGGCGGCGGGATCGGAATCGGCAACCACGCCGCCGCCGGCCTGAATATAGACGCGATTATTCTTGATTAGCAGGGTGCGCAGCGCGATCGCGGTGTCGGTGTTGCCGGTGAAGCTGAAATAACCGACCGCGCCGGCATAGACGCCGCGGCGCGTGTTCTCGAGCTCGTCGATTATCTGCATCGCGCGGATCTTCGGCGCACCCGAAACGGTGCCCTGCGGAAAGGTCGCGCGAAAGGCGTCGAACGCGTCGCATTCCTCGCGCAGTTTTCCGATCACGTTCGAGACGATATGCATCACGTGCGAGTAGCGCTCGACAACCATGTACTCAGTTACTTTGACCGAGCCAATTTCCGAAACCCGGCCGACATCGTTTCGTCCGAGATCCACCAGCATCACATGTTCGGCGCGTTCCTTGGGATCGGCGAGCAACTCGGTCTCCATCGCGCGATCTTCCGCGTCGGTCTTCCCGCGCGGACGCGTACCGGCGATCGGGCGCAGCGTGATGTCGCGGCCCTCGACGCGGACCATCACTTCGGGCGACGCGCCGACCAGCGTATGTTCGCCGAGCCTTAAGTAAAACATGTATGGCGACGGATTGATGGTGCGCAGGCTGCGGTAGATGTTGAACGGGTGCGCGGTCAGCGGCGCTTCGAAGCGCTGCGAGGGAACCACCTGGATAATATCGCCGGCCGCGATGTACTCCTTGGCCGCCGAGACCATCGCCATGTACGCCTCGCGCGTGAGGTTCGAGGTGATCGTCGCGTCGTTGGCGGCGACGGGCGCGGCGCCCTCCAGATGCGGCGGCACGGCGGGCGCTTTGAGGCGCTGGATAATCTCGTCGATCTTGACCTGCGCGCTCTGATACGCCGAGCGCAGCGACGAAAATTCATCGACCGGAACGTTCGCGATAATCCGCAAGGTCTGCCGCACGTTGTCGAACATCAGCATCGTGTCAGTGAACATCATGTACAGATCGGGAACGCCCAGGTCGTCGTGGGCGGTTTCGGGAATGGACTCGAAGCAGCGCACGATGTCATAGGCGAGGAAACCGACCGCTCCGCCGAAGAAGCGCGGGTTTCCGGGCAGCTCGGGCGCGCGAAAGCGGGCGACTTCGCGGCGCAACTCGTCGAACGAGTTGGTGATCGATCGCACCTCGACGCCGCGGCCGGGCCGGATTATATCCATGCGCCCCGCGCGCGCGCGGATAACCATCGCGGGCTCCGAGCCGAGAAAGGTATAGCGGCCCCACTTCTCGCCCCCGCGAACGCTCTCGAGCAGGAACGAGTAGTCGCCGCGTGCGATTTTGAGGAACGCGGAGACCGGCGTCTCGAGGTCGGCGGCAATCTCGCGCGCCACGGGAATCAGGTTGTAGCCCTGCCGTTTCAACTCTTCGAATTCGCGCTCAGTCGGTTGCAGCATCGCGCTGGTCTCCTGCCTTAAGTCTTCTTGCCAAGCCTCACTTCGTGTTTGGCGGCAAACAAATAAAAAGGGCCGCCGGGTTTTTGCCCGCGGCCCTTTGGGATTCCAGTTTTGTTCTATCTGCTACAAAACCGGCGCGCAGGCGGATGCGACGACGTGCCAACGCCAGTTCGCCCTTGCCGTGCCGATGATGAAGCCAATCATTACCAACTGAGTATCCGCGCCCGAGCGCCCGAAGTCAATCGCAGGGCGCGGCGCGCCTCAATTTCCCCGATAGGTCGCGCGATACTGCTGATGCAGTTTGTCCTGCGCGGCCTTCGCTTCTTCTTGCGTCGCGTATGGGCCAACGCTGACGCGATACCACGTCTGCCCATTCAGGTTGGTCGCGACTTCGGTCGACGGAAAGCCAAGCGCTTTGAGCCGCCGCATCATGTCGTCGGCGCCCGCGCGATCCATCACCGCATCGATCTGGATATTGTACGGATGGCGATGCGGAGCCTCCGATGGGGCGGCATTGGCGACATCGCGCGGGCTTTCGGCCGCCATCGGATGAGCAGGCGCGGGAGTCCTTACCGCTTCGGGCGCGGAAGGTTTCGGACGTATGGCCGGCGCGAGCGCCGCCGCCGGACTGGCAGCCGCCTCAGGCGAAATGGGGGTTGGCGTGGGCTCGATCGCGGGCGGACTCGGCACCGGAAAAACCGACGCGACCTGGGGCGTATCCGCGGTGTTCTGCCGCGCCATTTCGTAGCCCGCGACGAGGCCGAGCGCGAAGACCGCGCCCGAGAGTCCCAGCAGTCCCACCAGGATTAGTAATGCGCCGCCCGCCCTGATTTCAAATCGCATCCCCGCCTCACATCCGCTCCGGTGCGCTGACCCCAAGAATCCCCAAACCCGCCGCGATCGCGGTCCTGATCAAACCGGCCAGGTAAAGCCGCGCCACGCTAAGCTCGCGATCGGGACCGATTATACGATTCGCGGGCCTGTTGTAATAGCGATGAAACTCGCCCGCGAGTTCGAGCAGATAGAACGAGATGCGATGCGGTTCGAGCGCCTCGGCCGCGCCGGTCATCACCGCCGGCATCCCGACAGCGCGCTTGGCGAGTTCGAGTTCCTCGGCCGAGAGCAGCGCGAGATCGACGGCGGCGGTATTGGCGGGCAGCGCAAGACCGATCTTCTCCGCCTCGCGAAAGACGCTTGCCAGCCGCGCCTGCGCGTACTGTACATAGAAGACGGGATTTTCCGGCGCCTGCTTCTTGGCGAGTTCGAGATCGAAATCAAGCTGGCTGTCGGATTTGCGGAACAGAAAAAAGAAGCGCACCACGTCGGCGCCAACCTCGTCGATTAGCTCGTCGAGCGTGACGTAGGTCGCCTTGCGGGTGGACATTTTGATTTTCTCGCCGCCGCGGGTCAGCGTGACGAACTGGTAGATGATCGCGCGGATCGGCGAAACGTCGTGGCCGAGCGCCTTGACCGCGGCGATTACCTGCTGATGCTCGGCGATATGATCGGCGCCGAAAATATCGACGATCAGATCGAAGCCGCGCTCGAGCTTCTCGATATGGTAGGCGATATCCGGTGTGCGATAGGTCGGCTCACGATCCGGGCCCGAGCGCACCAGGACTTCGTCCTTGGGCAGCCCGATCGGACCGCCGCGCAGCCATACCGCGCCGTCGAGCTCGACCAGCAGTTCGCGCGCGCGCAAATCCTCGAGCACCTTGTCCACCCGGCCCGTCTTCATGAGGTCGAGTTCGTTGGCGAAGACATCGAAGCGGATTCCCAGCCGCTCGCAGGTGTGCAGGATATCGGCGAAGATCGCCTTGACCGCTGCCGCGCGAAAAAATTCGCGGTCCTCGGTCTCGGCCAGCTTGTCGCCGTGGCGTGCGCGCAGGTCCTTTGCGATATCGCGGATGTACTCGCCCTGGTAGCCGTCTTCGGGGAGCGTCGTGTCGATGCCAAGTTCCTGGAGGTAGCGCACGCGAACCGACTCGCCGAGCAGTTTCATTTGGCGGCCGCCGTCGTTGAAGTAATATTCGCGCGTGACGTTGAAGCCCGCGGCCTCGAACAGGCGCGCGATCGTATCGCCCAAGACGGCGTTGCGGCCGTGCCCGACGGTCACCGGTCCGGTGGGATTCGCGGAGAGAAATTCGACCTGCACGCGGTCGCCAGCGCCCGGACCAAGCTCCCACTTGCGCGGGCGGAAGTACGCCGCGCCCTCGCGCACCGCGCGCCGGATTTCGCCCTGCCAATAGGCTGGCGCCATCCGAAAATTGATAAACCCCGGGCCTGCTATCCCAATCTCCGAGATCTCCGGCGGCAATTCGATCGCGTCTTTGATCGCGGCCGCGATCGCGCGCGGCGGCTTGCCCTCGGCCCGCGCCATCGTCAGCGCAACGTTCGAGGCGATATCGCCGTGCGCGGAATCCTTGGGCGCTTCGATTCCGATCGCCGCCGGCGCCGACGCAAGGATGCCCTTCGAGCGCGCCCGCTCGATTGCGGCGCTTAAGCACGAAACTACAATTTCTCTCATCGCAGGGTTGCCGTTCGGGGTTGCCGTCCGGATGGGTGCAATCGTGCCAGATACGGGGTGCCGTGTTAAGCCGCCCGCCGCGCGCGGCTTGACGCTCGCAGAGCCGCGATGCGACGCTCGGCGCTAACGAGGAACACGACGATGAATCTTGAACTGGCCGGAAAAGTCGCCATCGTGACCGGCGGCAGCAAAGGAATCGGACGCGCAACCGCGCTGACTCTCGCCGCGGAGGGCGCCGCCGTGATGGTCTGCGCGCGCGGCAAAGCGGCACTGGAAGAGACCGTCGCCACAGCACGGCAAACCGAAGGCGCGCGCGTCGTGCCGGTCGAGGCCGACCTGACAAAACTCGACGATATCCGCCGCGTCGTCCGGCGATGCATCGAAGAGTTCGGCCGGATCGATATTCTGGTGAACAACGCGGGCAGCGCGCGGCCCGGCGAGTTTCAAAAGATATCCGACGACGACTGGCACGCCGACTTCGAGCTCAAGTTCTTCGGCTACGCGCGGATGGCGCGCGAAGTAATGCCGGTGATGGCGGCGCAAAGCTCGGGCGCGATCGTCAACGTGATCGGCACCGGCGGCCTGCGCCCGAGCGCCGCATACATGGTGGGCGGAGCGGCCAACGCGGCGCTCAACCATTTCACCAAGGCTCTCGCCGACGAGGGCGCAAAGCATCGCGTGCGCGTCGTCGGCGTCAATCCGGGTCCCATCCTCACCGAAAGGCTGCGCCTGTTCTCTGAGCGCGCGGCGCACGGCCGCAAAATCGAAGAAGTTTACGCGCGGATGACGCCGCTCGGTCGTCCAGGCGAGGCGCAGGAAGTCGCCGACTTGATCGCATTCCTTGCGTCGCCGCGCGCGGGATTTATCCACGGTGCGAACATCACGATCGACGGCGGCGCAAATCCAGGATTGATCGGATAACCCGCCGCTACTTCTTCTCGAACCAGTGCGGATCGTTCGACAGCGTCGGATAGCCGTTGCCGAGCTGAATCAGCACGCCGTGCGACGAGCGCGGTGAGATGAACGCCTCGTACGACGACGGCGACCATTGGGTCTCATCGACCACGCGCACGCCCTGTTCAACAAGCTGCGTGACCTTGGCTTTCGTGTCGGGAACGTTGAACGTCAGATGATGCATCCCCTCGCCGCGTGTCGCGAGAAACTTGTGCAGAAAAGAATCCGCGCCGAGCGGTTCGAGCAACTCGATCGTCAGCCCGTTCAGATCGAACTCGGCGAGCTTGTAGCCGGCCCGTTCACTCTCCGCTTCGTACATGAACCGCGCGCCGAGCACATCCTCATAGAACGTGCGCGCCTCAGCGACGTTATGCACCGCGATCCCGATATGATCGAGCTTTCCGATCGGCTCCGCCATCGTGACAACTCCCCGCTCTGAAGGTGTCACCCGCTTAGCGCAAAAGGCGGCGGCGCCGCAAACCCACGCCGCACTACGAGGGCCAACTCTTCGCGTAGCTCGGGCGCGTCTTGAGCCGCTCCCACCACGCGTGCAGGTCAGTCAAATCGGACGGCACCGCGTAGCCCGCGCGTTCGTAGCTGGACAGATGCGGCATGTACGCGATATCGGCGAGGCTGAATTGGCCGGCAATAAATTCGCGGCCGGCGAGTTCGCGATTTAAGTACTCGAAGTGGCGGCACGTTTCGCGTTCGCCTTCCTCGATCTTCGCGTGATCACGCTCCGCTTCCGGCTTTCGCATCTGGAAGAGAATCTTGTACATCGAAGGCGCCAGGTACGCGTCGGCGTAGTCCTCGAACGCGCGCGCCCGGGCTTTCGACGCGGGGTCGGCGGGCAGCAGCGGATGGCTCGGGTAGCGATCTTCGAGGTACTCGCCGACGATCGTCGAGTCGTGGACGATGAGCTGGTCATCGATCAGCGCCGGCACCTTGCCGACCGGGTTGATCGCGAGGTACTCGGGCTTCTTGTGCTCACCCGCCGGCAGGTCGAGCCAGGTCGTTTCCCATTGGAGCCCTTTTTCCAAAAGGGCGATGCGCGATTTGCGCGCCCACGGTCACGGTTTGTAATCGAACATCTTGAGCATCGCGAGGCACCTCCCGATGCCAGCGATCGTACGGCGCGGAGTTCGCGGCCGTCAAGCCGCGCTTGCACGACGCGCGCGCACCACTCATAGAGAAACCATGGCCGGGAGCGAAAAATGGAAGATGCGCCCGCCGCAAAGGTGTACGAGGCGCTTGGCGCGCTGGGCGACGGACGCGTGAGACTCATCGATGAGACTCGCGCGAGCGTGACTTCATCGGACGGCGCCAAGACTTACTCGGTCGAGGTGTCGGCCGACGGCCGCGAAATCTCCTCGAACGACAACGCCTCGTACTGGCAGGGCTACCTCGGCTATCCGGGAATCGCGGTGCTCCTCGCGCGCGGATTCCATCACTCGCCGCCCGAGATCATCAAGGCGCTGACGGGAGTGCCGTGGAAGGAATTGAATCGTCGCTTCCGCAACGATTACGCGAAAACGATCGCCGAAGTGGAAGCGCGGATGACCGCGCAGGGCCACGATCCCGCCGCGGTGCGCGCGGAAGTGAAATCGGTGATGGGCGCGCTCGCGCGTCTCGCTCCCATTCGCGGCGCACGGCGCGCGCCAGCACGTTGATTTCGCCACGGAATCAACGACTCTGATCGACGCGGCGCCGCGCGAATCTCAAGGATCGCGCGGCGCCGCCGAATTCCGCTTACGATACCGGTTTGGCGCTATTGTACCGCCGCGTGCGAGCCGAAGTGCACGCCGACCGATGACGCATCGACGGACTCATTGCTCGCGGTCACGCCGCTAACTCCGGAGACCGCGCAATCGTAGCTGCCCGCCGCGAGATCGATCGCCAGCCCCGGAGGATTCACCGCGCGGGTGCAGGTCAGGGCCAGGCTCTGCGTCAGGCAATCACCCGAGTTCGCGCCGTCGGCGTAATCGAACGAGATCGTGTAGATGTCGGTCGCGCCCTTGGTGATCTGGCCGGTGGCTGTGCCGCTGCATACGCTGCTTGCGGGCGAGCCCTCGGGAACCGCGGGATTGACCGCCGAGATAGTCAGGACCCCGCCGGTCAACGCGCCGGTCGGATCGGCAAGAACCGTTCCGCGGCCCTTCAGATCGACGCGCGACTGCGCCGCGGCGTTCGTGATCAACTCGAAGCCGCTGACCTGGAGATTAAATTCTCCGCCGGGGCTCGAATGCCTGGCCATCGCGGTTCCGCCGAATCCCGCCATCGCGGCAATCATCGCTCCCGCCGTCAGCATCGAAATAGACTTACGCATTAACCCTCTCCTCGATTGACAGTTGTGCTCTGGGCGACGGCCGAAGCCTCCCCGAGCTGGTTACTGATTGGGTGTCACCCGTCCCGCAGTAGAAGACGACGGGCAATCGAAGGCGGTTACAAATTTTTCGAGCCGTAACCGGGCAAGCCGGGCGGACTGGGACGCGAAGTAAGAAACGGGCTCGCCCGCGGCGTATCGTGATCGATAGGCGCGGACGAGCCCGGTGGAAATCAGACGAGCAAAAGAGCGAGATTACTGGCAGATCGCGGTCACATCGACCTGATACATCTGCACGATCGCGAAAAAGTCGCGCAGGCTGAGTTCCGTAGTCGCATCGGTAAACTTTCCGCCCGGGCACTGCCCCGAAAGGTTCGAATTCGCCGTCTGGGTCAGCCCCACCGGCGCGACGAGTTCCAGAAAACCCATATCGCTGGCTTGCGCGGTCACGCTGTTACCAGCAACCACCTTGTTGGAATTGGCGACAGAGCTCGACATGATCCGGACACACGCGGAAAGCGAAAGCGCGAGCGTCGCCATCGATACGATCATCATCTTTAACCCTAACCGCTTCTTCATCGAACCATCCTCCATCCAAAAGACTCGCTGCGCCGCCTATACGGCGATGCGCCGAGGCTAGGCCCAGTCCAAAGTCTTGTCAATTGACTATTTGTAGAGGCCGGACACGATGTATTACCGGGGCGCGCGATGCTACCGTGGCCGGGCCACGCGGCTCGCGCTGGCGCGTAAATTTATGCCTCAATCAGGAGACTCGGTCGCGCCGTTCTTCGCAATCTTGATCGCACCGCGCGATACGATTCGCCACATCGTCGATTCCGATCCGCGCCGCGGCGTGCTGGCGCTCGCCGCACTGAGCGGCGCGCTCAGCGGGCTCGAGGGTTCGTGGCTGACCGCCATGTCCGGGGCGCACGCGATGTCCGCGCTATGGCCGTTTCTGGTCGCGCTGAAAGTCGTGTTGTTCGCAATCTGGGGAATCGCCGCGCTGTATATCGCCGGATGGATGATCACGGCGGCCTGCCGCGTGCTCGGCGGAATCGCGCCCGCGATGCATACGCGGGCCGCGATCGCGTGGGCGAGTATTCCGGGAATCGTTGCGACCGGCCTCGGCGTGATCGCGCTGCTGGCGGGTATCGTGACTCCGCACGGGCTCAAGCCGGGCGCGTTTTCTTTTCCGCCCGAGCTTGCG
>DATLTX010000260.1:0-3674 GCA_035533435.1 Binataceae bacterium (SeqCode)
CATGATGATCGATTTTGCGCTCGAAGCGCAGCGCAAAGACGGCAAACCTCCGCGCGAGGCGATCTATCAGGCCTGCCTGTTGCGCTTCCGGCCGATCATGATGACCACGATGGCGGCGCTGCTCGCCGGATTGCCTCTGGCGCTCGGCAGCGGCACCGGCTCCGAACTGCGGCGTCCGCTCGGAATCACGATCGTCGGCGGACTGATCCTGAGCCAGCTCCTGACGCTCTACACCACGCCGGTAATATTTCTCGCCTTTGAACGGCTCTCAGAGCGCCTGTCGGGAGCATCGGCGCGGGTCAGGGATGAGGTGCCGGGCTCTGTCGGAGCGCCGGCTTCGTGAGCGAAACTTTCATCCGCAATTCCGTCGGGACCACGCTGTTGACGATCGCGCTGGCGCTTGGCGGGATTATCGCGTTCCGGATGCTGCCTGTGTCGCCGCTGCCGCAAGTCGATTTTCCGACCATCCAGGTGCAATCCGCGCTGCCCGGAGCGAGCCCGGAGACGATGGCTTCGTCGGTGGCGACGCCGCTCGAGCGCCAGTTTGGGCGGATCGCGGGGCTGACCCAGCTCACCTCGACCAGCTCGCTCGGCACCTGCTCGATTGTGCTGCAGTTCGATCTGAGCCGCGATATCGACGCCGCCGCGCGCGACGTGCAAGCGGCGATCAACGCGGCGCGCAGCCAACTGCCGAGCAACCTGCCCGCCAACCCGACCTATCGCAAGGTTAATCCCGCTGACGCGCCGATCCTCATCATTGCGCTGACCTCGAACACGAAGACGCGCGGGCAGATGTACGACGCCGCGTATTCGATCCTTGCGCAGAAGCTCTCGCAGATCGAAGGCGTTGGCCAGGTGGTGGTCGGCGGCAGCGCGTTGCCGGCGGTGCGGGTGGACCTTAATCCCGCCGAACTCGACAACTACGGAATCGGCCTCGAGCAGGTGCGCGCGATGCTGGCGGGCGCGAACGTAAATCGTCCCAAGGGCGAGCTCTCCGACGCCGATACGGCCTACATGATCGCCGACACCGATCAGTTGCTGGACGCCGATCAATACAGTCCGCTGATCGTGAGTTACTCCAAGGGCGCGGCGGTGCGGCTCTCCGACCTGGGCACGGTCAGAGATTCAGTCGAGGACGTGCGCAACGCCGGCGTGGTGGATAACCAGCCGTCGGTGCTCTTGATCATCTTCCGCCAGCCCGCCGCCAACATTATCGAGACCAATCAGCGCTTGTACGCGGCGATGCCGTCGTTGCAGGCGTCGATCTCGCCCGCGATCAAGTTGACCGTGGTGCTCGACCGCACCACGACGATCCGCGCTTCGGTCAATGACGTCGAGTTCACGCTTTTGATTTCGATCGCGCTGGTGATCATGGTGGTTTTCGTATTTCTGCGAAACCTGCGCGCGACGATGATTCCCGGCGTCGTGGTGCCGCTGTCGCTCGTCGGCACCTTCGGCGTCATGTACCTGTGCGGCTACAGTCTGGACAATCTTTCGCTGATGGCGTTGACGATCTCGACCGGCTTCGTGGTCGATGACGCGATCGTCGTGGTCGAGAATATCTCGCGTTATCTTGAACAGGGCGTGCCGCCGTATGAGGCCGCCGTGCGCGGCGCCAGCGGAATCGGGTTCACCGTAATCTCGATGAGCGTGTCGCTCATCGCGGTGTTTATCCCAATCCTCGTGATGGGCGGAATCGTGGGCCGCCTGTTCCGCGAGTTCGCGGTTACGCTTTCCTCGGCGATCGTGGTCTCGCTGGTGCTCTCGCTTACCACGACTCCGATGATGTGCGCCAGGCTGCTCAGCGCGCACGGCGGCGAAAGCCACGGCGCCATCTACCGCTTCGCCGAGCTGTGCTTTGACACGATGCTGGCGAAGTATCGGTCGAGCCTGACCTGGGTGCTCGACCATCAGCCGCTCACGCTGGCGATAGCGATCGGCACGCTCGCGATCAACATCTACATGTTTTACGTCATCCCAAAGGGGTTTTTCCCGCTGCAGGACACGGGACGAATGATGGGGATGTTGATGTCGGATCAGGACACTTCGTTCCAGTCGATGGAAAAGAAACTTACTGAATTCGTCAAACTGGTCGGCCAGGACCCGGCCGTCGATCATGTGATCGGCTTCGCGGGCGCCAGCGGGTACGGCGCCGCGGTCAACGCGGGCCGCATGTTCGTCACGCTCAAGCCGCTGTCGGAGCGCAAGGTGAGCGTCGCCCAGGTGATCAACCGGGTGCGCGCGCGCGCCGCGCATATTCCCGGCGCGACGCTCTACATGCAGGCTGCGCAGGATTTGACCATCGGCGGCAGATTGGCCAACGCGCTCTACCAGTACACGCTGCAAAGCCAGGATCTCGATGCGCTCGATGACTGGTCGCCGCGCCTGCTGGCCAAGCTGCGCACGATGCGCCAGTTGGCCGACGTCAGCAGCGACCAGCAGAACAGCGGCCTTGCCGCCAACCTGGTGATCGATCGCAAGACCGCCTCGCGCCTCGGAATCTCTCCGCAGCTTATCGACGACACGCTTTACGACGCGTTCGGCCAGCGCCAGGTCTCGACGATGTACACCCAGCTCAACCAGTACCATGTCGTGATGGAAGTCGAACCCGCGTTCTGGCAGAACCCCGACTCGCTTTCCGAAATCTACGTCCGCACCAGCTCGGGACAGGAAGTGCCGTTAAGCACGTTCACGCATTACGAGCCGCGGACCACCGCGCTGCAGGTCAACCATCAGGGGCAGTTCCCATCGGTCACGATTTCATTCAACCTCGCGCCCGGTGTGTCGCTGGGCGAGGCGGTCGATCTGATAACCGGCGCGCAGGCGGAAATCGGGATGCCGGCGAGCATCAGCGGCAGCTTCCAGGGCACGGCGCAGGCCTTTCAGTCTTCGCTCGCGAACGAGCCGATGCTGATCCTTGCAGCGTTGCTGGCGGTGTATATCGTGCTCGGAATTCTCTATGAGAGTTATATCCATCCGATCACGATTCTCTCGACCCTTCCATCGGCCGGAGTCGGCGCGCTGCTTGCCCTCGAGATCACGCATAACGACCTCACCGTTATCGCGCTCGTCGGCATCATCCTGCTCATCGGGATTGTCAAAAAAAATGCGATTATGATGATCGACTTCGCGCTCGAAGCGCAGCGCACCGGCGGCAAGCCCGCGCGCGATGCGATCTATCAGGCCTGCGTCCTGCGCTTTCGGCCAATCATGATGACCACGATGGCGGCGCTGCTCGGCGGATTGCCGCTCGCCATCGGCGGCGGGACCGGCTCGGAGTTGCGCCGCCCGCTCGGGATCGCGATCGTCGGCGGACTGATCGTCAGCCAGATGCTGACGCTGTACACGACGCCGGTGATTTACCTTTATCTCGAGCGCGTTCGGGTTGGATGGGTCGCGGCGTGGAAGCGCGCGACCGGATCGCTCGGTTCCGCGCCGGCGGATACGCGGGCGTAGGCGCGGCGGCCCGCGCTCAGCGGCTCGAGATCCGCGGTGCGATACTGGCGCCGCTTATCAGGATCAATACTTCGGACCGCCGATTCTCAGGATCGACCCGCGCAACGTAGGCGGGAAACTGGTTCCGCCCCAATCCGATATCGGTGCGCGCGTCGCAGCCGCATCGCGCCGCCAGCCCGTCGTTGATCGTCGCGAAGCGGTCCAGATGCAGCGCCGCA
>DATLTX010000261.1:0-6270 GCA_035533435.1 Binataceae bacterium (SeqCode)
TGCGCGAATAATCGCGGGTGCCGGCCGACGAGACGTCGGGCGCTACTGGCAGAAGGGGAATGCGGCGGGAGAAGACGCGCGCAGTCCTCGACGATCGCCGCGCAGAGTCAGGCGCGCTCTAACGCGCACGGGCGGGGCGGCGGGACGCAAGGACCGCTCTGTCCTTTACGTGACGCATTTAACCGCGGTCAGCGCTGCATTGCCTGGAAGATGATCGGTCCCGCCTCGGCCATGATCTCGCCCAGGATTTCCGAAAGCGGCTTGGCGGGAATCGCGAGCTTTTCGGTCAGGTTGGTCATCACGGACAGGTAGCGCACTTTCATTTCAGGTCCGATGGTCTCGAGGCGGACGGACTCCATCACCTCGACGAACCGGCGATGAACCTCGAGGATTGCGATATCAGTCGGGTCAGTGAATTTCTTTGACGAACGCGGCATTACGATACCCTCGCGAAGGGATGCGTGATCGGAACCGAATATATCATGCGCGCGCGCTCAATCGATGCGCGGACTCAGAACAAAAACCGGCGCGTGTTGATGCTGATTAGCAGGCCCATCGCGCCCATCATCAGGATTAGCGATGAGCCGCCGTAGCTGACCAGCGGCAGCGTGATGCCCACGACCGGCAGCATCCCGGTTGCCATCCCGATATTGATCGCCACCTGCCAGAACACAATCGCGACGAGGCCTATCGCGAGCAGCGAGCCGAACCGATCCCGCGCGTGACGCGCGATCCACGCGCCGCGCAGGATCAGCGCCGCATATATCGCGAGCAGCGCGAGCGTGCCGGTCAGCCCAAACTCCTCGGCGAAGACGGCGAAGATAAAGTCCGTGCTCTGCTCGGGCAGAAAGTTGAGCCGCGCCTGCGTGCCTTTCAAAAAGCCCTTGCCGGTGGGACCGCCAGCGCCAATCGCGATTTCGCTCTGAATGATATGATAGCCGGAGCCAAGCGGGTCAGCCTGCGGATTGATGAAGCTGACCAGGCGCTGACGCTGGTAGGGCTTGAGGTAATGCCAACTGAGCGGAGCCGCGCACATCGCGGCGAGCACCAGCACCAGCATCGTGCGCCAGTTGAGTCCGCTGACGAACACCAGCGTAACCGTGATCAGCACAAGGATCAGCCCGGTCCCAAGGTCGGGTTGCTTGAGCACCAGGCCAACCGGCACCCCGAGCAACAGCGCCGGGATAATCATCTGGCGCAAGCTCCATCCGCCTTTGGGCGGTTCCTCGCGAAAGTACCGGACCATCACGAACACGACGGCGAGCTTGGCGAACTCGGACGGCTCGAGATGAAAAAACCCCAAGTTGATCCAGCGCCGCGAGCCGCCGGTCGAATGTCCTATCACCTGCACCGCGATAAGCAGGCCGATTGAGATTGCGTAGATCGGATACGCATAGGTCTGGAGCGCGCGATAGTCGAACAGGACGGCCACGATCATGATCGCAACGCCGACCGCGATCCAGATCATCTGGCGGATGACGAGCGGATCGAGATGCTTGTGCGGACCGCCGTATGACGCGCTGGTCACGCTCAGCAGCCCGATGATCGCCAGCGCGATCACCAGCCAGAAGACGGTCCAATCGAAGTGCAGGACGAGACGGCGGTCGATCGAAGCCACGGGTTTAGCGGTCGGCGGCGGCGCGAGAAGAATCTCGCGGGGAGTCGTCGGCCAGCACGCGTGCGATCGCGGTTTTCGGCGCGGGATTATCGTCGCGCGTCAGGTCGGGTGCGGCGGGCGGCGGATAGAGCTGAAAAAAACGCTTCATCACCGCCGCGATCTCTGGCGCCGCCGCGCTGCCGCCGTGGCCGCCATGCTCGACCAGGCAGGCGACGGCGATCTGCGGATGCTCCTTGGGCGCGTACGCGATGAACCAGGCGTTGTCGCGGTACTTCTCGGGCATCTTGTCCTCGCTCTCGCCCGCTACGAGGCTGCCCTTGTCGCCGACGACCTGCGCGGTTCCGCTCTTGCCGCACACGGTTATTCCGTCGAGCTGCGCTTTGTGCCCCGTGCCGCCGGGACCGTTTACCACGTCGGCCATCGCGTCCCTGACTATTTCGAGATTTTCGGGCGAGATCGGGACGCGTTCCTCGATGATCGGCGGATAGGCCTTGGCCACGCCGCCGTCGAGTCCCTCGACTTCCTTGACGAACTGCGGCCGGTAGCGGATTCCGCCGTTGGCGACCTCGGCCGCAAGCTGCGCGAGCTGGAGCGGAGTGGCGGCCACGTAGCCCTGTCCGATTGCGACCGAGAGCGTTTCGGCCGGGTACCATCGCTCGTGATAGCGCTGCTCTTTCCACATCGACGACGGCATCAGGCCGGTTTTTTCGTTATCAAGTCCTATTCCGGATCTCACACCAAAGCCGAGCAGATTGGCCCAATGCGCCAGCTTGTCGATTCCGAGATGCTCCCCGACCTCGTAAAAGTACACGTCGCACGAGCGCACGATCGCGTTATGCAATCCGATTTCGCCGTGGCCGCCCTTGCGCCAGCAATGATACTCGCGGCCGCCGAACCATAGCCCGCCCGGACAATTGTAAACCGTGTCCTCGCTGAGCGTGCCTTCCTGCAAGCCCGCGATCGAATCGACGACCTTAAACGTCGAGCCCGGCGCGTATGTTCCCTGGATTGCGCGATCCTCGAGCGGATGGTTCGGGTCGGTCATCAGCGTGCGCCACGCGGCGGCTTTCACTCCGGCGCCGAACACGTCGGGGTCGAAGGCCGGATGCGAAACCATCGCGATAATGTCGCCGTTATTCGGGTCGAGCGCGACCATCGCGCCGTTCTTGCCTTCCATCGCCTGTTCGGCGGCCTGCTGCACGTCAAGGTCTATGGTCAGCACGACGCTTTCACCGGGCGTATCGGGAATTTCCTTGAGCACCCGCAGACGCCGCCCGACCGCATCGACTTCGACTTCCTGACCGCCCGCCTCGCCGCGCAGATACGGCTCCCATCCACGCTCGAGGCCGAACTTCCCGATTTCGTCGCCCATGTGATAGCTGGCCAGCCTGCGTAAATCGTCCACACTGACCTCGCCGACGTAGCCGAGCAGATGAGCAGCCAAAGTGCCGTAGAGGTAATGCCGCCCAGGCGTGATTTCGAGGCTTACACCGGGCAGTTCGAGCTGATGGGTTTCGAGCGACACGACTTGCTGCCAATCCAGACGCTCGGCGACGATCACCGGTTCGTAGGGCGGCCGGCCTTCTTCCTCGGCCGATGCGATCTTGTCGGCGACGCCGTTGACGCCCAGGTACTGCTCGAGCTTTTCGATCGTCGCGGACAGATTATCCGAGTCTTCGGGCACCAGGTCGGCGTCGAACGTCGGGCGCGTATCGACCAGCGGGCGATGGCGCCGGTCAAAGACCAGTCCGCGCGGCGCGGGCACGCGGCGGATGCGAATTCGGTTGCGGTCGGCCAACTGCGAGAGCTCCTGATGCTGGATCACTTGCAGGTAGTACAGGCGCGCGCCGACGATCGTGAACACGATCGCCATCAAGGCGGTCAGCACGGCGACCCGGGGCTCAAGCTTCGGGATCGGACGATTTCGCGGTTTCGGGCGGAACTTCGCCACGGAAAGGTTCCTGTCTGATATCTATCTATTCACGGGCGAGCGCCACAGGCAATCCCGCGATCCGCTTGAGTAGCGCAATCAGCCCAAAGATGAGCGGCGCGACCAAGGCCGAAATCGCGGCCTGCAACGCGATCCCGGGCAGCATCGGACCGGCGGCCGCCAGGCCCGCGGCTCCGTCGCTCAGCGCCAGCGCGCCAATCGAGGTCAGGATCACGCCCAAAAATACGAACGTCGCTCCGACCGCCGCGTTGGTCACCAGAAGCCGGCTCGACATTTCGTAGGTCAGCACAAACACCGTCGTGATCAGAAACGCATTGATGCCGAGCGTCGAGCCCGAAAACGCATCGGTCGCATAGCCCATCGCAAAGGCCACGATTGCCGCAACCACACCGTGATTGCGCAGGCCCAAGTCCACCGCGAGGATTACGATCAGGTTCGGGATCAGGATCCGGGTCTGGATCCAGTACGGCACCGAAGTCTCGATGGCGAGCGCCAGGTAGGAGAGAGTCGCAAACAGGATCACCAGGCGCACATCGGTTAGCCTCGAATGTCGGGCGGCGCGGGCGGCGCCTGCTGGGTGACGATTAGCACCTGTTCGAGCGCGTGGAAATCAACCGCCGGCCGCACCTGCACGGCAAGAAACAGGCCGGGGCCCTCGCGATGCACGCTCGCGACGATGCCGACCAGCAGTCCGCGCGGAAAGATTCCGTCCAGGCCCGAGGTCACAATCGTGTCGCCCGGTTTCAAATCTTCCGAGCGATCGACGTACTTCATGATAATTCCGTCATCGACCACGCCGGCGACGATTCCGCGCGCGCGCGAGCGCTCGTCGAAGCCGTCGAGCGCGGAATTGTGATCGTCGATCAAGAGCACGCGCGCGGCATGTCTGCTCGTGTCGATAATCCTGCCGACCACGCCCCGGTTCGACAGCACCGCCATCCCGGGCCGCAGTCCGCTCGACGAACCCTGGCCGAGAACGAGGGTATGGGCCAGTCCGGTCGCGTCGCTGCCGATCACGCTTGCGGCAACCGCGCCGAGCCCGAGCGCGTCGCGCAACTCGAGCAATTCGGCAAGGTGCTGATTTTCGGTCTGGAGTTCGGCAATTTGCGCTTGTCCTGCCGTAAGTTCGGCGATCTTTGCGTGCAGTCGCGTGTTTTCCTCGCGTACCTGGACAAGATCAAGGTAGTCGCGGACGATCGATGACGCGCCGTCTCCGAGCCGCGCCGCCGCCGCCTGCACCGGGCGCATCACCTCGAGCATCGCAAAGGCCGGCGCGGCGGCGTAATCGCCGCGGCTCAAGCCTCCGGTCAGCAGATGCAGCGATATCACGAGCAGCGCGCCGGCGGTCAGCACAACGCGGTTGCGCCACAGAAAGGTGCCTTTCACGTGATTTTGCCCCGAGCCGCAGGCACACTCTGCCTCATCGCGGGACGCGCAAGCGCTTTAGTCAACCGTTACGCCGCGCAGCAAGGAAAGTTCGTCCAGCGCCTTGCCGGCTCCCATCACCACCGCGGTCAGAGGATCCTCGGCGAGCGTAACCGGCAGCCCGGTCTCTTCGCGCAGCAGCACGTCGAGGTTGCGCAACAGCGCTCCGCCGCCAGCGAGCATGATGCCCTTGTCCATGATGTCGGAAGCGAGTTCAGGCGGCGTGCGCTCGAGCGCGATCCGGACCGACTCGATAATCTGGCGCACCGGCTCCTGGAGCGCCTCGCGAATTTCCTCGTCGGTAATCTCGATTTCTTTCGGTACGCCGGCCACCAGGTCGCGGCCGCGGATCTCCATGGTCTGAATCTCATTGCCGGGGTAGGCCGATCCGATCGTGATCTTGATCAACTCCGCGGTGCGCTCGCCGATGAGTAAATTATACTTGCGCTTGATGTGCTGGATTATCGCTTCATCCATCTTGTCGCCGGCCACGCGCACCGAGCGTGGAAAGACGATCGAGCCGAGCGAAATTACCGCGACCTCTGTGGTGCCGCCGCCGATATCGACGATCATGTTGCCGGCCGGCTCGGTGATGGGCAGGCCCGCGCCAATCGCAGCCGCCATCGGCTCCTCGATCAGGTAAACCTCTCGCGCGCCGGCCGATTCGGCCGACTCGCGCACCGCGCGCTTCTCGACCGCGGTGATTCCGAACGGCACTCCGATCACGACGCGCGGCCGCGGACGCACCAGCGTCTTGCCCGAGTGCGCCTTCTGGATGAAGTAGCGCAGCATGTTCTCGGTGATCTCGAAGTCGGCGATGACGCCGTCTTTGAGAGGCCGAATCGCGACGATCGAGCCCGGCGTGCGTCCGAGCATTTTCTTTGCCTCGGAGCCAATCGCCAGCACACGCCGCGATCCGCGCGAATCCTTTTGCACCGCGACGACCGACGGCTCATTGCACACGATGCCTTCGCCCTTCACATAGATGAGGGTGTTGGCGGTGCCGAGATCGATCGCCAGATCGTTGGAAAACCAACCGAAGATAGAATTAAGGACCACGAATTTCTCCCCTCGCCTGCCCGGTTCAGACCTGATGCCGGTCAAAATGCCCCGGCCTGAAAACCACCCCAAGACGCGGCCCAAATGTTGAAGAAATCGATGGCGGAGACGTTTGGGTCCGTCAAACTTAACCGCTGGCGACACGCTAACAAGGACCGGCGGGCCAAGCAAGCAAGCGGGCGCAATTGCGCACCGAAAAGGCACTAAAGTATGATGC
>DATLTX010000262.1:0-27470 GCA_035533435.1 Binataceae bacterium (SeqCode)
GCGATGGACGAACCTTCCTCTACATCGGCAGTGAGAATTGGCCCTCTCCGATACCGCTCAAGCAAACCGGAACTCAATGGTACTTCGATACGTCATACGGCAAGCAGGAAGTATTGTATCGGCGGATCGGCTCCAATGAGCTGAACGTACTCAAGGTCTGCGCCGCAATCTGCGATGCCCAGCACGACTATTACGCCGCCTTTCACGATGGCGCGCAGATGCATCAATACGCGCAGAAGTTTCGCAGCGCGCCAGGAACTCAGGACGGCTTATTCTGGCAGGTCAAGTCGGGCGCGCCGGAAAGTCCTCTTGGCCCGCTGGTCGCCGAAGCAGCCTATGAAGGATATCAACACCACGCCGGCGGCTCCGAATCTCCGCATCCCTTCCACGGCTACCTATACCGGTTACTCACCAGTCAGGGAGCCGATGCGCCCGGTGGCGCGCGCAGCTATATCGTCGATGGCAAGATGACCGGTGGATTCGCGATCGTTGCCTATCCGGTTAGCTACCGCAACTCTGGAGTAATGACGTTCATCGTCAACCAGGACGGCCAGATGTATCAAAAGGATCTGGGCCCCAATACCACGCAGATAGCCAGCGCCATGACGGCATACGATCCCGATGCGACGTGGACGCCAGTAAAAACAGCCACGGTTGACGCGCTGAAATAAGAACAGCCTCGGCCAAAACAAAATACTCCCAAACGGATTTATCTCCCGCCGCATCGACCCGATGCTCAAGGGCGTAACCAAAGTGCGCCGCGACAGTTGATCTGTAGTAAGCATTCAATTGCGATCAACTCGACGGGAGGGATCTCGATGAGCGCCGCGAACAAACATATTCGCCACGGAATCGGCAGCGTCCGCCCTTACCTCTACGGCGACCTCAAGGTGCCCGAGTTAGTAAAGCACGCCTTCGGCTCCCAGGAGCTCGAACGCCTGCCGGCCGGAAACGGATATCACATCGAAGCGAAAATCGGCGACTCGATGATCGTGCTCGAAGCCGGCGACCCGCCGCATCCCGACGGCACTCGAGCGTCGATCTATGTCTATGTGGAAGATGTGGACGCCGCGTATAAGCGCGCCCTCGAAGCGGGCGCAACCTCAATCGCCGCCCCCGCCGACAAGCCCTATCAGGAACGCGCCGCCGGCGTGAAAGACACCTACGGCAACACCTGGTGGCTCGCCACCTACACCGGCTAGCGCCTCGCCCCCTTGCCTGATCCCTCGCCCTGAAAGGGGACCGTCGATTTTCTTGCAGACGCTGCGTTGTTGTCATCCTGAGCCGCCGGCGAAGGATCTACGCGAAGCGATTATCTTCAGCACCCCCAAGGCATTGCGCACTAATCGCTTCGCGGAGATCCTTCACGGAGCCGGTCCTGAGCGCAGTCGAAGGAGCAGCCTCCGTTCAGGATGACGGACAACGGTTCGGCCTTTATCGACAGCCCCTGAAAGGGCGATGGATTCAGAAAGGATCATTCGTCGTCGTCGCGGAGTTTGGCCAGGACTGACAGGTCTTCGAGCGTGCTTGTGTCGCCGAGGGTCTGGTCGCCCGCCGCTATCTGGCGCAAAAGCCGCCGCATTATTTTGCCGCTGCGGGTTTTGGGCAGCGCCTCGGTGAAACGGATATCGTCGGGACGCGCAAGAGCGCCGATCTCCTTGACGACATGCTTGCGCAGCTCTTCCTTGAGCTTGTCGTCGCCATGGCGGCCGCCTTCCAGCGTCACGAACGCAACGACAGCCTGCCCTTTCATATCGTCGGGACGCCCGACACATGCGGCCTCGGCGACCGTCAGGTGCGAGACCAGCGCGCTTTCGACCTCCATCGTGCCGAGGCGATGCCCCGAGACGTTGATGACGTCATCGACGCGCCCCATGATCCAGAAATAGCCGTCCTCGTCGCGGCGCGCGCCGTCGCCGGTGAAATAGCATCCTTCGATTTGGCTGAAATACTGGCTCTGGTACCGCTCAGGGTCGCGGAAAATCGTTTGCAGCATCCCGGGCCACGGCCGCTTGATGACCAGGAGTCCGCCCTGATTGGCTCCCACCGGTTTGCCGTCGGGCGTGACGACGTCGGCCGCGATTCCCGGCAGCGGGCGCGTGGCCGAGCCGGGTTTGGTCGCGATCGCGCCGGGAACGGGACTGATCATGATGCCGCCGGTTTCGGTCTGCCACCAGGTATCGACGATCGGGCATCGCTCGCCGCCGATCACCTTGCGATACCACATCCACGCTTCCGGATTGATCGGCTCACCGACCGAGCCGAGCAGGCGCAGACTCGAAAGGTCATGCTTTTTCACCCACGAATCGCCCCATTTGATAAACGTGCGGATTGCGGTGGGCGCGGTGTAGAAGATGCTGACGCGATACTTTTCGATTATCCGCCAAAAGCGGTCGTTTTCGGGATGGTTAGGCGCGCCTTCGTACATAATCACCGTCGCGCCGGCGGCGAGCGGTCCATAGACGGTGTAGCTGTGGCCGGTAACCCATCCGATATCGGCGGTGCACCAGTAGATATCGCCGGGTTTGAGATCGAATACCCACTTCATCGTCATCAGGGCGTGGGTCAGGTATCCGCCCGTCGCATGCACGACGCCCTTGGGCTTGCCGGTAGTGCCGGAAGTGTAGAGGGTGAACAGCGGATGCCCGGAATCGAGCTCGGCGGGCGGACAGTTGTTGCTCTGGCGCGAAACGATCTCGTGCCACCAGAGGTCGCGCCCCGGCTGCATCTCCGTCTCGAGCCCGACGCGCTTTAGCACGATCACTTTTTCGATCGACGGACACTTCTGGAGCGCTTCATCGACATTGCGCTTGAGCTCGACGTGCGCGCCGCGGCGCCATCCGGCGTCGGCGGTGATGCAGACCTTCGCCTCGGCGTCGTTGATCCGGTCGGCGAGCGCCTCGGCCGAGAAGCCGCCGAACACCACCGAGTGCACCGCGCCGATCCGCGCGCACGCGAGCATCGCGATCGCCGCCTCTGGCACCAGCGGCATGTAGATTGCCACGCGGTCGCCGTCTTTGACGCCGAGTTCCTTGAGCGCGTTGGCGGCGCGCGCGACTTCGTCGGCAAGCATCTGATAGGTCAGCACGCGCGAGTCGCCGGGCTCGCCCTCGAAGATGATCGCGGCCTTGTTGCGATTGGGACCGGCGAGATGGCGGTCGAGGCAGTTGTAGGCGGCGTTGATTTTTCCGCCGACAAACCATTTCGCGAAGGGAAATTTCCAGTCCAGGACTTTGCCGAAGGGCGCGGACCAATCGAGGTTCTTCGCGCATTCGCCCCAGAAGGCTTCCGGATCGGCGGCGGCGCGGGCGCATAGCGCGTCGTACTCGCCGATTCCCCTGACGCTGGCGCGCGCGACGAATGCCGCGGGCGGCTCGAACTTGCGCGATTCGTTGAGCGTGGATTCGATTGCGTGCTTGGGATCAGAGGCCACCGCTAAATCCTCCCGCGCGCCTCACGCGTCTTGAGGCTCAAGTACAATGTGGCGGCGTCGCCGACCTCGTGCCGGTTCGAATGAATTTCGCGCAGCCGCTCGAGCAACTCACTCTCGACGCTGGGCGCCAGCTCGGCCGCCAGCTCGACGGCGCGCGCGGCCCAGCGCAGCGCGACGCGGCCTTCGGGTCCGCCGAAGTCATCGAAGAACCACGCGCAGCTCGTGAGCGTGGACTGACCCGCGCGAACCATCTCGAACAATCGCATCAGGCGCTCGCGTGTGACCTCGCCGGCGACCTTGAAGCGGGTGAAGAATTCCTCGTGCAGCGCGGGATTTTCGTCGATCATCAGGCGGATCGAGGCGCTGAGCGCGCCGTGCGGATCCTTGACCAGGCCCGGGGCAAAGCGATCGTAAACCGCAAGGACGTGATTGTTGACGAAGTCCATCGCGGCGCGAAGCGGCGCGCGCCACTGCTGCGAGGTATTGGGATCCATGCGGCATCCGCAGTTCGAGCGCCAGCGCTCGACTCCGTGCGCGCAGCTCCACGCACTCGGCGCGTCGATCGCAAACGTGCCGCGCGCGCCGTGAGCGGCGAGGTACTCCTCGCAGTTGGTGACAACCACGTCGTCGCGGCGCGAGAGCATCAGGAAGGCGCGCGCCAGTTCGGCGGCGCCGGTTTTCTTGTGATGCCCGAAAGTCTCGCCGTCGGTCGCGATCATCAGCGCCGCTCCTTCCGGCAGGGCCAGCGCGGTCGCGGCGATCCATTCGGAAAGGCGCGCGCCGTCGGCGAGTCCTTCGCCAAACGAGATCGTCCCCGACATTTCGCGATCGAAGCGGAAGATCGCGACCGTGCGCTCGCCGCTGCGCCATTCAAATGGACCCGCGCCGCGCGTGTCGGCGCCCTCGCCGGCATAATTGCCCTGCTGCGGCGCAAGGATGACGAACTTCAATCCCGCATCCGCAACCGCGGCGAGGGTGTCTTCATCGATGGCGCACTCGGGCAGCCACATCCCGACCGGACGGCGCCCGAAGCGATAGACGAAATCCTCGATACCCCAAGCGATCTGCAGGGCGCGGCTGCGCGTTGCAAGCAAGGGCAGAATCGAATGGTTGTAGGATTGCGCGATCGCGTTGCCGTGGCCGCCGGTGCGCTCGCGCGAGAGCAGGTCGCCGCGGACCATCGCTCGATACGCGGCCTTGCCGTGGACTTGCAGCCATAGCGCCAGCGTCGGGCCGACATCGAAGTTCAGCGCTTCGTAATTGTTGCGGACGTGAACCACCGTGCCTTCCATCGTGTGCGCGTGGGCATTGGCGGTGTACGACTCGGAAAGAATCCGCTCGTTCCAGTTCGGAAACGGGGCGGCTCCCGGCTCCGGACTGATAAGCCCGGTCCACGGGCTTTCGCGCGGGGGCTGATAGAAATGGCCGTGAATTATTACGTAACGAGGCTCACCCATTATGATAGATATCTAGCGCGCGCGGGCGAACGGCTAAAGACCGTCCACCCGCGGCTATTCACAGAGTTATTTTCGCGTCGCGAGACGCTATGGTCAGACGGCAGCCGCGCGGAATGAACCGCGAATCGCGGGTTCGCCCTTCTGATTGAGCACGATCAGATCGCCTTCAACCAGCTTTTCGCCGTTTTTTTCGACTTTGCCGGTCACCTTGCCGGTGCAGGTGACCACGTCGCCGGGCCATACGCGCGTCGCAAAGCGGACCTTAAAATTGCGCACGCTGCCGATTCCCGCCCAGTCGGTGAGCGCCTTCGAGAGCAGGCCCGCGGTGAACATCCCCTGTGCGAATACGGTCGGGATTCCCGCCGCCTCGACGAACGTCTGATCGTAATGAAGTGGCACAAAGTCGCCCGAGGCGCCCGCGTAGCGCACGAAATCGGGCCGAGTCACGCCGCTTACGACGTAGGGAGGAATCTCGTCGCCGACTTTTACCGAATCAAATTTGAGTTTTGCCGCCATGATATTTTCTCCGCCTGAAAGACGCCGAGGCGCCGGTCAGGCCTTCACCGCCTGCCCGGTTTCGATCAGCGTCGAGCGCGCGATCGCGACTTTCTCTCCGCGCTGATTGGTGTATTCGGTTTCGCTGACGAGCAGTGTCATCTTGCCGCCGCGTCCGCCCTCTTTTTCGAGGACATCGGCGATCTTGCTGACGCCGGTCAGCACGTCGCCGACGAAGATCGGCTTGATCAGCTCGAATTCCTGCTCACCGTGCAGGATGCGGCGCAGATCGAAGCCGCCGAAGCCGGGATTCGAGCTATCGTCGGTCCAAAATGCGCTGGTCTGCAAAAAGGTGACGGGCACGGGAATTCCGCCGAGCGCTTTCTTTGCGGCTTCAGGGTCGAAGTACTCGGCGCTCGGGTCTTTGATCGCGCGGGCGAACTCGCGCACTTTGCTCCATTCGATGGGCATCTTGAACGGCTTGCCCGTGCGCCCGATGATACTTTTGTCGGCCATTTATATTTTCCTCTCGATAACGAAACGCGTTGCTGGCGAATCAAACCGCCCGGGCAAACTAACCGTGCGGTATGTGCTGGCATCTGCCGTACCACGACCCGCGCCAAGCGGACAACCCCCGAGCACGCGCAAGATCGCCAATTGCGAGGTAAGCAACCCCTTTCCGCGCGTCACGATGCTTGCGAGAAAAGCGCAGACATCGCGCCGCGTTGCCCTCTCCCGGCGGGAGAGGGTATCGGCAGGGACCGCGCCGCCCGTGTGCCAGTGGCACCTCCCGGCGGGAGAGGGTTTGAAAACCGGTTCACTTACAAATACTTGTGCAGGCCGCGGGTGGCGAGGGCGTCGGTTACGCGGCGGATTGCGTCGGATTGATTGCGATGGGTGATTAGAATCGCGTCGCCGGTGTCGATTGCGATCACGTCGCTGACGCCGAAGATTACCATCAGGCGCGTGTCCGAATGGGCCACAATCCGCTCCGAGTCGAGCGCGAGGACGTGGCCGCGCGTCACGCTCGCGCCGTCGCCGCCGCCGACCGCCTGGCGCAGCCCCTCCCACGAACCTACGTCGTGCCAGCGAAAACGCGCGCGCACGCCGACCACGTTGCGGCTGCGTTCGACGACTTCACGATCGAACGACTCGAACTTGAGTCTCTTGTAGGCGCGCTCGAACTTCGCACGCGGCATCGCGACCAGCGCCTTCGCGGCGGACGCAAGCGCTGGGCTATGCGCGCGCAACTCAGCCTCGAGCGTTCGCGAATCCATCACGAACATCCCGGCGTTCCACAAATACTTGCCCGAGCGAACCATCCGGCGCGCGCGTGCGAGAGGAGGCTTTTCGATGAATTGCTCGACCTTGAAGCCGGCGCCGATCGCGGCGCCGATTTTCTGGTAGCCGAATCCGGTCTCGGGCCGGGTTGGCGCGATTCCGATCACGACCAGCGCGTGCCGTGACGACGCGAGCGCCGCGGCCGCCGCGATCGTCGCCCGCAAGCCCGCGGCCGGCTCGATAATGTGATCGGCGGGCATCACCGCCACCACTCCCGCGCCGGCGCGCCGCTCGATGGCCGCCATCCCGTAGGCGATTGCGACCGCGGTGCCGCGCGCCGCGGGCTCGACGATCAGGTTTCGCGCGGGAATCAGGCCGCGCAGTGCGCGCCGGAAAGCGGTTGCCTGCGCGGCGGCGACGAGTACGAAAATCCGCTCGCGCGCGACGGTGGGAGAAAGCCGCGCGATCGTCGCTTCGAGCAGCGAGCGTTTTCCGTCGGCGGAAAACAGCGGCTTGGGCTGACGCTCGCGGCTGGCGGGCCACAGACGCGTGCCGCGTCCCCCCGCGATGATCAGCGCCGAGAGCGCAGCGCGCCGCGGCATCGCTAGATCGCGCCCAGTTGTTTGAGTTTGTCTTCGAATAGCGCGCGAATTTCGCCCAGCCGCGCGGCGTTGTCGGCCTCGAAGCGCATCACCAGAGCGGGCTGGGTGTTCGAGGCGCGCACGAGCCCCCATCCGTCGGGGAAATTGACGCGCACGCCGTCGATATCGGTCACGTCGTACTTGCCGCGAAAATATTCGGCGGCGCGGCGCACGATTTCGAACTTGCGATCGTCGGGGCAATCGAGGCGAATTTCCGGGGTGAACGTGCTCTTGGGAAGATCGGCCAGAATCGCGCCCAGGCCGCGGCGCTCGTCGCTTACGATTTCGAGCAGCCGGAACGAGGCGTAGATCGCGTCGTCAAATCCGAAATAGCGATCGGCGAAAAACATATGTCCGCTCATCTCGCCCGCGAGCGCCGCGTGCTCCTCTTTGAGCTTGCTCTTGATGAGCGAATGGCCGGTCTTCCACATGATCGGGCGGCCACCATTGCGCGCGATATCGTCGTACATTCGCTTGGAGCATTTCACGTCGCCGATTATCGCCGCACCCGGAAGCTTCTTCAGAATCGCGCGCGAGAACGCGACCATCAGCTCGTCGCCCCAGACGATGCGCCCGTTCTCGTCCACCGCGCCAACGCGGTCGGCGTCGCCGTCGTAGGCGATTCCGATTTCCGAGCCTTGCGCCTTAACCGCATCCTTCAGAGTGCGCATGTTCTCTTCGACGGTCGGGTCGGGATGATGATTCGGGAAGCGCCCGTCCATCTCGATAAACAGCTCCTTCAGATCGAGTCCAAGCTGTTTCATCAGGGGCGCCGCGATAACCCCGCCGCATCCGTTGCCGGCGTCAACGGCGACCTTCATCCCGCGGCGCAGCTTGAACTGGCCGAGAATGAATTCATTGTACTCGGGAATGATCGATTTTTCCGAAAGCTTGCCGCGCGCACCGGCCTTGACGTATTCGCGCGACTCGATAATCTTCCGGACGGTCTGAATGTCCTCGCCAAAAATCGTGGTCGGCCCGACGCCGAGCTTGAAACCATTATACTCGGCCGCGTTGTGACTGCCGGTGATCATCGCGCCGCCGTCCGTCTTCCAGTGCAAGACCGAGAAATAGAGCAGCGGCGTCGGCACCACGCCGATATCGACGACGTTGATTCCCGCCGCGAGCAGACCCTCGAGCAGACGATCGTGCAGCGCGGGCGACGACAGGCGGCAATCGCGCCCGAGCGTGATCGTCCGCTTGCCCGCGCGATGAAGAATCGTCGCGTAGGCGCGGCCCAGGTCGCGGACGAATTGATCGTCGAAATCCGCTTCGACGATTCCGCGGATATCGTATTCGCGAAACACTTGAGGGTTCATCTGCGCTCCCAGTCGGCTCCGCCTGCCGCGCTTGCCGGCGCGCCCGCGAGGGTTCCCGCACGCTGCGCCGATTTATGCTAGTCAGTCTGTGCAACTCGGACGCCTGGCGCAAGTATCGCGCGACGCGGCCCGGACAGTGAGAACGAGCGTGGCACAATCCAATCCCGACAAGGTCGCGATCGTCACCGGTGCCGGCCGCGGAATCGGCCGCGCTATCGCCGTAGCCCTTGCGCGCGAGGGCTACGCGCTATGCCTCGTGGCGCGGACGCGGGCGGAGCTAGCGCAAACCCGCGCGCTGACCGAGCTTGCGCCACAGAGTTCGCTTATCATTCTGCTCGATCTGGCGGTTCCCGAGGCAGCCGCAAACCTGGTCTCGACCGCGCTCGAGCATTACGGGCGCATCGATGTGATCGTCAACAATGCCGGATGGGCGCCTGCGCGGACCGCGCTTTCCAGGATGAGCGAAGACGATCTCGACCGGATTCTGGCCGTCAACCTGCGCGCGCCGATTGCGATTACGCGCCTCGCCGTCGAGGCGATGACCATTCAGGGCGGCGGCACGATCATCAATATCGCGTCGGCCTCCGCCAAAAAAACTCCCGCCGGTGAAGCGGTCTATGCCGCCGCAAAGGCCGGGCTGGTCGCCTTCACCCACGCCGCGTTCGCCGAGCTGCGGCATCGCGCAATCAAGCTCACGGTGATCTTGCCCGGCCTGGTCGATACCGCGCTGATTCCCGCCAACAAGCGGCTCGACCGGGCGGCGATGCTCGCGCCCGCCGATATCGCGGAGGCGGTGATGCAAATCGTGCGGACGCCGGCGCGCGCCTGCCCCGTCGAGATCGCGATCGAGCCGCAGGCCGATCCGATGGCGCGGCCGACGCGGGAAAAATAACCGATGAGGAAATCGTTCACGCTCAGATTCGCGATCGCGCTGATCATCGGGCTTGCCGCGGCCGTGGCGATCGCGCCATTGGCGGCGCTCGTGGTCGCGCGGGCGGGATTCAGGATCCCGTTTCCGCGCATCTTCGATCGGGTCGTGATGCTGGCGCTGTTCGGCGTGATTTTGTACGCGGCGCGCGACCTGCGGCTGTTCACGATGCTGCGGGCGGGATTCAAGGACCCGCGCGGAGGAGTGTGGCGCGGCCTGCGCGGGTTTACGGTCGCGATCGCGGTGATGGCGATTTTGTTCGCGGCAGCGTTTGCGATGGGAGCCGCCCGCGGCGGCGCCGCCTCGCGCGCGCTCGCCGACTTGCCGAAATATCTCGCCGCCGCAATCGTGATCGGAATTCTCGAAGAAGCTTTTTTTCGAGCGTTCCTGTTCGGCGGGATGTGCGATGACTTCGGACGCACCGGCGCGCTCGTCACCAGCGCGGCCATCTATGCGGTCGCGCATCTGGTTCGCTCGCCCGCGCATTTTTATGTCACGGGGCTCGACCTGACCGCGGGGCTCCGCACGCTGACCGGCTCAGGCGCGCAACTTGCCCATCCCGCCTCGGCACTTCCCACGCTTTTGGGCCTGTTCCTGTTCGGGATCGTGCTGGCGCAAGCGTACATCGCGACCGGCTCGGTTTATTTCTCGATCGGACTGCATGGCGGGTTCGTGCTCGGCTCGAAGCTCTGGCCCAAGCTGATCGCGGAGCGCGCGCCCCTGCCGGGCTGGCTCGCGGGATGGGGTCATCAACCGATCATCAGCGGCGCCGCCGCATGGATCGCGGCGCTCGCGATTTTGGCGATGCTGCCCGCGCTAGACGGCAACCGGAAGCGGGCGGTCTGAGCTGCGCTTGGGGTGGGTTTCCCAGTCGTAGATCGGCGGCGCGCCGCGCGGGCGGGTGCGGAAGCGGCGATGCGTCCAGAGGAATTGCTCGGGGTAGCGGCGCACGACATCCTCGACGGCTTTGACGAAGCGGCGCGTGTTCTCGAGTATGTCGGCGTCGGCGTCACCGGTGCGCTGGAGCGGAATCTCTTCCATGATCTCGATGCGATGAGTGCGATGATTGGGGTCGCGCACGATAAAGGCCGGAAGCACGGGCGACCCCGAGATCATCGCAAGCCGCGCAAGGCCGCTGGTGGTCGCGGCCATCTCGGCGAAGAACGGCACGAACACCGCCTCGCTGCGTTTGGCGTTTTGATCGAACGGGATCGCAATCAGGTCGCCCACCTTGAGCGCGCGCAGGACCGCGCGCGCGGCGGAGTGCTTGCGGATTAGCTGGACTCCGGCGCGTTCGCGCACAAAGGTCACCAGCGCTTCTCCGGGCAGAAAGCGCTGCATGTGATGCACGATCGATATCTGGTAGCCGTGCATCGCGTGCGCCGCCGCAATCAGCTCGAAGTTGCCGAAGTGCGCGCTCATCACCAGGAGCCCCTTGCCCGGATAACGATCCGCAACCTGATTCCAGTATTCGAGATTATGATAGCGGACCCTGCGCGCCAGCCGCGCGCGGAAGAATCCTCCCAAGCGCACGTACTCGGCGCCGGCGCGGCCCAGGTTGACATATGAAGCGCGCAGGATTCGGCGGCGCTCGGCCGCGCTCTTTTCGGGAAACGCAATGTCAAGATTCTTGAGCCCGATCCGGACGTGGCGACCGTCGAGCTTAAAGCCGATCAGCCCGCCGAGCGCGCCCAGCGGCAGCAGGATGAAGTCGGGAATCAAACTGAACACGTGCAGCGCGGCGACCATAAGCCAGTACATCAGCCGCTCGCGCGCGTTCAGATTAAGCTGTGCGGGGCGAATCGGACGACTGCGCGGCAGTCCGCTGATCAGCGGCGTTCCGTTAGAGGAGCCGGCGGCGTCCGCGCGAGGTCCGGGTTCAGAGGTGTTGGCAGATTGCATCGCGTCAAATCACCGTGCGGTCGCGTTTGGGCGCCTTGGGAATCACGATCAGACCGGAGTCGGTGACGAAGAAGCGCTGGCGGTCGCGTTCGAGGTCGAAGCCGATTTCCTCGCCTTCGGGCACATAGACGTTTTTGTCGATAATCGCGCGGCGGATTTTCGCGTTGCGCCCAATCTCGACGTAATCCATCAGCACCGAATCCTCGACCGAGCTGTAAGAATGCACGAAAACGCTGCGCCCCAGAACCGAATTGCGCACCGTGCCGCCCGACACGATACATCCCTCCGAGATCACCGAATGCGTCGCGAGGCCGCGCCTTCCGTCTTCGTCGAAGACGAACTTGGCCGGCGGTTGATCGTAGTACGCGCTGCGCAACGGCCAGTATGGATTGTAGAGGTTCAGATGCGGCCGCGCGTCGCGCATATCCATGTTCGCTTCGTAGTACGCCTCGAGCGTTCCCACGTCGCGCCAGTAGCTGAGATTCAACTCCGAGTCGCCGCGGATGCGATTGGTCATGAAATTGTACGCATACACCGGCACCTTGTTAATCAGCGCGGGAATCAGGTCATGGCCGAAATCGTGCTGGCTCGCGGGATGGGTTGAATCTTCGATCAGCGCGTCGCGCAGAATCTTGGGATCGAACAGATAATTGCCCATCGAAGCCAGACACTTGCCCGGCGCACCCGGCATCGCGGGCGGCGCCTTTTTCGGCTTTTCGTGGAAATCGACCACGCGCAATCCCGAATCCACTGAGAGCACGCCGAACTGGTCGGCTTCCTCGAGCGCGACCGGCAGCGTCGCCACCGAGACCGCCGCCTTGCGCTCGACGTGGAACTCGATCATCTGCTGGATATCCATCCGATAGATGTGATCAGCGCCGAACACGGCGATCAGGTCCGGCTTGACGTCGTCGATAAGGTTGAGGTTCTGGAAGATCGCGTCGGCCGTGCCCTGGTACCACGACTCTCCGAGCCTCATCTGCGCGGGCACCGGCACCACGAAATGGTCGGGCAGCATCCCGCCAAACTGCCATCCGTCCTTCAGGTGCTCGATCAACGACTGCGAGCGCCACTGCACGAGGACATAGATCGCGTAGATACCCGAATTGACCAGATTGGACAGAACGAAATCGACGATCCGGTACTTGCCGCCAAAAGGGACTGCCGGCTTGGCCCGATCCCGGGTCAGAGGATGAAGCCGGGTTCCCTGCCCTCCGGCCATAACGAGCGCAAGTGTTCTCATCCGAAGATTGCCCTACTTTTGGCTGATTCCGGCTTGGCAGTGCGATGCATGGCCCGCCAAGTATAGGGTTGGGGGCGTATCGGAGAAAGTCCGAGCGATACTCCGAAATGTCCTGTGGTCATTTGTCGCGGATGTAGCACGATATGTAGCAAAGGAAGCACGGTTATCAATCCATCCGACCCCGTTCACAGCTAATTCGAGGGGACCTAATCGTCCGATTTGTCCGATTTTACAGGGTTTTTTCGAAAAGAGCGAATTTTTTATTCAGAAGGCACGCCGATTGCTTGAAACGTTTGCGACGCTGCTACGTCTAAGAAACCGAGAGGGTCATGGAGGCCCCACTAAACCTCCTCAGGAAGGGAGGAAAATTCGATGCAAACAGCCACCACCAGGAATGAAACCAACTCCGCAACCAGCCGCGGAATCGTCTATCGCACGACCTGCCAGAATCCCGGATGCGGCGTCACCTTCGATCTTCGGATTACGGCCGCCAACACCAGCCTGCTGAGCGGATCGATGCCCTGCCCGAAATGCCGCCGTCACGGCGGATTCCTCAAGTCGCAGGGCCGAATAGGCGACAAGCTGTTCGCCGCCAAGCTGATGTTTCGTGCAACCGGGGTCGGACCGAGCGTCCGCGAGGACGAGGATCTTTTCGGCGACACCCGCTATTAATCTTCACCCCGGAATCGGCTAGACTCCGGGCACCGTCATCAGATCCGGATACTCCATTTTCACCGAGCGAGCCGCACGGAACCCCCGCGCGGCTCGTTCCTTTATGGCGCCGAGCCGCCGCCCTTTCTGATCCCGCGCCCTGAAAGAGGCTGTCGATAAACGCCGAACTGTTGTCCGTCATCCTGAACGGAGGTTGCTCCTTCGCCCGCGCTCAGGACAGGCTCCGTGAAGGATCTCCGCGAAGCGATTAGTGCAACCAGCCTGGGCCTTTCGCACTAATCGCTTCGCGGAGATCCTTCGCCTACGGCTCAGGATGACAACAACTGAGCGTTTGGAAGAAAATCGACAGCCTCTTTCAGGGCGGGGGGCAGATTAGCTGCCGCGGGAGGTTTCGACTATGAGTAGCGCGTGAATCGTGACGAGCTGCTTGACCAGGTAGGCGCGCTTGCCCTTGGGGGTTAGCACCTCGATATCGTCGTCGGTCGCCTTGCCGATCAGCGCCCGGCCGAGCGGCGAGGACAGCGAAATTTTGTTCTGCGCGCCGTCCACCTCTTCGGGAACGACGATCTCGTACTCGGCGGTGCCGCCTTCGTCGAGGTTTTCGAGTTTGACGCGGCTGCCGAGTCCGACCGTGTCGCGCGGGATCGAATTGAGATCGATCGTCATCAGCTCGGCGATCCGCGCTTCCATGTTGTTGAGCCGCGCGCGCAGAAACTCCTGGCGCTGCTTCGCCATCGCCCACTCTGCGTTCTCGGACAGATCGCCGTGCGCACGGGCGCGTTCGAGTTCCTTGGGCAGATCGACGGTCAGCTCGCGCTTCATCACATCGAGTTCTTTTCTGAGCCGCTTGATTACCGGTAATTCAGCCATCGAATACTTCTTCCTGCTTGGACGCCACGCGACGCTAAAGCGCGGGCGCGTAGGCGAACTCGAATTTGATCCCGTCGGGATCGGTAAAATAGACCGCGTAGTATTCCGGAAAGTATGCGTAATCGGCCGGAGGGTCGAGCACCGTCGCCCCGATCTCCTTAAGCTTCGCGTGCATCGCATCCACGTCGGCGCGCGAGGCGGCGGCGAATGCGAAATGGTTGAGCCCCGCTGACTCGCGATGAAACTTCATCGCGGCGAACTCCGGCTTGGCCGGGCGAAGCGTAATCGAGCCGTGCGGACTGGCGTACGCGATGAGCCGCGTCTGCATCAGGGCCTGGGTTGCCTCGGGTACCGGCACGCGCGCGTAACCGATAAAGCCAAGGATCGCGTCATAAAATGGAATCGCGGCCAGCAGATCGTTCACCACCAGGGCCAAATGGCTCATTGCTCCGCGTGCCATCGCGATATCTCCGCGCTAGTCCGCCACGATCGAGGTGAGACTGCGGCTGACCCCGATCACGCTCTGAATTCGCTGCACCACCAGCTCGCCGAGTGCGGTCACGTCATGGGCCTCGGCGATCGCAATAATGTCGTGCGGTCCGGTAACGGCGTGCGCGACCGAAACGCCTTCGACCTGGCGCAGCTTGGAGGCGACCTCGCGCGCCTTTCCGGGGGAAGTATCAATCAAAATGAAAGCCTTGACCGCCATAAGCTTACCTCCAAAGGCCGGTGCGTCCACGGCGTGCGCATCCGGCGGGCGACTTGCCTGACCCTTCGTTAACCTTGCGGCGCGACCGGATTGCCCTGCGCGTCGTATTTGTAAAAGCCGCGTCCCGCCTTGCGCCCGAGATAACCCGCATCGACGTACTTCTTGAGCAAGGGACACGGCCGGTATTTGTCGTCGCCGAGAACCCGATGCATCACTTCCATGATCGCGAGGCAGGTGTCGAGCCCGATCAGATCGGCAAGTTCGAGCGGCCCCATCGGCTGGTTGGTCCCAAGCTTCATCGCGGTATCAATATCGGTCACGCCGCCGACGCCTTCGTAGAGCGTATAAATCGCCTCGTTGATCATCGGGAGGAGGACGCGGTTGACGATAAAGCCCGGAAAATCCTGCGCCGTCATCGTCGTCTTGCCGACCCGATCGGCCAGCATGCGCGTCGCCTGGTAGGTTTCATCGGAAGTCGCAAGCCCGCGGATAATTTCGACCAGCTTCATCGCCGGAACCGGATTCATGAAGTGCATCCCGATCATGCGGTCGGCGCGGCTGGTACGCGCGCCCATCTTGGTGATCGAGATCGACGAAGTGTTCGAGGCGAAGATCACCTCGGGCGGGCAAATCTTGTCCAGGCGCTGAAACAGCGCGATCTTGGCGTCTTCGTTTTCAATCACCGCCTCGATCACAAAATCCACCGCCGCCAGATCCTCGAGCCGCGCCGAAGTCGCGACCCGCGCCATCACGCGGTCGCGCTCCTCGGGCTTGAAGCGTCCGCGTGCGATCATCCGGTCCAGGTTGCGCGTGATCGAATCGACGCCGCGCTGAGTCAGTTCCGGCGTCACGTCGTGCATCACCACGTTGATTCCGGCCTGCGCCGTCACCTGAGCGATCCCGGCTCCCATCTGCCCCGCACCGATAACTCCCACCGTGCTTACCGCCATCGTCTGCTCCCGGTTTTTAACTAGATGAAGGAAATATAATTCTTGAGTGAGCTGAGCAGCGCGGCCACGTCGGCTTCCGCGCCCAGATCGCGGCACAGAATTTCGTAATAGGCCTTTATCCTGCCGCGCTCCTGCGCTTCGGGGGGTTCGGCCAGGAGCGCCTGGAAGTCCTTCAGGATCGCCTGCGTCTCGAGCTTCTTTTTGACCGCAATCGCCTCGTCATCGACGGCGATGAGGAGCCGGATATGGTCAATCATCCGGTTCATCACCGCAAAGTCGCTACGATCCTTCTGCGCCGCCATCGTCGTACGCGGTTACCCGTGGGACCATCCAGGAGGGGTCTCGCCGCCCGACCAGGTGCCCGCGCCCGCACCGGATTTCATCGCCTCGCGCACGCGTCTAACGTCGTCGGGGGTTTGCCGTCCCGGCATCCCGAGCCCCTGCATCAGGGCGTTGGTGAGATTCGAGGTCAGGCGATCGCGGATAGTCGGCGCGACGCCGATTTTTGCGTCGAGCACGGCGTCCACCTGCTCGCGCTCAAGGCCTTCCGCGATAAACAGATCGACCAGGCCCGCGATCCCTACTTCACCGCCCGAGCGTTCGACGATCACGATTACTTTCGCGCAGGGAGAGCATACGCGGCGCATGAGTCTGGCTGGTTTTCGGCAGTAATTACAGCGCATCGGACGCGCTCCCGTCGTACGCGCGGCGTCACGTATGGGCGTCGCGCAAGCGGCGAATCGCGGGTGTCTCCCGCCCCAAAAAACACATGAAGCGGGCCATCGCCACAGGGCGGCCTGCTTCGATCCAAACGTTACACGCGGAGCGAAAGGGCTGCAAGGCAACCTGGTGAAAGATAGACGCAGGGTTGGGAAATTGAGCGGGAATTGACAAGATGGAGATGAGGCGGTAGTTTGGAAATGAGAGTCATTCTCATATCTTTCATCTTCAAGTGTTCAATTTGACCGGAACCGCCATCCCCTATTTCCTCTACGCGCTCGGAATCATTGTGCGCGAGGGGCTCGAAGCGATCCTCGTAATCATCGCGCTCGCGGCGGGCACCCGCAACGTCGAGGGGCAGGATCGCTCGCGCGACGTTTACGGCGGCGCGCTACTGGCCGTGATCGCAAGCATCGCGCTCGCGTGGGCGGTCAATCATGTCATCGGCGACGACGCCAGCGACACGCTCGAGGGCGGGTTCCAGTTCCTTGCCGCCGCGACGCTCTTCTATGTCAGCTCGTGGCTCACCTCGAAGGCGCAGGCCGACAAGTGGATCAGGTTTATCGCGGACAAGGTCGAGAGCGCGCGCCACAGCTCGATCCCTTCGCTCGCGCTTGGATTGACCGCCTTCCTTGCGGTGATTCGCGAGGGGGGCGAGACGATTGTCTTCTTTCAGGCGCTGACCGCCGGAGCGACGCTTGCTGCCGAGCGGCACGCGGTGATGCTCGGGATCGCGGTGGGCGCGCTTGGCTTGGCAATAATCTTCTGGGTGCTGACACGCGCCGCGTACCGAATTCCGCTTGGATCGTTGTTCACTGTCACCTCGCTGATGCTCTATGCGCTCGCGGTCGTGTTCATCGGCCAGGGAGTCGCGAGCTGGCAAGAGGCCGGCGTGATGGGCGCAACATTTGTCGATCACTTCCCGCAGATTCCGGCACTCGGCATGTTTCCGACGGTGCAATCGATCGGCGCGCAACTGATTCTGATCGTGGTCGCGATGCTGTCGTATTTTCTGCCGCGCGGCGGTACCCGCGCCACGATCAAGGTCGAGCAGCGGGCGCCGTCGGCGACGCGTCCGACCTGATCTGCCCGTTCGCGTCATCGCCGTACAAGACTTCTTCGACCGTGGTGGTGAGCCGCTCCGCTTCGGCCAGGGCGTGAAAGCCCATCTTCATGCATTCTTCGACGCGGGGATCGCCAGCCGGTGTGCGCGCGCGAACGTCGCGCAAAGTTTCGCGCAGGTCGGCGCTGCGCTCGAGCAGCTTGGCCAGTTGGGTTGCGACTACCGGAGTCGAGCCGCCCTCGCCCGCCGACAAGTCGAGCGCGAACGCCTGCTCGTGCTCGGCGCGGGCAAGCTTGCCGAGCGCGGAACGAATCAGGTCGCAGGACTGCTCCGCGCCCAGCGGCGCGCGTGCCGACGAAGGCGCGGACCCAGGCTCGGCGCGAGCTTGGCAGGCAAGCGCAATGAATATGGAAATCAGGATCGCGTCGACAGGCACTATCCGCGCGCGTGAGGGATGACGCCCAAACGCAAGAGCCGGCGTGTCCGCCGGCTCCGCGCGCACAACTGCTCGCCGCTCGGGATGCGCGCCTATGCGGCGTCCTCGCCCGCGGCCGGATAGCCGAGCACGCTCAGGAAGGCTTCCTTCCCGCCGGACGGCATGATGTAGATTCCATCCCATCCGCATACCTCTTCACACAACAGGCAGCCGACGCAGGTCTTCTCATTGACCTGAACGCGGCCGAGATAATTGGCGGTGTTTTCGGGCGACGGCGTGATGCACTCGAAGGGGCACACGTCGATACAGACGCCGCATCCGTTGCAGTTGTCGGGATGAACGACAGCGACGGGACGCTCTGCGCGTTTGAGCACATGGGTCATCGCGCCCTTGTTGTTCATGATCGCATCGTCGGGGCAGATGACTCCGCACGCGGCGCAATCGATGCATAGCGCGGGCTCGATAAAATAGACTCGTTTGGATTCGCCCGAAATTGCGCCGGTCGGGCAGCGTTTCTCGCACGCGCTGCATCCGGTGCAATTTTCGGCGACAATCGTAAACGGCATCGTCGGTTCCTTCTTCGCGCCCTGCTGCTACTTGCGCATCTCTTCGATAATCCGCTCGCGATGCCCGTGCTCGATTAGCTGATCGTTGCGCCGCGCCTGCTTGAGCGCCATCCAGGTGAAGAACAGGACCAGCAGCATCATCCCCATAATCGGGATGTTGTCGGCCTGGGTCAGGATTAGAAGAAACTGCTGCAGCCCGGTGAGTTGTTCCATCGCGTCTCCCTGAGAATCGCCCGCGGACCGTATTGGGGCAACTGATTTGGATGTAGCAACAGGATTAGAGAAAGTCAATGTAAATATGGTGGATTTGCTAATGAATGCGCACCTTTACGCATCGCTCGAGCCTTACCGCACGCCCGCCGCCGGTTGCGATGGCCCTCGACGCGGCGGTTATGATTATAATGCCCCCGATGGAGAACGATGCTCAGGCATCCACGTTCGCTCCCGCTGCCGCGCGCGGTCCGCTCAAGTTCATCTGGGGCGCCGTCGCAACGTTGCTGAGCGTGGTTTATACGGCGATCCTGGCTCCGGCTGCCGCGCTATGCGCCATCTGCGGCCGCCCCGCTCCGGTCACCCGAATCGGAAGATTGTGGGGATGGCTTATCATCAAGACTTGCGGCATCCGCGTCGAGATCGAGGGACTGGAAAATCTTGCGGGCCTGAGAAACTACATCCTGGTCTGCAATCATCAGAGCTTCTTCGATATCTTCGCGGTGGCCGCGTACATGCCGGGCTCGATTCGTTTCATCGCCAAGAAAGAGCTGCTCAAGATTCCGATATTTGGCTACGCGATGAACAATTCCTGCCATATCGTGATCGATCGGCAGGCCGGCGGAAAGCAAATTCGCCGCGCGGTCGAGGTTACGCGGATGGGCTACAGCATCTGCGTCTTCGCAGAGGGTCATCGCTTCAATGACAATCGCGTGCACGAATTTGAAGACGGCGCGGCGTGGCTCGCAATCCTCACCAAGCTGCCGGCAGCGCCGATGGCGATCAGCGGCTCGGGGCTGTTCTTTCCGCGCCGAGCGAAGATCGTCGTGCCGGGCGGCACGATGCGCATGCGCATAGGCAAGCCGATCGCGACCGCCGGGATGCGCAGCGCGGACCGCGTCGAACTGACGCGCAAGTTTGAAGAGTCGGTGAAGGCAATGTTCACCGAAGAAGTCTGAGAACCCTGCGCACTCCCGTTCCCCTCGCCCTGAAAGAGGCTGTCGATAAAGGCCGAACTGATGTCCGTCATCCTGAACGGAGGTTGCCGCAGTGAAGGATCTCCGCGAAGCGATTACTGCAACCAGCCTGGGCCTTCCGCACTAATCGCTTCGCGGAGATCCTTCGCCTACGGCTCAGGATGACAACATCGGAGCGTTTGCGAGAAAATCGACAGCCCCTTTCAGGGCGAGGGATCACAAGCGGGTCGCGAAATCAGACCCGGCGATCGAAGATGTACAGAGGCACATGGTTGGCGAATTTGGGATCGATCGCGAGAACGCGGCGGCCCGGCTCGATTCTGATCGCGCCGGGATCGATTCCGCCCTTGCGCAACGCCGTGGCCACCGCGTCGATATCGTCAGCCTCGAGCCATAGCGCGTACATGCCCTCGCCGTTGGCGGTGATTTGCGCCGCGACCGATTCTCCTGAGGTGAGGCGAATTTCGGCGTCGCCTACTTTGACGGTTGCGAGGCCGCCTTCGGTCCGCGACACCGTAAAGCCAAAGTTCTTCTGATAGATCGACGCCGCGTCGGCCAGGTCCGCCGTCGCGACGTCAAGGCGGTCGAGTCTTTTGATTGTGCTCATGGTAATTCGTCCGCGGCGAGTCTAATGCGCCAATAGCCGCCACGCAAAGCGGCCGGATGAATCGTCATCCGGCCGCCTGCTCGAGCTAAGTAAGGTTTGTGCGAATCAGCTCTTCGGCTTGAGCGAGAAGTTCGCGTTGGCGGTTGCGCCGTCTTTCACACCGACCTTTTGATCCTGCGTGCCGAGTTTTTCCTGCCAGACCTCGACCGTGTAATCGCCCGGCGGCACGTCCTTGATCGTGAAATTGCCGCTGTCGTCGGTCACGGCGTAGTACGGCGTGTCGGTGGCGACCCACCATCCCTTCATCCAGCCGTGCGCATCGCAGGTGACCTTGATCACCTCGGGCTTATCCACCTTCTCCTCGATCTTCTTCTTGAACTTGGGCTGCGCCATGTTGAAGGAGGGATTGAGCTTCGAGTAGGTATGGATATTGTGCAGGATCCCGTCGGAGTTGATGATATCGACGGTGGATCCGGCCGGGAAAGCGAGCACGTGCGGCACGTAGTCGCATCCCTTCTGATCGAATTCGACGGTCTGCGGCTTGAGGTCGCCCTTGGCGCCCTTGACGATCACCACGGCGTTGGCGATTCCGCCGTCCTTGCCGACGATCAACGTTTCGTCGAAGTGCGGCTTGAGTCCGCACACGTCCTTGTCCTTCGTGACCTCGACTTTTTTGGGTGTGGGTACGGCGCCGTCAAACTTGACGGTGCCGGAGATTGTTCCACCCGCGGCGGCGGCGGGATAGCTGCTCATCCCAACCGCGGCCACGGCCGCACAAGTTGCTACGAAAATCGAAAGCTTGTTCATCTATATTCCTCCTGCCAGGTCCATTCGGGTTCCTGATTTTCAGGAGCCTCTTTTTTTGGTTATCTTGACCGGTTTCGCTGGCGCGACATCCGCCACTTGCGCCGGCAGAATCTGGCCCGGATGCGTTCCGAACCAGAATATGTAATCGCGAATCGCCTTGATCTGCTCGGGCTCGTTGCCCTTGAGAATATCGTCCGGGCCGCCCGGATAGAACGACGGCATCTTGGTGCCCGGCTGGACCGCCTGCGGATTCTTCAGCCACAGGAGTATCCATTGGGGATTGAGCCGATCATGCGCCAGCGCCAGATCGGGCGCCCATCCCGTCGGCGGCCCTTCGGGTTTCTTGTCGCCCTGCTGATGGCAACTGAAGCAGTTGAAATAGTCTTTGGTCATCAGCTTGGCGCCCGCCTGCAGCGTATCGGACGGAATAAGGTTGACGTTCAGAAACTCGAACGGCACCTGCACGTCGGAGAGCGAAGTGAAATAGTTGACAACGGTGTCGTCTTCATGGTTCGTGAAGTGGAAAGTCGGCATCCGGATCTTGAGCCACGGACGAATCGGCGTCGGTCCCTGCAGGAAGGTGAATAGCCAGTTGGGCTGAACCTTCAGCCCTTCGCCATTGAGTATTGGCGGGGCTAAGTTGATTTCGTCTTCCGAGTAGAAGCGCCGGACATAGCCTCCGCGATTCTCGATTATGTGGCATCCGACGCAATTATAGTAATTCACCAACTGCCGGCCCGCGACTATACTGTCCTGCTGGCTGGTTCCGGGCGCCCGGTAGCGTTCGGGCACCTTGGCGTCGGTGCGGCTGGCAAGGAACACGCGCAGGTTATCGATATCCGTGTCCTGGAAATCGAAGTTGGGCATCAACTGTTCGACGTCCTTGGTCGCGTAGATGCGCGGGTCTTGCAGCTTGTGGAAGGTCCATGCGTTCCAGGTCGGCGCGATATCGGTGCGGTCGCCGAAAAACATCTCGTCGATATGCTTCGATCCAAACGCGGTCAGCTCGACGCCGATTCGCGATTCCTTGTCCATCCCTTCGACATCGTGGCATCCGAAGCACCCGTACTTGCGCACCAGCGCTTCCCCGGCCTTGATGTTGGCGGGATCCTTGAGGGCGACCTCGACCCCGGAGTCTTCCTTCTTCTTGCCGTGCGTCATCAGGAAGGCGGTCAGCGCCGCGGCCTCGTGGTCGGAGAGCCTGAGCGACGGCATCGCGGTGTGCGGCGAGAAATCGCGCGGGTTCTTGAGCCACGCGTAAACCCATCGCGGACTCGTCTTCTCGGCGATCTCCGCCAGGTTCGGCGCGAAGTCTTTGGTGGTGCGCGCCGCGGTGGGAACGAAGTGCGCGTCGCTGCCGACCGGAGTGCCTAACTTGTCGGGCTCAATCGAATGGCAGGCTTTGCAGCCGACCGACTCGAACAACCCCTTGCCCTCTTCGACGAACGCGGGGTTCGCGATATCAGCTTCGAGCGTGGGCGGCTCGGGATGCGCGCTCAGCCATGCGGTCGAATTCTTTTCCGAACTCGACAGAATGTACGCCGCGATTTCAGTCGCCTGCTCGCGCGAGAACATGAAGTTCGGCATCCGGGTATGCGGATGAATCAGATGCGGATTGGTGATCCAGCGCACGGTCCACGACGGGTCGAGCTTCGCCGACGCGAGCTTCAGGTACGGACCGATCTTGGGCAGGTCTTCGTAGCCCGCCGCCAGATGGCATCCGGTGCATCCCATCTGCTGGAACAGGCGTTCGCCCTGGACCCAGTTGATCGCGATCTGCTGGTCGTCCTTGCCGCGCAGCGATCCGACATCGACGTGGCACTTGACGCATCGCGCCTGCATCTCTTCGCCCTTCAGCAGCGGATGCTCCCAGTGCTCGACGTCGCCATGCGCCATCGCGATCGAATTGACCGCGGGGCCCTGCCCCTCGTGGCACGGGGTGCACCCGAGCTTGTCGGTCGGATGCTTGTCGATAATCGCGCTGAAATTTGAATGGGTGCGAAACGGCTGCGGTGCGTTCTCGAAGCCCTTTTTGTCGATCCCCATGTGGCAGGACTGGCAGCGATCGACGCGCGCGACCGCCTCGTCGAAGGCGTTGCGATCGAAGTCGTCGATCGCGGTCTGCTGAATCTTCGGAATTTTCGGATAGCGCAGGATCACCCGGCCGGCGAACTTGATCGGGATCATGTAGCCGTCGGCCTTGTCGAAAAGATCGTCGCGGGTCTTGGTCAGGACTTTGAGCCGGTCGGTGATCGTATCGACTTGCGAGTTGATCGTCTCGATCTGATCCTTGACCTTCTGCGCAGCCGCCTTGGCGGCGTCGGAGATTTTGGTCTCGCGGTCGAGATCCTTGCCCAATTCATCGAGCTGAGTTTTGAATTTGGACGGATCCTGCTTGGTCTGGATCGCATGATTGTAGTCGTACCAGCCTTCGGTCATGTACGACTTGGTGAAGCGCGCCGCCTGTTCCTTTTCGTCGGCGGTCACCTGCAGGCCCACCAGCTGGCTCTTCAGCTCCACCAGCTTGTCGGCGGTCGCGCCCGAGCTGAGCTCGCGCTGATCGATCGCGAGATCCTTGATCAGCTTTACGTATTCGGGATTCGCGTCGAGCTTTTTCTGTTCATCGCCGGCATCGCGCATGTACTTGTCGTACGCGAGCCGGTCGAACTCGACCTGGTACTCTTTCCACGGCCGCCGCGAGATATTGTCGTCCCAAATCGACCACACCGCGACCACGAGCAGCAGCGCGACCATCAGGACAAACAGCGCGCTGAACGACTTGCCTTCCTCAGTGGGATCAAGCCCCGGTCTGCCAGCCATCTATCCTACCTACCCGCCCTCGAATCAGTTGATCGCGCCGCATGCCGCAGCCGCTTGGTTCATCGCACTCAGGAATCCGCGCCGGAAAAACTCTCGGCGATATAGCCCGCCAGAAACACCAGGATTCCGATCCCGGTCAGCTTGTACTCATTACCCATTCCATGCGTCTGCGTAATCCCCACGAACAGGGCAAAACCCACATCGGCGCAGCCGAGCGCCTCCAGAACTTTGCCCAACAGGTACACGCAACTGCGCCTCAGATCCTTCCCACCTGGATATTTTCCGCTAGATATTTATCCAGGGCGTAACCAGGATGTACTTTATATTGAGCGCGTGGCGTAGCATCATCTTGATGAACACGCCCATCATCGCGATCAGCAGAAACCCGGTAATCCCAAATCGCACCGGTCCCCACTTCTGCAGCAGCTCGCGCCCTCCGCCCGGAAACGCCGACCATGGATCATTGGCGGGCCGCGCGCGAATCCATAAATAGAATGCGATATAGCCAACCACGAAGTAGCCGATGATCAGCGCAAGCCCGAAGATCGCCGAGGCCAGGTAGTCGCGCAATCCGAAAAAGTACGGCAGATCGACGTTGGCCAGCGACTCGACCAGATGCGGATCCCAAACCTGCCCCGGCCAGAACCAGTTCCATCCGGGGCCGCGGAAGAATGTCCCGATAATGATGAACGAGACCCACAGCACGTGGAACCCTAGGAAGAAGGTCAGGATCTCGAACATCCGCTCGCGAAAAGTATAGTAGCCGTTGCCCTTGGGATTGATGTCGAGATAAGGGATCAGCATCAAGCCGACGATAATAAAGCTCGGCAGCACCACTCCCGCGTACCACGGATCGAAAAAAACCAGCATCTCCTGCAGGCCCAGGAAGTACCACGGCGCCTTCGAGGGATTCGGCGTCCGGGTCGGATTGGACGGCTCTTCGAGCGGCGCGTTGATCGTGAGCGACCAGATGGTCAGCACCACGACTACCAGCAGCGTCATCAGAAATTCGCTGCGCACCAGAAACGGCCAGGTGTGGAGCTTTTCCTCGACTCCGCCGCCGGCCTTCTTGATCGGTACTTCGATCCGCTTGCCGCCGGGCGCGCCTCCCCCTGCTGGTGCGCGCGCGGGAGCACCCGCGCCGCCCGCCGCCGCCATCATCATCGATCCCGATCCTGATCCTGAAGCGTTGCCGGGAGAATTTCCTTCGTGGCTCGCCATGATTAAACCCTTGTCGATTCCATCGGCGATAGTTCGCGGATGCTCGCGCAGCCGCGGAAATTAATTCGCACGCGCTCAGGCTCGATGCGTATCGGCGTCATCGTCGTCCTTCCACGGCTCCGGCGCCGCAGCGCGCCAGATAAGCCACAGCGCAATGCCCATCCCAATCGGGACCGAGAGCACGCGCACGATTCCCATGCGCGCGATATAGGATATCAGGTCGCCCATCGCCGTCCTCTTTCAAACCCTAGAGCGGGCCTGACATTCCGTCACGCCGAATCCGCCAGAAATGCACCGCCATAAAGATGGTCGCGACCAGCGGAAAGAAGATGCAGTGCAGGATGTAAAACCGAAGCAGCGTATGCGGCCCAATCTCGGCGCCGCCGAAAATAAACGCGCGCGCGTCGTAGATCGGATTGACCCCCAGCACCTCGTGGAACGGTCCGCCAAAACCCAGTAGCGGCGTGGCGCGCGCCATGTTCGATCCGACCGTCACCGCCCAGATCGAAAGCTGATCCCACGGCAGCAGATATCCGGTGAACGAGAGCAGCAGCGTCAGCACCAGCAGGATAACCCCGACCACCCAGTTGAACTCGCGCGGCGGTTTGTACGATCCGGTCATGAACACCCGGAACATATGCAGCCACACCGCGATCACCATCCCGTGCGCGGCCCATCGATGCATGTTGCGCATCAGCATCCCGAACGGCATGTCGAATTCGAGATACTTCATGTCCGCGTATGCGTATTCCGCGGTCGGCCGGTAATAGAACATCAGGTACACGCCGGTAATTACCGTGACCAGGAACAGCAAAAAGGTGATTCCGCCCATGCACCACGTGAAGCGCAACCGGACGGCATGCTTTTGCACTTTTGAAGGATGAAGATGCAGCCAGACGTTGCCCGAAACCATCAGGATACGGTTGCGCGGCGTGTCTTCGTAGCCGTGGCGGAAAATCGACTGCCACGCTTGAGAATCGGTAATCTGGCGCCTGACCTCTTTCCAGTCCAACTTCGCCATCTAAGCCACTACCCGGGCATTAAACGCCCGCCTCCACATAAACCGATGCTTACTCTAAAACGAGATGCGCTTCCAACCCCTCGATTCCAAAACCCAATCCACCGCCGCGCGTAAGGCTACCTAATTATGATGCGGCTCTGCAAGAAGAACCGCTGATTTGCGCCGCGATCATCATCAACCTTAGTCTCCGGACGACTTTCCCGACCCGCCACCGCGCGAAAAAAACGGAACGATCAATCCGTACGCAAACATCACGATCGCAATCACCACCACCAATATCCCCATCCCGGTCAACAGCCCTGTCGCCATCAGGACCAGTCCCACGACCAGCAGCGGAATTGCAAATGCGATCGGATTGAACGGATCGCCGCGCCCCAGCTTGATCTTCGATTCGCGTGCGAGGTCCGCCTGATCGGCTTCCTCGTTGCTCTCCTTCAGCAGCGAGACCGCGTAGTCGGTCATCTCCTGCCGATTCGGCATCGCACGCAACCGCTCGGACAGCTCGCGCGCAAGCTCCTCGACCGCGCGATCGTTGGCGGTCGATTGTCCCGGCAACGAAGTCTCCGGTGATTGCGGCGATTTGGAATCGCGATCGGTTTCGTCAGACATTATCGATTCGCCCGCGCTCGGCGGAGCCACACGTATCGCACCGATGGCATGCTGTCAAAGCCCCGCCCCCGCGGTAGTGGCTAAGATCGATCGGCCGACGCTCTCTCATCGTGCGTCATTGATGATTCGCCGCCGCGCGTTGACGGTGATCATTCCCGCCGGGGATGCCGCGCGAGAGCCCGTCCTGAGCGACGCCGAAGGAAATCCCGTGGCTCGACCCTTGGCTTGTGCGCCGACCGCAGGTATGCGCATGGCCGCCTCGGGATTCCTCGCCCTATGGGCTCGGAATGACGGACGTGGGCTTGGTGCATGATTACCGTAGTCTCAGCCACGCCCCCGGTCGTCATTCCGAGCCCCTGGGGCGAGGAATCCCGAGACGGCCATGCACGCAGCCGCGATGCTTTATCATTCCTGCGATAACCACTCTCCGTTGCCACGTCGCCGAAGTAGCGCGGCTCGTTATCGGACTCGGACCCATAAGTGACACCCGTGCGGGCATTTCTGCCGTCACGC
>DATLTX010000263.1:0-3116 GCA_035533435.1 Binataceae bacterium (SeqCode)
TCGATCGGCAGCATCGTTACGCCGTGGCGTTCGGCGTCTTTGATCAGTGTCGCTGGAGAATAGAAGCCGAGCGGATAGCAATTGAGCATCGCGGCGAAGAACGCCGCCGGATGATGATATTTCAGATAGGCCGAGGCATACGCGATCAGCGCGAAGCTCGCGGCGTGCGACTCGGGAAATCCATAGAGCGCGAACGAAGTGATCGAGCGCACGATATCGTCGGCTGATGCGCCGATAATTCCGTTGCGCGCCATCCCGCCGCGCAGCCGCGCCTCGATCTTTTCCATCCGCTCGGCCGAGCGTTTGAAGCCCATCGCGCGGCGCAACTCCTCGGCCTCGCCGCCGGTGAAGCCGCCGACCGTCATCGCGATGCGCAGCAGTTGCTCCTGAAACAGCGGCACGCCGAGCGTGCGGCGCAGAATCGGTTCGAGCGCGGGATGCGGATAAGTCACCGGAGCGCGGCGGTTTCTGCGGTCGAGGTACGGATGCACCATCTTGCCGACGATCGGGCCGGGGCGGATTATCGCGACCTCGACCACCAGGTCATAGAAGCGCTCGGGCTTCATCCGCGGCAACGTGGCCATCTGCGCGCGGCTTTCGACCTGGAAAACGCCGACAGTGTCGGCCCGCCGCAGCATCGCGTACACGCCGGGATCGTCTGGCGGAATATGCGCGAGATCGATCTCGACCTCCTCGTGCGTGCGGATCATCGGGATTGCCTCCTCGAGCGCCGCGAGCATCCCGAGCCCGAGCAGATCGATCTTGATAATTCCCAGATCGGCGCAATCGTCCTTGTCCCACTGGATCACGACCCGCCCGGGCATCGAGGCCGGTTCGAGCGGCACGATCTCGTCGAGCGGCTGCGCGGCGATCACCATGCCGCCGCTATGCTGCCCGAGATGGCGCGGCGCGCCCTGGATACGCCGCACCAGCTCGGCGAGCATCCGGATACGCGGCGCTTCGGCGTCGATACCGCCGCGGCGCAACAGCTCGACCAGATCGTCGTGGCGATCGCGGAACTCATAGACCTGGTTGAGTTTGGCCAGCCGATCGACCTGGGCGGGAGAAAATCCCAGCACCTTGCCGACCTCGCGCACCGCGCTTTTGGTGCGATAGGTGATCACGTTGGCGGTCATCGCGGCGCCGCGTTCGCCGTAGCGGCGATAGACGTACTGGATGACGCGTTCGCGCTCGTCGCCGCTCGGCAGATCGAGATCGATATCGGGCCATTCGCCGCGTTCTTCGGACAAGAAGCGCTCGAAGAGCAGCTCCATCTTGACCGCATCGACCGCCGTGATTCCTAGCGCGTAGCACACCGCGCTGTTGGCGGCCGAGCCGCGGCCCTGCGCCATGATTCGATTCTCGCGGCAGAACTGGACGATATCCCAGACGATAAGGAAGTAGCCCGCGAGCTTAAGCCGCGCGATCGTGGTGAGTTCGTGCTCGAGCTGGCGGCGCGTGCGATCGTCGATTCCGCGCGGCCATCGCTCGCGCGCTCCCGCGTACGTCAGCGCGCGCAGGTAGCTGTCGGCGCTCTCACCCGGCGGGAGCGGATAGTCGGGAAAGCGGTAGCCCATGTCCGACATGGTGAATTCGCAGCGCTCGGCGATCGCGCAGGTTGCGGCGACCGCGGCGGGCAGGTCGCGGAACAGCGTCGCCATCGCGGCGGGCGATTTCAAGTGGCGATGGTTATTGACCCATAGCGCGCGCCCCGCCTCTTCGAGCGTGCTGCCGATACGGATACAGGTGAGCACGTCGAGCAGGCGGCGATCCTCGAGCGCGGCGCATACGTCGTTGCTCGCGGCGACCGGCAGACCCGCCGCGTCGGCGAGTGCGAAGAGCTTGCGGTTAAGCCGCTCTTCATCGGCGTCGAGATGACGCTGCAAATCGATGTAAAGATTTCCCGCGCCGAAAATTCCGCGCAGACGATCGGCGAGCGCGCGCGGATCCTCGCCGCGCACGAGCGCGTGCGAAAGCGGGCTCATCGCTCCGCCCGCAAGGCAAATCAGCCCGCCGCCGTATCGCTCGAGGTCGTCGAGCGTAATGCGGCTCTCGCCCTTGCCAGGATAGACCGGCTGTTCTGATCCCTCGCCCGGCAAGGGAGGTGCCACCGGCACGCGGTCAGGTGAGGGTCTTTCCAGCGCGCCGCGCGCCTCCGCGCCTGATGCCTCGCCCTGTAAGGGAGAGGTTAGGTGAGGGTCATTGTTCAGCGCAGAGCAAAGCGGCGCGCGCTCAAAATTCTGGTCGGCTCTTTTTCCTATTCCCTCCCCGATGCGGGAAGGGTGGCGGGCATCGCCCGCCAGGAGAGGTCGCTCTGGAGGACTCGTCGCATGAGATGGATCGGATCGACCTAACCCCTGACCCCTTCCCGCACGGGAAGGGGAACCAGAGCCGTCGATTCTGCTGATGTCCTCGGACGTAGCGGATGATTCGGCAGGCTCCTGTCCGGCATTTTGTCTGATTCCCTCCCCGATGCGGGGAGGGTGGCGGGCATCGCCCGCCGGGAGAGGTCGCTCTGGAGGACTCGTCGCATGAGATGGATCGGATCGACCTAACCCCTGACCCCTTCCCGCACGAGAAGGGGAACTCGATGCGACGTTTCTGCTGATGTCCTCGGACGTAGCGGATGATTGGGCGGGCTCCTGTCCGGCATTTTGTCTGATTCCCTCCCCGATGCGGGGAGGGTGGCGGGCATCGCCCGCCAGGAGAGGTCGCTCTGGAGGACTCGTCGCATGCGATGAATCGTTCCGACCTAACCCCTGACCCCTTCCCGCACGGGAAGGGGAACTATGCGCGGCACTTGTGCTGATACGTCCGGGCGCATGAGGTCGCTCTGGACGCGCTGGCGCGATATCCGCATTGGATACCGGCGCATCGGATACCGGATCGATCGCCGCGATAATCCGCGTGTGCCCGCCCGAGCCGCCGAGCTTGTTGCGCGTGATGACCGGTTCGAGCTTTAGCCCGTCGAAGAGCGCGGGCGCGCCGGGGCGGATTCGGCTGAACGACGCGCCGGCGCGATTCATCGTGAGACTCAGCGCCGCGAAGGTTCCGCAAATTCTGCGCGGCGCGATCGCGATTACCGCTGCCCCGCTGCGCTCGGCCGCGCGCGCGAT
>DATLTX010000264.1:0-3931 GCA_035533435.1 Binataceae bacterium (SeqCode)
GCGGTTGCGGTCGGCGTTGCGGTGATGGTCGCCGTCGGCGTCGCGGTCAGAGTCGGAGTGGCCGTGCCGGTTGGGGATGGGGTAGCTGAAACGGTCGGCGTGGCGCTTGGCGTTGGCGACGGAGTCGATCCCGCGAAGGGAAGCGGCTGGGAAAATTCCAGCACGCGGCTATTGTCCGTATCGGCGACATAGAGGTTGCCCGAGCCATCGACGGCGATTCCCGAGGGTTCGCAAAGATTGGAGGCGCTCGGCGCGCCGGGCGGCGTGCTGAAGGCGTTGCATGCGGAGTCGCTGAAGTCGAATGCGCCGTCTTGCCCGAACACTATCGCCGCCGTGGTGTTGGGCGAGGCCGGATTTTGCAGCGGGGTAACGAAGCCCAGCACGCGGGTGTTGGAAGTATCGGCGATATAAACGTTGCCGAGCGAATCCGCGGTTACTCCTTCGGGAAATTCGAGCGTGCTCGCGCCCGGAACTCCGGAGGGCGCGTCGGCGCTATTGGCGGTGAACCCGGATTGTCCGAAAACCACGTCGGCAGTAACGTCGCCGCTGCCAGCCAGACCGTTGACGATCGCGAGCGGCGAGTTGTACTCGAGGACGCGGTTGTTGTTGGAATCGGCGACGTAGAGATTGCCGGCAGGGTCCAGCCCAACGCCCTCGGGCAGGCACAGCGTGGTCGCGCTGGCGGGACCGCTGGTTCCCGCGCCCTGATTGCATCCGGCGGCGCTGAAATTGGTCCCGGTTTGATCCTGTCCGAACACGCGGCTTGCCGACTCGCCGTTCGATACCGGTTGATTATACTCGAGCACGCGATTGTTCGCGGTATCGGCGACGTAGAGATTGCCGGCCCCGTCGATCGCGAGACCCTGCGGCTGATCGAGCGAGCCGGCTCCGATACCACCGTTGTTCTGCGTGGCGACGACCAGGCTGCCGCCCTGGCCGAGTGCGACGGTCGCGGCGGGATCGATAATCGCAGCGCTGGTGAAGGACGCGAAAGGAGCGCTGAAGCCGAGCACGCGGCTGTTGGCGGTATCGGATACGAAAAGATTTCCGCTCGCATCGGCCGCAAGCCCGGTCGGAAAGCATAGCGTCGCGGCGCTGGGTTCCAACGCGCCCTGATTGCAACTGTGCGAGGCGAAGTCGGCCTGCCCGATCACGAGGTCGGCCGGGTCGCCGTCGGCGAAAGCCGCCGCACTATGCCATCCGAGCACGCGGCTATTCCCGGTATCGGCGACATACAGATGCCCGCTCGCATCGACGGCGACCGCCTGCGGATCGTCCAGGCTTTGCTGCTTCACTTCGTTGACGCCGTTGTGAGTGGAATCGGGCTGGCCGAGGACGCGGTTCACGCTCGCGCCGGGGATCAGCGGATTGTCATATTCGGCGATCCGGCTGTTGGCCTGATCGGAGACATAGAGGCGCCCTGCCCCGTCGAGCGCGGCGTCGGTGGGGCCGCATAGCGTGAGCGCCGTGGCGAGCACGCCTGAGGAGCCGTCGCAGGTGCTGCTCGTAAACGAGCCTGATTGGCCGAAAACGATCGCTGCGGTGGTGACGCCGCTGGTGCGCGGCAGATCGAATTCGAGCACGCGGTTGTTGAACGTGTCGGCGACATAAAGGTTGCCGGCCAGATCGAGTGCGACACCGGCCGGTCCGAAGAGGGTCGCGGCGCCAATCCCGCCGGAGTTGGCGAATTTGCCGGTAAAGGAAGTCTGCCCCAAGACCATGTTCGCGGCGGCGCCTTGCGTAAACGGCGCATCGAACTCGACCACGCGATTGTTGCTCGAGTCGGCGACGAAGAGATTGCCGGCCGTATCGACGGCGATTCCTTCGGGAAAGCACAGAGTGCTCGCCGACGGATTGGCCGCGGCATTCGCGCTCTGGTTGCATAGCGCGGCGCCGAAGGCGCTCTGTCCGATCACGATCGACGCGATCGTGTTCGCGGGCGAGGTCGAGAGCGGATCGGCGAAGACCAGAACGCGGCTATTGAGATTATCGGCGACGAAGAGATTTCCGCTTGAATCAACGGCAAGACCCCAGGGGTCGCTCAGGCTCGAAGCGCTGATGCCGCCGTTGTTGGCGGCGCTCGATTGCGCGTTTGGCTGGCCGAAGACGACGCTCGCCGACAAACCCGCGATCTGCGCGCCGGAGAAACCCGCGAATGGCGCGGCGAAAACCAGCACGCGGTTGTTGTTCGTGTCGGCGACGTAAAGATTTCCCGCCGCGTCGGCCGCAACCCCGTTGGGCTGGCATAGCGAGGCCGCGCTCGGCTGGCTGTCGCCCTGGTTGCATGACGAGGAAAGGAAATCATTCTGTCCGACTACCAGGTCGGCGGCCGCGCCGTCGGTGAATCCCGCCGCGTCGTTCCATCCGAGGATTCGGTTGTTGTTTGGATCGGCGGCATAAAGATGCCCGGCCGCATCGACGGCGATACCGTCCTGAAAATCGAGCGACGACGCGTTGGCGAGGTTGACGGCGCCCTTGGTGAAGTCATCCTGACCGAGCAGGCGATCGGCGACCGTGTCGCCGGAGGCGGCGAAAATCGCGCCGCCGGCGGCGGCTACGATCGCAACGGAAAGGCAGATCGGAATGAATCGAAAACGAAAACGACGAATATCCACGCCAGACGGGTTGCAAGGTCTGATCCGGTGGAAATGTGTTTCACAATGATACGTCCGATGTAGTCCGCTCCAGGCAAGCGGCGGCACGCATCGATTGCCGTCGATAGGCATACGCGTGGCGCGATGTGCCGGTTTCGAGCGCGATCAATCGCGTCGCTATTTTCAGACGTGCGCAAATCGAAACTCGGGGTAGGACATCTCGGGCCGATTGGGTCCGATTCCCGGCCACGCGCCCGATTCGCCGGAGTTACTGGTCTTGGGCGGTCAGATACCCGTATAATGAAGCTCATCTTGGGTTTCAGGGCAGTAGGTATGCTCCATCAGGTAGGTGCGGCGGGGCAGTTGGGCGTGGTGCAGATCATGCTGGGCACGGGTCCGGTGGTCGCCGCCGTGCTGTGGACGCTGGTCGGATTCTCGATCGGATGCTGGGGGATCAGCCTGTACAAGCTGGTCCAGATCTCGCGGGCGCGGCGCGAGTCGGAACGCTTCATCACGATTTTCTGGGAATCGAAAAACTTAAACGCGATCCATACCGCCAGCGTCGGATTCACGCGCAGCCCCGTCGCGCAGGTATTTCGCGCGGGCTACCAGGAGCTGCTGCAACTGACGCGCGCGAAGCGCCAGGCGGTGGGCGCGCAGTCGGAATTCTCGACCGACCTCGGCGGAATCGAAAATGTCACGCGCGCGATGAAGCGGCAGGCCAACGTCGAGCTGACCAAGCTCGAGTACGGCACCACGTTCCTTGCGACTACCGGGTCGGCGGCGCCGTTTATCGGGCTGTTCGGAACGGTGTGGGGAATCATGACGGCGTTCATGGGCCTGTCGGCGGCGCATTCCTCGAGTATTCAAGCGGTCGCGCCCGGAATCGCCGAGGCGCTGATTGCGACCGCGGTGGGATTGGTCGCGGCGATTCCGGCCGTGATGTTCTACAACTTCTTCACCGCGCGGATCCGGGTGCTCGCCACCGAGATGGAGAATTTCACGTCCGAATTTTTGAATATCGCCGAACGTCACTTCCTGTCGTAGCGGATTTGCCGTAACGGAATTTTTCGATGGCTTTTGATTCAGGGCAGCGCGGGCAGATGGTCTCGCAGATCAACGTCACTCCGCTGGTGGACGTGATGCTGGTGCTGCTGGTGATCTTCATGGTCACCGCGCCGATAATCCAGCAGGGCGTGCAGGTCACGCTGCCGAAGGTCAAGGCCGAGGCGCTAGCGGGCAAGGAAGAGCAATTCGTGGTCTCGATCACGCGCGCCAACGAAATTTATCTGAACGATACAAAGCTCAGCCCGGGCGATTTGACCGACAAGCTCGCG
>DATLTX010000265.1:0-17148 GCA_035533435.1 Binataceae bacterium (SeqCode)
TTTTGCTCCTCGGTCGGTTCAAAGGAAATCAACTTTGCATTCCTCCGATGGATATTTTCCGCGGGCTCCGGCGCTTGACATTTTCACCGCGCCGGCTCAGGATTCCAATGGTTGAACCAATGGAGCATACGCAAAACTCAATTGTCAAGCGCGGCCAGGCTGTCCCGCCGCCACCGCGAGCAGCGGCGCGAAAACATTCCCGCAGCTCCGGCCGCGTCGTGTTTCGCCCTATCCGCACCCGACGGGCGTTCGAGGAGATCGCCGATCAGATCCGCAGGGAATTGGCGGACCGCCGCCTTCGCGCCGGAGATCGGCTCCCGCCCGAACGGATCCTCGCCCTACAATTCGGAGTCTCGCGAAATACGCTGCGCGAAGCGCTTCGTTCGCTCGAGAACGCGGGCCTGCTGCGGCTGCAGAAGGGCGCGACCGGCGGCGCCTATGTGCGCGAGAGCACCGGCGACGCGATAGTCACCGGCCTTCGCGACATGTTCCATCTCGGCGCGATTCAGCCCGAGCATCTCACCGAGGCGCGCGTGCTGATCGAATCGATCGCGGTACGCGCGGCGTGCGAGCGCGCAACCGCGGAAGACCTCATCGCGCTCAAGGCGAACATCTCAACCGCGGAACGCGCCGCGCGCGGAAAGGCCGACTTTTACGAGCAGGCCGCGATCCATCTTGACTTTCACCGTATTATCGCCCGCGCCACGAAGAATCCGGTCATGGTAATCGTGATGGAAGCACTCATCGACGTGATGCAGCATTTCATCCGCGCGATTGGACAGACCCGCAATCCGTGGGTGCTCCCCTCGCGCCGCCGATTCATGAAGCACTTCGCGGCGGGCGACTGCGATGCGGCGGTGACTGAGATGAGGCAACATCTGGAGCGGCTGAACCGCCATTACTTGTCGCTGATGAAGGAAAATGTCCGCGCCGAGGCCGCCGGTGCCTAACGAAATCCTGGGCGGAGTGCGCGTGCTTGACTTCACCACGATCGTGTCGGGACCCTATTGCACCCGCCTGCTCGCCGATCTTGGTGCGGAGGTTATCAAGCTCGAACCGCCCGAGGGCGATTTCATTCGCACCCAACCCCCGCTGCGCAACGGCAAGAGTGCGTATTTTGGCGACCTGAATTGCGGCAAGAAAAGTCTCGCGATCGATCTTCGCCAGCCTGAGGCGATTGCGATCGTCCACGAACTCGCCTCCCGGGCCGACGTAGTGGTCGAGAATTCGCGCCCCGGCGTGATGCGCCGGCTGGGCCTCGAGTATGCGGCGATCGCCAGGTCTAATCCGCGAATCGTCTATTGTTCAATTTCCGGATTTGGCCAACATGGACCGTGGGCATCGCGCAGCGCGTACGCGCCGATGCTACACGCCGCGAGCGGATTCGATCTGGTCAACCTGTCATACCAGGACGGCCTCGAACGGCCTCTCAATACCGGCATCTATGTCGGCGACGTGCTTGGCGGCTCACAAGCCTTTGGCGCGATCCAGTCCGCGTTGCTTGCGCGTGAGCGGACTGGCCGCGGCGACTACATTGATCTATCAATGATGGACGGGGTGCTCGGCATGCTCATCTACGAGTTCCAGGAAGCGCAGTTTCCGCAGCAATCGCGCGCCAACTCGTTTCAGCCGACCCGCGCGAATGACGGATTCGTGATGATCGCGGCGGTCAAGGAAAATAATTTCGCAGCGCTCTCGGGCGCGGTAGGACATCCTGAATGGATGAGCGATCCGCGCTTTGCGACCGCGAAACGACGCGCCGGACACTGGAGCGCGTTTATGGCGATGCTCGACGAATGGGCCTCGAGCCGAACCGCCGAGGAATGCGAAGCGATTCTCACTAAAGCGGGCGTTCCCTGCTCGCGGTATTTCAGCGTGCGCGAAGCGCTCGCGCATCCGCATCTTGAGGCGCGCGGCAGCTTTACCGCTATCGACGATGGCGCCGGACCGCTGAAGGTGCCGAACCCCGCCTTCAAGTTTGCAGAGAGCGCCGCGTACGCGCGCGGGCACGTGCCGGCTCTGGGCGGCGACAACACCGAGGTGCTGTCCGGCGTCCTCGGATACTCAGTCGATCGGATAAAGACTCTGTATGACATGCACATCCTTCATGACGATTGCGTAACTGATGAAGCCGGTATTTCTTGATGACTCCTTCGATTACGGCGGTCACACGGGCGGGAGCATGCGCACATGAGTGAAATTCTCGCGATCGGAATAACCCACTATCCACCTTTGGCGGGCCGCGACGAAGCGATGTCCTGGATTCTGAAGCGGATGCTCCAGAATCCGCATTTGCCGCAACAATATCGCCAACCCGAAGGATGGCCCGAAGCGATGCGCGCGGAATGGGGCAACGACGAAGGCACTGCAGCCGCGAAGCGGCATCGCTCGCGGCTGCTTGAGTCGCTGCGCAAGGCGCGCGCGCGGATCGACGACTTCCGGCCGGATTTCATCGTGATTTGGGGCGACGATCAATACGAAAACTTCCGCGAAGATGTGATTCCACCCTACTGCATCTATGCGCACGACTCATTCAAGTTCGCGCCGCCCGCCAACAATGTCTGGAGCGAACCCGCGGATAAACAGTTCAATGTTCCCGGCAACGTCGCTGCGGCGAAATATCTCGCCAGCGGCCTCATCGAAGCCGGATTCGACGCTGCCTACTCGTATCACCCTCTGCATAATCCGCTTGGCCATGCGTTCGCGAACGCGATACTGTACCTCGATTATGATCGAAAGGGATTTGACTATCCGATCATTCCATTCGCGATCAATTGCTATGGGCGCAAAGTGATTGCTCAGCGCGGCGGACTCCCGATGTTCGACAACCCGCCCTCACACGAGCAACTCGATCCTCCGGCACCCATGCCGCGACGATTGTTCGACCTCGGCGCCGCCACCGCTCGCATCTTTGCGAATAGTCCATGGCGTGTCGCTTTGATGGCATCATCCGGATGGTCGCATGCGTTTCTAACTGAGAAACACCACTTCCTCTATCCGGATACCGCCGCGGATCGTTTCTTATTCGACGCCTTGCAAGCAGGCGATTATGGCGCCTGGCGTGACTATCCGGCGCCGTCAGTCGAAGCGAGCGGGCAGCAGGAAATTCTCAATTGGATGTGCTTGGCGGGCGCTCTTTCGGAACTTCGGCGCAAGCCGAAGGAAATTGAGTTCATCAACACCTGGATCTTCAACTCGTCGAAGTGTTTCCTGATTGCGCCGCCTAAGTAAGCGAAAACCTGTCAGCTCCCGCGGAGAGCCGGAATGAGATTAGCTGGAAAAGTCGCATTGGTCACGGGCACCAGCATCAATATCGGCGGCGGAATCGCGGAGTGTCTGGCGGCCGAGGGCGCAGCCATCGTCTGCGCGGACTCGCGTGAAACGAATGCGGCCGACTGCGCCCGCTTTATCGAAAGCACTGGCGCCCGTGCGATTGCGGTTACCTGTGATGTTACCGATGAACGTCAGGTTACCGAGGCGGTGAGCGCCGCGTGCAACGCCTTTGGCGCAATAGATATCCTGGTGAACAACGCCGCCATCTTCAACAAGAAAGGCGTGCTCGATATGCCGCCGGATCAGTGGCAGCGCCAGCTCGCGGTTATTTTGACGGGGGCGTTTCTGTTCACCAAGCACGTTGCGCAGTCGATGATCCAACAGGGTCGCAAGGGCGCAATAATCAATATCATCTCGACCGCGGGACATCAGGGTGAGCCCGGCAACATCGCCTACTGCACCGCGAAAAGTGGGCTTTTGAATTTTACTCGATCGGCCGCGATGGAACTTGTCGCTCACGGTATCCGCGTTAATAGCCTGACGCCGACCGCAACCGATCCGTCGGAGTCCATCGAGCGCGCCGCGCGATGGGGACGGCAAGTGAATAATCCCGCGGAGTTTCGCAGAGCCTTCGAGCCCTTCCGCACGCGCGTACCGATGCAGCGCTTGCCGAGTCCGCGCGACTACGGACACGCCGCGGTCTTCCTTGCATCGGATGACTCCGCGATGATCACGGGAACTGACTTGCGAGTCGATGCGGGCGCAATCGCACGCTATTGGGCATGGGATCCGTCGGGCAAGTAGCGCCTGGCGCTTGACTGTCAATTGGAGAGAAGCGACATGAAGCAGTCGGACGAAGCCTTCATCATGGAAGATCAGGAGGCGGGGCTGTTCCGCGTGAATCGGCGCGCATTCACCGACTCGCAATGCCTCGAGCAGGAGCGGCGGCGGATTTTCGACAAATGCTGGATATATGTCGGCCACGAATCCGAGGTACCGCACGCCGGCGATTATCGCTCACGCAACGTCGCCGGACGTCCGCTGATTCTGGTCCGCGGCGACGACAGCATAGTGCGCGTACTACTCAATACTTGTACTCATCGCGGCGCGATGGTTTGCCGGCAGAAATCCGGCAATGCCAAAACCTTTCAATGCCCTTACCACGCATGGACCTTTAATTCCCGCGGTCAACTGGTCGGCGTTCCGGGTGAGGAATCATACAGCGACGGTTTCAAACGCGACGATATGGAACTCGCCGCTCCCGCCCGGGTGGACAGCTACCGTGGGTTAATATTCGCCTGCTTCGATCCGGCGGCACAAACCCTTTACGAATATCTGGCGGGCGCACGAGAATATATTGATCTGGTCGCGGATCAGTCGGCACTTGGAATGAAGATAGTTTCCGGACAGCAGTCATACAGCGCCCGGGCAAACTGGAAGCTGCTGGTGGAAAACAGCTACGACGGGTACCACGGTCTGCCAACGCATCAGCGATATTTCGGCTTCCTGGGCGACATCGGAATCGATTTCAAGAACAGCACTCTTACGTCGCCGCCGCGCCAGAAGCCCGTCGATCTCGGCAACGGTCATGCGGTAGTAGAATACCAGAGCGCGTGGGGCCGTCCGATCGCGCACTGGGTCCCTCCCTTCGGAGAGGACCGCAAAGCACACTTCGCCGAGGTCCGCCGCCAATTCGAGGAACGCTTTGGCCCTGACCGCGCTCGGCGCATCTGCGAGACCAGCCGCAATTTGGGCATCTTCCCGAATCTCGTAATCAACGACATTATGGCTATCACGGTTCGCACCTTTTATCCGGTTACCCCTGACTATATGGAGGTAAACGCCTGGGCGCTGGCGCCCATGGATGAGAGTGCCGAAGATTCGGCGCTGCGCCTGGACAGCTTTCTCACTTTTCTCGGCCCGGGAGGCTTCGCCACGCCTGACGACGTCGAGATGCTGGAATCCTGCCAGCGCGGCTTCGCCAATCGCGAAGTCGCATGGTCGGACATCTCGCGCGGGATGAAACTCGAGCATCCTTCCATCACCGACGAATTGCAGATGCGAGCGTTTTGGCGGCGATGGAACCACTTGATGACCGAGCCGCAAATCCGTCGAGCGAGGAAAGCCGCGTGAGTACCCCGCAATCTCCCAGCCGCCAGGAAGTCGAGGATCTCCTGTACGAGGAAGCGGCGCTTCTCGACGAGTGGCGGCTGGACGACTGGCTCGAGCTGCTCACCGAAAACGCCGTTTACGAAGTCCCTCCGACTGATGTCCCCGAGGGCGATTCAAGGAATACTCTGTTTATTATTGCGGACGATGCGGTTCGAATCCGCTCGCGCGTGAAACAGTTGCTCGGCAAGTCGGCGTGGGCCGAAAACCCGCGCTCGCGGACCCGGCGAATTATCAGCAACGTGCGCGTGCTCGGCGTCGAGCATGAGAACACTCTAGTGACTGCGAATTTCGTCGTGCATCGGATGCGCAACGAATCAGTCGATACTTACGTCGGGCGGTACAATTACAAACTGGTACGCCGCGAAGGCGCGCTGAAGATTCGCGAAAGAAGGGCTGTCCTCGACAATGAGGCCCTGCGTCCGCACGGCAAGATCAGCTTCATTCTATAACGCGCCGCCCGTCAATTGTCCTTTCCTACTGGAGAACGTGATGGACGTGATCGACATGCACAACCACTTCATCGCGCCCGAGGTGATCGCCTTCCTGGCGCGCGAAGGAAAACACTTTGCGACCCGGATTGTCGAGCGTGACGGCCGCAGATTCTTTCTCATCCAGGAAAAGGCGATGCGGCCGATCGATGGTCCGATCTCGAATGCCGTCGCTCGCATCGTCGATATGGATCGTGAAGGTATCGCGGCGCAAGCAATCTCCTGCGTTCCCTTCCTGATGTATCCGGACTCCCCGCCCGAGTCTGGATTGGCTATTGCGCAGGTCAACAACGACGCGATGGCCGCGCTGGGAGCGAAAGATTCCCGGCACTTCATTCCATTGGCATCGGTTCCGATGCAAGATCCCGCCACCGCGGCCAGGGAGCTCGAACGCGCTGCCAGTATTGGGCTCCGCGGAGTCGAGATTCCGCCCAAGGTTGTCGAGCGCCAGCTCGATGAACCCGATTTCGAGGTCTTCTGGGCGGCGGCCGAAGCGCTGGGGATGGTAGTATGCATTCATCCCTTCGAGGCGGCTCCCTCGGGAGCGATGGGGCGATATTTTCTCGGTAACCTTGTCGGGAACTTGTATGACACGGGACTTGCCGCAGCGCTGTTGATCTATGGAGGAGTGCTCGAACGCCATCCCAAGCTGCGGATAGTTCTGTATCATGCCGGTGGCGCGCTTCCCGCCCTCGTCGGACGGCTCGATATGGGATTTCGGATCGTGCCTGAATGCCAGAAAGCGATTCCGCGCGCGCCCTCGACCTATCTTTCGCAATTCTACTTCGACATTATTAGCCACAACCGGGAAATGCTCAGTCATCTCGTGAGGTCTTACGGAGCGGACCGCTTCGTCGTCGGAAGTGACTATCCGCTCCCCGCGGGACTTGCGCATCCGGTGGCCGAAGTGCGCGCACTCGGACTTACCGGCGAAGACGAAGACAAGATACTCGGTGGCAATGCGAACGAGCTTCTGGCGCGCAAACGCTTTTGAAGGCCTGGCGTGTGGAAGACGCAATGCAAAATGCATCGCGCTATTGACAGTGGCATCGGGGCTCGTCCATGCGTACACTTCCGGTTTGTGAACGGTTCGAGCGAACCCGGACCGCGGCAAATCTCATCACTGAGTTGGTGTGAGGAAGAAAATTACGATGGCTTCCGGGAAATTGCGAATTGGACTGCTTGGCGCGGCAAGGATTGCACCGGACGCGCTGCTCAGACCCGCGCGGCTGGCTGACGGCGTCGAGGTTGCCGCAATCGCGGCGCGCGAACCGGCGCGGGCGCGCGAGTTCGCAAAGGCACACGGGATTGCGCGCGTGCTCGCGAACTACGATGCGCTCGTGGACGATCCCGAGCTCGACGCGATTTACAATCCTCTCCCGAACTCGCTTCATTGCGAGTGGACGATCCGCGCCCTGCGCGCCGGCAAGCATGTGCTGTGCGAAAAACCGCTCGCCGCGAATGCCGCCGAGGCCGAGCGGATGGCGCAGGCCGCCGATCGCGCCGGCCTCCTGCTGATCGAAGCGTTTCACTATTACTATCATCCGCTCGCCCAACGCGTGCGCGAGATAATCCGCGACGGAACCCTCGGCAAGCTCACCCGCCTGGAGGGGAAATTCTCGGTTCCCTTCATCCCGCCGACTGACATCCGTCATGATTTCAGCCTTGCCGGCGGCGCGACGATGGACCTCGGATGCTACCCGCTGCACATGATTCGCCATTTTTCGGGGGCGACGCCGGCCGTGACCGGCGCACGCGCGCGCATCGGCACCCCGGGTATAGACGTTGCCATGGAAGCCGACCTCGAGTTGGCGGGCGGCGCCACGGCGCGCATGAGTTGCTCAATGGAACCGTCCGCGCCCCTGCAGGTGATGTTCGAGGCGCACGGCGAGCGTGGCAGCCTCTCGGTGATCAATCCGCTCGCGCCGCATCGCGGGCATCAGATGACGATCAAGACCGCCGCCGGCGAAACGCAGGAGAAGTTCGAGGGCGACTCGACTTTCGCCTATCAGTTGCGCGCCTTCGCTGCCGCCGTACGTGGCGGACCGGCGATGCCGACCGACGCGCGCGACGGCGTGATCGGCATGAGGATCATCGACGAAGTATATCGCAAGGCTGGCCTGCCCGTGCGCGGTGCCTGAGAGTTCGGATTGGTTCTCAAAGCTCTTGCCATACTGATTCTCGCCGCGGGCCTCGAAGTTGGCGGCGACGCGCTGGTGCGAATCGGACTCGACGGGCGGGCGGCGGCGATCGCGGCAGGCGCCGTGACCCTCTTTGCGTATGGAATAGTGGTCAACAAAAGCGGCCTTGATTTCAATCGCTTGATGGGAGTCTATATCGCGATATTTTTTGTCGTCTCGCAGGCGATTTCCTTCATACTCTTCAAGCAGATTCCCGACGATCGAATCCTCCTCGGCGGCGGATTCATTGTCGCCGGCGGCTTGCTCATCCTTCTGATGTCGTAAGCGGCCACCAAAGGACGCAGCGGTCTTAACCTCCTTATTTCACCGTCCTGCTAAAGCTCGAATCCAGCAAACCTCAGTCCTGGGGGATAAGCACGGTAGGCACGCCGTCTACGAAGCGGGGTATTTTGCTCCTTGTCGCATCCACAAATTGCCGCTGGACAGCGATCCCCACGGAGCCGAAATCGCAGGAGGTGTCGTCACACTTTGATGGACCTATACCCAATACTCCCGGCAGTGCGAGCCAACGCTTACGGTACTTGTTGACGGCGTCCGTGTAGGCTTTTGCTATAGCCATACGCTTCTTTTCGGAAGCGTTCTGAGCAGCTTGGCGCTTCTTCTCTAAAGTCTTTTCAGCAGCTTCTTGCTCGGGAGTGATCGATTGGTTACGCGCTCCGGAACCGGCCGAATTCGACAGGCTACCGAAATAGGTAAAAGTAATCGGCGAGTAGTCAGGAAAAATCACTACCGGAATGCCCTCGACACAATCAGGAATTTTGCTCCTCTCCGATCTTGAAAAATACTCGTCGACGTAAACCCAAATCTCTTCGCCGCCGTTCTTCTTGGTCGTCGGCTCAACCCTCCGAACGGTAGATAAATTCAACCATTCACTGCTATACTTCGTAGCCGCAGTTGAGGCCGCCCGCTCTGAAACGGCACCACATGGATGGTCCAACGGAGTCGAGGGGCCAGGACCGCACCACATCTCGGCACGTAATGCGCCCGTCCAAAAGATCCCGATCAACACCAGCAGCGATAATTTCCGTCTCATCCTCATCGATTCTCGTCAACCAGCGACAACGACAACCGGGCGCTAGTTTGGAAGTGAGCCAAAATCGGTAGAGTCACCTGAAGTATCGATGACGTTGATCACGGTCTCCTCGACCGGTACGCCCTCATAGCTGGTCGGGAACCAGGATCCATAGACATCCAGGTCTGAGGCGCTATCAAAGATGACGTCTAGAGAAGCAGTTGGAAAAGAAAGATCGATCCCGACACCGTCGACATAACCGTCATACGTCAGTACGGTCAGGTTTGAATCGTTGCTCAACATGTCCGCCCGCGCTACAAGCGCCTCAGCCACGTCCGGATCGGGCACAGTAGGATCTTCCAGGCTAACGTCGCCATTCGCATCCTCCACTTCGGCGGTGGTCGGCGTGCAGCCTCCTCCTCCAGGAACCACCGACAAGCTCGAATAACCGCCCGCTGATTTCAGAGCCTGCAGTGTCGTGCTGATCGATTCGGCGTATCCGCGCCTTGCTGCAGGATCGCCAGAAACGAATACGCCAACAGGCTGCGGACAAGGCCCTTGCGTTAATACCAATGCACCAGAGTCCCCGTCCTGGTTTTTGCCCGCAAACTCGAAAGAATTGCCGATTGCCACTCTCTCGAAACCACAGCTTTTGGCGTTCTTCTCACCCGTGGTCGTAATGTATTTGCAGCCATTTGTCGCGTCAACCATAAGCATCTTGCTTATCACCCTTCCGGGTGTATTGCCTGTTGCCGCGCCGGTCATTTGCACGAGCATACCTTTTTTGACGACGGTTAACGGTACCCCGCTGAATTGCGGAATGTAACTGATCGACGAGCTGACCATCCCGGGAATCACTTTAGCTATAGCCGCATCGGCTGAGTTTACCGTTCCGCCATAAACGAGAGGAACTACGGTGGTCAAGCTTGCGACCTGGTACTGTGAGATCAGGGCGGGAGTTATCTGGGAGCAGTAGGAGATGTTGTTAATGTGCCCGAGGCTAGGTTGAATTATCGGTTCATTAGAGCCGCTCCCGAAGAATGGGTATTCCGGAGCGAATGCGAGAACGTGCGCTGCGCTGAGTATGTACTGCGTTCCGACCTGATCTGCGACTAATGCACCAAGAGTACTTGCGGTGTAGTAGCAGTCTTTTGCGCCGTATTGAAGCGCAGGGTTACCGCCCCAAACCCCCATAGGCGTTGGTCGCGTCTGCGCCTCCGCGCCCTGTGGCGCGATTGCGAAGCCAAATCCAATAACCAGTAGCAAAACAACGAATCGAACATTGAATAAGCGTCGCGTGTCCCCTCCTTTTTCCGGAAATCTCCTTTTTGACTCTCGGAGTGACAAATAGTCACCCCCCCCGACTTAAAGTCAAGTGGCGGTACGGCTGACCATTGCGGCCGGCTCGCGGCCGCGGTTAAGCTCAAAAGCTTTCACGGTCCTGGTTGTTGCTGCGGGAGTTGAGGTCGGCGGCGACGCCCTGGTGCGAGTTGGTCTCGGCCGACGCACTGCCGCGACCGCCGCCGGAGCCGTTACGCTGCTTGCCTATGGAATTCTCGCCAACAAAAGCGGCCTGGACTTCAATCGCTTGATGGGAGTCTATATCGCGATATTTTTTGTCGTCTCGCAGGCGATTTCCTTCATCCTCTTCAAGCAGATTCCCGACGATCGAATCCTCCTCGGAGGCGGATTCATCGTGGCCGGCGGCCTGCTCATCATGCTGATGACATGACCCTCCACGCTCGACGCTACAGGTTCTCGCGGCGGTCCTTGTGCCGCTCGAGGTACCAGCACGGCGCGTAGCCAAGATGCGGAAACGGCGAGTTCACACAGACCCGGTTTTCAGATCCGTTCAGAATGAACTCGGTCTTGCCGTTCTTGAGCGGTACCGCAAGGAACTTGTTGACCCGCACCGCGCCGAACGCGACGCGCGAGGCCGGAATCTTGTATCGAATCGACAGGTCATCCACGAGGTAAAGAGCGCCGACCACGATCAGCAGCCCCATCAGCACTCGGCCTGAATTTTCCGCGAGCGCCATCCATCGCGCCATCGCCTCATTTTTCAATGTGAGGGTCATTTATCCCCGCGCGACCAAGCCGGCAATCTTAGCGTGGTTACACCGCACTTCACGCCGCTTGCGAAATCATCGCCCAAAGTCGCAAAACTATCCCGATGAGCGTCAATCCAGCCGACTCGCAGATCTTCGGCTCGCTCTTCGGGACCGACGAGATGCGCGACCTGATCTCCGATCGCGCGCAGCTCGCCGCAATGCTCGAGGTCGAAGCCGCGCTCGCCCGCGCCGAGGCTTCGCTCGGCATTATACCGCGGGAAGCCGCCGCGACGATCCCCGCGGCGGCGCGCGTCGAATTACTCTCGCTCGATAAAATTGCCGCCAGCACGCGAACCGTCGGATACCCTGTAGTCGCGCTGGTTGCGGAATTGGGACGCGCGGCCGGCGCGGATGCCGCGCGCTACATCCATCTTGGCGCGACCACCCAGGATATTGTCGATACCGCGCTCGTCCTGCAAATGCGGCGCGCCGTCGCGGTGCTTCGCCGCGATCTGATCGTCACGGCGCGAGCGCTCGCCGATCATGCGCTGCGCTATCGCGATACACCGATTGCCGGTCGAACCCATCTTCAACACGCGGTCCCTACCACCTTCGGCCTGAAGTGCGCCACTTGGGCTGCACCGCTTGCGGCGCACGTCGCGCGTCTGGACCAGGCCGCCGCACGGATATTCGTCGTGCAATTTGGCGGCGCCGCGGGCACGCTGGCCGCGCTCGGCGCAAACGGTCCGGCGGTCGCGGCGGCGCTTGGGCGGGAACTCGATCTCGGCACTCCTGATCTTCCCTGGCACGTGACGCGCGACGGACTGGCCGAAGCCGCGGCGATCTGCGCGCTGATATGCGGCAGCCTGTCGAAATTCGCGTTCGATATCATCCTGCTCACGCAGACCGAAGTCGCCGAAGTTTTTGAGCCGCACAGCGCCAGCGCGGGATCGTCGAGTACGATGCCGCAAAAGCGCAATCCCATTCTGAGCGAGTATATCCTTGCCGCGACTCGCGCGGTGCATGCGATGGTGCCGATCGTATTCTCCGCGATGACGCAGGATCACGAGCGCGCAACCGGACCGTGGCAGAGCGAATCGCTCGCGATACCCCAGATCTTCACGCTGACCGCCGGGGCTCTGGCGCGCGCGCGCGATCTCGCCGCCGGAATGATCGCCGATCCGGCGCGGATGCGGCGAAACCTCGACGCGACGCGCGGACTAATTATGGCAGAGGCGCTCGCCGCGTTTCTGACCCCGTCGATGGGCCGCGCCGCGGCGCATCATGCGGTCGCCCGCGCATGCGACCGGGCGCGCGCCGAGGATCGCGCGCTCGCCGATGTCGTGGCGGACGACGCGGAACTCGGACGGCGTCTCTCGCGCGAGGATATCCAGCGCGCGATGAATCCGGCAAGTTACCTGGGTTCGGCCGGCGTATTCGTCGATCGCGTTGCCGCGCGTGTCGCCGCGCTGAAATAACGAACTTGACTCCTCAATGAGGCCGCGATGCGCACCGTCGATTTCTACTTTGATTTCTCGAGCACCAACAGCTACTTCGCCGCCTTCATGCTGCCCGAGATCGCGGCGCGCTCCGGCGCCGAGGTGAACTGGCTGCCGGTTCATAGCGCCGCGCTGTTTCGCGGCACCGGCTTCGACGTGATGGCGATGACGCCGCGCAAGGCGCGCTACCTGTGGTGCGATCACGCCCGCTACGCCGAGCTGACCGGACTGCCGTTTCGCAAGCCCAGCCGCTTTCCGATAAAAACAGCCGCTGCGCTCAGGTGCGCGGTCGCTTTATCCGGCCCGCCCCGCGCCGCGTTCTGTCAGGCGGTCTTTCGAGCGTACTGGGAGCGCGACGAGGATGTCGCCGACACGCGCGTGCTCGGCGCGCTCGCGCGCGGCACCGGCCTCGAGGCCGAAGCGATCCTGCGCACAGCCGACTCCACGGCGATCCGCGAAGAGTTGCGCGCGATCACCGAGCGCGCGGCCGATCGCGGCGTGTTCGGCGTGCCGATGTTTTTCGTTGGCGGCGAGATGTTCTGGGGCAAGGATCGGCTCGATTTCGTCGCGCGATTACTCGCAGTCTGAGCGCGTTGGCGCCCGCAATCGTGGCGGGACGCGCGGGACTTGCCCGATGGCGCGTCCGCTTGCGCCCAATCCGGCGCGTCACAGCAAAATAAAACCTCCCTACAGTACGTTTTGTCCTACTTGACAAAATGTAGGATTACATGAACAATAGCGGGCCATGGGAACGCTTCGCTCAGTCACTGTTGCGCGCAACGGCAGATCCGCCGCGGCTTGTGCCGCCGCCAAATCACCGCTGGCCCTGCTGCCGCTGCCGTGTCCGGACCCTTCTGATGAAGCTGTTCGCGCCGCGCCACGCCCGCATGAGCATCGATGCGCCAGTTGCGGCGGGCGCTACCGATGCGCCGGCGCCGACGAGACCGGATTCTGCCCTCCCCTGTGCGCCCCCTGCTACTGGGTTGAACTGGGCGGGCAGCTAACCGCGTATCGCGCGATCGTGTCGGCGCTGGAGCGAAAACGCCGCCATCTCGAAAAATCCGCCGGGCGCGAGGCGTGCGCGCGGGCGCTGGAGAACAGGCGTCGCGGCGCGCAACTGAGCACGGCGCGCGTCAATCGCAACGATCCATCAACCGATGGCGCGGCTGAACGATGAACTAAATCAGCCAATCGACGAATACGCGCGCTACTGCTCCTGGAGCCAGGATCGCGCGCGATGGAATGAATTCGGACCAGACCGGGTCGGATACGGAAACAAGGAGGGATCGTAGGTCATGGGCAAGGCGACTTTTGGGGAAGTGATTCGCGAACGGCGGCGGCAGTTGAATCTCACCCAGCGTGAGGTGGCCGATTGTGTCGGCACGTCAACGCCGTACATCGGCCATCTGGAAACTGACAAGCGCCATCCGTCTGAGGAAATTGTTGCCCGGATGGCTGACGTGCTCGGCTTCGAGCGTAAGGAGCTTTTCTTTCTCGCTAATCCTAAAGCTCACGCGATCGTCGCGACGCCTACGGAAACCTCGGCCAACTCGGCGTGGGAGGAATTCCAGCGCAACGAACACCTCCGCGAGTCGATGCGCGTGACGACACAGGAAATGGAAATGCTCTCGCGCGTCGCGCTGATGGGCGAGGTAAGGAGCACGCGCGACTTTTTGTACATTCTGAACACCGTCCGCCAGGCGCTGACTTCGCAATAGGAACGCCTGGCACCCGCGCCCGCGGGTGAGCGCGTCCGAGTACAACCAACGATGCTGCCAATCGCCAACTCTCGTCCTGACCGCCGCGAGACAGGAAGTGTCTCGCTACTGCGACAAGGTTCCGAACAGGCGTTGCAATGTGGCATCGGTGAAACAACCTCGATCTCCAGAATTAGTGGGACCGTGCGGTCGGGCACCCATATATGGTATGGCACGCGACTTGCGGTTCACCTTTCGCGGTCAATTTACTTGTGTCGCCACTTAGTTCTGATAATACTACACCCTGATTTTCGGGGAGGATGTCTCGCGTAAAGTGCCGGTGCCCATATGAGTGCAGCCCTTATCTCGCTAGATCTTGGCAAACGGATCTCGAGCCGCGCACCCGACGCGATGGCCTCGCGCGAGGTTGACGGCCTGATCTCGCGGCTGCTCGACGAAATCAAGGTGCCGTTCAATTCGATGGGCAAGCGGGTGCTCGCGCAGCTTACCGACTTCAAGAAAGTTCTGTCGGCAAACTATCTCGAAGAACCCGCGATGCCGGAGCGCCGCCTGGTGCGGGAACTCGCCCAAGTGATCGACAACGACATCAAGTCGTACGACGGACGCTGGAAGAGCCTCGATAGCCCCGAAGTCATTGATAAGCTGTTTCGCAACTTCGGTCCGCGCGAAATCGAACTACGCGCGGAACCCTATCGGCAGGGCGCCGGGCTCTCGCTGCGCGGGTTTTTCTGCCGCACCAGCATCGGAGACAGCAACAAGTTCGTCATCTTCATCAATACCGCGCATCATCCCGCCGCGGTCGCCGCGACGCTTGGCCACGAGTTGGGTCATTACATCTATGGCTCGCTGGTCGGAGAGAAAGCCTCGATGACCGCATTCATGGAGGGCACCTTCTCGAGCCATCTGCAGGAAGGCGACGAACTGTTTGCCGACAGCCTGGTGGCGCTGTCCGCTTACAGCAAGGAATTGATGAGCGAGATCGGCATGATTGGCGGAGCGAAGCCGCTTTCATCGGATGAGTTGTTCCGCCGGATCCGCAAGGCCTACAGCTTGATTGGTTCACGCTACAACGTGAACTTGAGGAATGGAAAGATGCCCTCGGCGTGGCGCGTCCGCTACATGACCTCGATGACACATTTCTTCAAACTGCGCTGCGCCCTCCATCAGTCCGCCGGACTCTGAATCCCGCTTTCCCCGACCGCGCATTCCCTCATAGCGACGCGTACACCGCGTCGATCAGGCGCGACGCGCGCGGATCCAGCACCATGTCCTGTCCCATCTGGTTCATCGCATAACCGAAGCCGATTTTCGCCTCTGGATCGGCAAACCCGAGCGAGCCGCCCGCGCCCGGATGTCCAAAGGGATGCGCATTCGGCCCAAGGCGCGCGCCCGGATGCGAGAGCATGAAGCCCAGCCCGATGCGCGACGGTTGCAGCATCACTTCATCGATTCCGAACGCCTGCTCGGTGTAGCCGCGCACGATACTCGCCGCGGTGAGCACGCGGTGTCCGTCGATCTCGCCGCCGCGCGAGAGCGCGCCGTACACCCGGGCCAGCGAGCGCGCCGTCGCATGTCCGTTGGCCGACGGCAGTTCCATCGCGCGAAACGCGCGGCTGTTTACGACTTTGGGATCGACCACCACCACCGGAGGATTGGTGATCGCCCGCGCGATCATTGACTCGGGATTCTTGAGCATCTCGGCGAGCTGATTCGGAGCGCCAGACGCCGGCGGCGGTGGCGGCACAATCTCCGCCACGCGCGAGTCGTGCTTCGCGTCGAGTCCGACATGCGCATCGAGTCCCAGCTGCGCGGCGATCTCGTCACGGAAGTACGCGCCCATCGTCTTGCCACTGGCGCGGCGAATCACCTCGCCCACCAGCCATCCGTAAGTAATCGCATGATAGCCGTGCCTGGTGCCCGGCTCCCACCATGGCTTCTGCTCGGCGAGAGCCGCGCACATCGCATTCCAGTCGTAGAACGTCTCGGGTGCGAGTTGCTTGCTCACCGCGGGCAGACCGGCCCGATGGCTCAGCAGGAATCGCACCGGCAGCTTTTCTTTTCCCGCCTGCGCAAACTCGGGCCAGTAGCGCGCAACAGGAGCGTCAAGATCGAGCTTGCCCTGATCGACCAGCCGATGCGCGCAGATCGCGGTCAGCCCCTTGGTGCTCGAGTAAATGTTAACCAGCGTGTCGCGCGTCCATGGCCGCGTGCGCGCCTGATCCGCGTGACCGCCCCACAGATCGACGAGCGGCGCACCGTCGAGGGTTACGGCAACCGCCGCGCCGATTTCGCCTCCGCTCTCGAAGTTCTCCGCGAACACCGCGCGCACGCGCCGGAATTTTTCTGCGCAACTTCCCTCGATCTTCGCAGCCATCGCCCTGTCTCCTGCCGGTGTTTTCTATAGTGAAGCGTACGCCGCATCGATAAGCGTCGTCGCGCGCGGATCGATCAGAAGGCCCGCCTGCATCTTGTTCATCACGTATCCGAATCCGATCCTGGCTTCGGGGTCGGCGAAACCGAGCGAGCCGCCGGCGCCCGGATGCCCGAATGATCGCGGATTCGGCCCGAGCGACGCTCCGGGCTGCGACATCATGAAGCCCAGCCCAAACCGCGTCGAGATGAACAGGACTTCGTCCGGCCCGCTCGCCTGCTCGCTGTGGCATCGCACGATGCTTTCGGGAGTCAGCACACGGTATCCGTCAACCTCGCCGCCGCGAGCGAGCGCGCCATAGAG
>DATLTX010000266.1:0-2097 GCA_035533435.1 Binataceae bacterium (SeqCode)
GGCGCGGATCTATCGGGTGGGAATCCTGATGTACGGCAAGCGCCCGTCAGTCCGCGAGATCATCCGATGGCTGCGCTACGCTTGAACGCCGCAAATTGCGCAGCCGTTATCCGATAGAGCACGTGCGGCAGCGCCGCGTGAATCATGTCGCGCTCGAAGCGCAGTCCGCATTTCTCCATCACGGCGCGCGAGCCGCGATTGTGCGGCAGGGTGAACGCAACGACACTATCCGGCGCCAGATCGCGAAAGCCCCGGCGCAATACTTCGCCGGCCGCTTCGGTCGCGAATCCAGCGCCCCAGCGGTCGGATCGAATCGCGTACAGCAACTCGACTTCCGGCCGACTATCGAGTTCGATATGCCGCAACCCGGCGTATCCGGCGAAGCGATTCGTTTCTTTCTCGAACAGCATCCACACGCCAAAGCCGTGGCGCTCCCAGTGCTCGCGCATCCGCACGATCGCGGCGATGGTGGACTCGGGGGCTTGCGGCTGTCCGTCGGCGGCGAGCGTCGCCATCGCGCGCGGGTCCGAATGGATGACTCGAAGATCGTCAAGGTCGGAGGCAAGCGGCGGGCGGCCGCTGAGACGGACGGTGTCGAGTGGGATCATCTTCAATATGAGATAGCGCGGCCGGAATCTGTCGCGGCGGCTTCACTTCCATATCGAACGCTGCTATTTAACACCACGCCTGAGGCATCGGGAGAATCCGGCCGGGCGCCGCATCACTTAAGATTGCCTCATTAGCGCGAAAGCGATTATAAGTTATTCTTTAGACTGGGTATCTCGATCAGGCGGTAAATCAGGCGTGGCTCGAAGAAAAATTGCGTTTATCGGCGCCGGCAACGTGGGCGCGACCTGCGCGCATCTGTGCTTTCTGCGCAACCTCGGCGACATCATCCTCTACGACATTATCGACGGATTGCCGCAGGGCAAGGCGCTCGATATGGCCGAAAGCGCGCCGGTGCTCGGGATCGACGCGCAGGTGATCGGCACCACCGATATCAAGGATATTGCCGGCGCGGATTGCTGCGTCGTCACCTCGGGCTCGCCGCGCAAGCCCGGCATGAGCCGCGACGATCTGCTGAAAATCAACGCCAAGGTGATGAACGACGTCGGCATCGCGATCAAGGCGCACGCGCCGGGCGCGTTCGTGATCGCCGTCACCAATCCGCTCGACGCGATGGTGACGCAGCTCAAACGCGTGACCGGCTTCCCCAAGCATCGCATCGTCGGACAGGCCGGAGTGCTCGATTCCGCCCGCTACCGCACGTTCCTTGCGATGGAGCTGCATGTCTCAGTCGAGAGCGTCAGTGCAACGGTGCTCGGCGGCCACGGCGACGACATGGTGCCGGTGCGCAGCTACACCACAATCGGCGGTGTGCCGGTGGAGAAGCTCATCGCGCCCAAGCGGCTCGAGGAAATCGAGACCCGCACCCGCAACGGCGGCGGCGAGATAGTCAACCTGATGAAGACCTCGTCGTACTACGCGGCCGGCAGCGCGACCTACAAGATGGTCGAGTCCTACATCCTCGATCGCAAGGAAGTCGTGCCGTGCGCGGCCTACCTCGAAGGCGAATACGGCGTGCGCGGATTGTACGCCGGGGTGCCGGTGGTGATCGGAGGCGGCGGCGTCGAACGCGTGATCGAGATCGAGCTGACGGCGGCAGAAAAGCAGGCCTTCGACAGTTCGGTCGCGCATGTGAAGGAACTGGTTGACGCGATGGACAAGGTAATCGCGGCGGGAAATTAGGGGGGCGGCCGCGATCGCGGCGGTGCTCCGTCAGGCTTCGCTGAAATGACCGCGCAATTTGTACTTGAGATGACCCGCGCATAGCCGGAGTCATTGCGATCGGGCGCCGCGAACGACAAAGCGTGAAGCTTTGCGGCGCCATTCGTTCAATCTCGAATCATCAGGAAGAGCGTAACAATGAACATCCACGAATTTCAGGCCAAGCAGATCCTCAGGCGCTTCGGCGCTCCCGTTCCCAAGGGGCAACCCGCCTCGACCGCTGACGAAGCCGCCGCCGCATTCACCGCGCTCGGGCAGCCCAAGGCCGTCATCAAGGTGCAGATTCACGCCGGCGGACGCGGCAAGGCC
>DATLTX010000267.1:0-16742 GCA_035533435.1 Binataceae bacterium (SeqCode)
CCCTGGTCTTCCCAGTATCCGCCGGTACGATTCGGCATGAAGTTCACTTCGGTCAGGTACTTGACGTTTTTGTAGCCGAGCTTCACCGCCGAGTAGAGGCGCAGCGGCGCGCCGTGCTCCGGGAAGAGCGGATGTCCATTCATACCGTAAGCAAGAATCGTCTGCGGATGAAGCGCGCTCGCGAGATCCCACGACGAGTAGTAACCGGAATCGAATGAGCGGAACTCGACGTAGCGCGCCTCGGCGGCAGCTCCGGCCATCCGTGCGATGTCGCGCAGCCGGACCCCTTGCCATGCCGCCACCGCCGACCATCCTTCGACGCAGTGATGCCTGATGCGCATATCTGTCATCGGCATTTGCCTGAGTTGATCGATCGTAAGAATCATCGGACGCGCGACCATTCCTCCAATCCTGAGCATCCAGTCCGGCGGCGCAATCGGCATCATGTCCGATATGAAATAGCTCGGGAAATCGTGTTCTGGTGTCAGCTCGGAAATGGGCGGCTCAGGTGCGAGCCGATTCGATGACAACAGAATGCTCCCGAAGCGCTCGTTCCATCGCGTCATCGCGCTCAGAAAGTGCGCCGCGACCGGATTATCGCATCCCGCGAGAAGTCCGGCCGCCGCAACTCCGGCGAGTAGTTTGCGCCGGGTGATTATTCTAGCCACGTGGGCCGCCGCTAATCATGTTGACGATCGTTCGTGGATGAAGCGCGACCAGCACGAGATGCGTCGCCGTGAACATCGCGAGCATCGCGAGCGCGCCGAGATGAATCACTCGCGCGAAATCGTAGCCTCCGAACGCCGCGGTCAGGAGATGGAGCTGCACGGGTTTGTAGATTGCGAGTCCCGAGAAAACCGCGATAACGGCGAACGCGATCGCCGAAGTGTAGGCGAGGCGCTGAAGCCCGTTGTAAAAGTCCTCCGGCGGAGGAGTCGCGCGCAATCGCACGTAGTATGCGAACATCGCGATTGCGCCGGTCCCGTCGCGGCGCAACAGGAACATCCGCCGGCGCCATTCGCCGCTGAAGATCAGATAGCCAAGATATATGAGCCCGTTCAGGATCAGGAACCACGCAACCGCGAAATGCCAATGCCGCGCTCCGGCCAGCCATCCGCCAAATCGCATCCATCCCGGCGGCGTCACTCCCTGCAGCGGATACCACGCGTACTGCCCGCCGCGCGGACCGAGGTTCGGATAGGCGGCGTAAATTTGCAGGCCACTGCCCGCCATGATCGCGAGCAAGGGGATATTGATCCAGTGCGCCAGCCGGATTGGCAGCGGATGCACCGATCTGCTGAGCCGCCGCGGGTCCGCGCGCTCGGCCTTTTTCAGCGCGGTCGTCGGACGACTGCGCGGGCGCGATGGATTTGCCGACTCTCGCGTCTGCGCGGTCATGCCGAGGTCCATGATTCGCGCGCCGGTTACCCGCCCGTCGCGGCGCGAGAAAGAATTTCGAGCGCGAGGCGATGCGCGCTCGCGTCACCCGCTGCGATACATTGGCCGCCGCCGACGGCGCTCTTGCCCGACCACGTCGTAACGATTCCTCCAGCGCCTTCGATAATCGGCATTACCGGTTGGATGTCGTACGGTTGCAATCCCGCCTCGATCACCAGATCGATCAGTCCCGCGGCAACCAGGCAATACGAATAGCAGTCTCCACCGTAACGCCGCATCCGCGCGCGTCCGGCGAGTGCGCGAAATGCGTCGCGCTCGCCGCCGTTTTTGAACATCGCGGGGTCGGTCGCGGAGACCACCGCGTCCTCGATTCGCGCACATGCGCGGGTGCGCAATGCGCGGCGCTCGGAGCCGCGGCGCCATTCGGAGCCCAGGCGCGAGCCGGAAAACGTCTCGCCGGTGAATGGCTGATGCATTATCCCCACGACGGGACGCTCGCCGTCGTTGAGTGCAATCAAGACTCCCCAGTGAAGCTGCCCGATAATAAATGCGCGGGTGCCGTCGATCGGATCGATCACCCAGGTCAGCCCGTCGCGTCCCGGTTTGGCGCCGTGCTCCTCACCGAGGATTCCATGATCCGGATAGACGCGCGCGATTTCGTTGCGGATTGCGGTCTCGGCGGCGCGATCGGCGATCGTGACCGGATCGTAGCGGCCGGCGCCCGCCTTGTTCTCGACATCGATCGTCGCGCGAAAGTAGGGCAGAACGGCGCGGCCGCCAATTTCGGCCAGCCGCGATGCGAATGCGGAGTATTCCGCGAGCGCGCTATCGTCCAGCACCACTCGTCCGCGATTTTCCGGCATCGCTTTCCCCTACGCCTCGTAGTTCGAATCGAGCCACGCATACATCAGTTCATCAACCATCCCGGGTGCGATCGCGGTCGCTCCGCCGCCGTACAGCGCGCCGCTGCTGGGAGGATTCGCGTGCGGCTGTTTGGCGTATTCAACCGCTTGCGCGATATCTCTGACGAAGCGCGCGGCCACGCCGGGCAGCGTCTGCGGCAGCGTGACGCAGATGTGAAAGCCGGCGGGTTTCTGCAGTCCGTTGAGGCGCCATCCGCGCGAGCCCATGAAATCATTGACGTGATAGATATCGAGCGTGTCGGAGGCGATCGCGATGCAATAAGTCGGCTTGCCGATAATCTTGAGCTCGGGAATCTTCGCGACGCCCGCCTTGATCGTATCCGCCGCCTTCATAATTTTGCGCGTCGCCTTCAAGTATCCTTCTTCGCCGAGCGCGACGATCGCCGCCCAGGTCGAGGCGCTGATCCCCTCCGACCTGCTGCCCGCGACGGTCGGCGACGCGTATAGCCCGCCCTGCCAATCGGTCTGCGCGAAATACATTTTGCGCCGGAGCTGCTTGTTGCGGAACAGAACCACGGAAGCGCCTTTGAGTCCGTAGCCCCACTTGTGCGTATCGCACGACATCGAGGTGACGCCCGGCAGCCGGAAATCGAACGGCGCAACATCGTAACCGAGTTTTTCGATCCATGGCAGAATGAATCCGCCGAAGCAGCTATCGACGTGCAGGCCGACGCCCGTCTCGAGCGCCAGGTCGGAGAGCCGCTCGATCGGATCGATAAGTCCGTGAGGATAATTTGCCGCCGAGCCGCCAATTGCGATCGTGTTGGGGCCGATCGCTTCGCGCATCGCGCTGACGTTGGCCAGGTAGTCGGCGCCGACTGGGATCCGCACCAGCTTGATTCCAAAATAGTGCGCGCCCTTCGAGAATGCCGGATGAATCGTGTCGGGCACGACCATCTCGGGCGCGGTAATTCCTTTTTCGGCGCGCCCCTGCTCTCGGTACGCCAGCATCGGCATGATGATGCTCTCCGTACCGCCGGAAGTTATCGCGCCGCAAACTTCGTCGGCGGGGTTGCGCGCGCGCGCCGTGTCCGCGCCGAGCATCCGCGCCGTCATCGCGATTACTTCGCCCTCGAACTTGGTGCCGCTGGGGCACATGTCGCGCTGTAGAATATTGACGTGCGAATAGAGCGAAAAGACCCGGTTGAGGAATGCGTAGTGCTCCATTCCGCCATGATAATAAGTTCCGGAGATCTGGCCGGTCTGCCATCGCGAGTTTTCCTCGCGCGCGATGAGCGTGAGATCGCGAAGCACCTGAGCGGGCGGGCGGCCCTTCCTGGGAATCGCCGCGAACTTTTCGAGTTCGAGCAGATGCGGCCGGCGATCGCCGCGCGAGCGGGTTGGCGTTTTTTTCACTTTTGCGGCTTTGGGCATCGATACGGCTCCTTGCTAAGGTTCGCCCGCGTTCAGGCGCCGATAGATCGCGCGATTGCGGCGATAGATCTGCATGAACTCGCGAAATCGCGTCTCATATAGTTTGCGATTCCCGGGGATCGGATCATAGACGCGTTCGATCTTGACTAACGCGGGGATCTCCCGCGTCTGGATTTCGCCCAGCGCCGCGAACGCCGCCATCGCGGCTCCCACCGCATTCGCGTTGCGTGGATTCGCCACCTGCCGGACCTGGCATCCGAGGATATCGGCCTGAATCTGGCACCACAGATTCGACGTTGCGCCTCCGCCGATAAACGCGAGCCGCTCGAACGGATGCCCGATGAATTTCTCGACGTAGCCTTTGAGCCAGCGAAGATTAAACGCGATCCCTTCCATCACGGCGCGCGCATAATGCCCCCGCGTCGTTCGGAGGTTCTGGTTGAAGAACGCGCTGCGGGTCGCCAAATCTCCCGCCGGCGCCATCACGCCGCCGAGCCACGGCGTGAAGATTAGTCCGTCGCTGCCCGGAGAGATCGCTGCGGCGAGAACGTTCATCTCCGCGTATGCTTCCGCGCCGGCGCCGGGAAACAGGATGTCCTTCAGGAATTCGAGGCATCGCCCAGCGACGCCCTGTTCAGCGGTGACGATGTAGCGTCCCGGTATTGCGGCCGGCATCGAGGAGAGCATGTGCACCGGGTCGGTTCTTTTCGCGGGAAGATGACAGCTTATCCAGGAGGTCGTGCCGATATAGAAATAGCCGTCGAAGTCCTCGACCGTTCCCGCGCCGATCGTCGCGGCTTGCAGATCGCACGAGCCCATCACGACGCGAGTGTCGCGCTTGAGCCCGAGCTCATCGGCGACACCGGGCGTAAGTGTTCCGAGCACGTGATTTACGGGAAACAAGTCAGGCAGCTTGGCGCGTTCGAGGTTGGATATTCTGAGCAGCGCGGGCGAGTATTCAATTCGATTTGGATTGCGATTATCCGTCGCCCAGTAAGTAAACATCGTTGCGAACGACGCGGCGATTTGTCCGGTCAGGCGCAGATTAAGATAGTCCATCGGCTCGAGAAACTTATGCGTGCGCGCATAGATCTCCGGACGCTCGTTGCGGATAAACTGGATATGGCCCAGGCCGTCGGCTCCCGAAGCCACCGGCGCTCCGCCCGAAAGCCGCACCCATTTGAGCGCCTTCGCAAGCCCGTAACCCTGAATGCGCGGCCATCCGGTCGAGAGCGCGCGGTTATATTTTCCGCCGCGAGTGTCCATCCACGAGACCGCGTTCATCAGCGCGCGGCCGTTCTCATCGACGGGAATCGTGACCGCCCATTGCGTCGTGCACGCGACGGCGATAATCCGATCGCGCGCGACGCCGGCCGCTTCGAGCGCGGCTTTCGCGGCGGTGCATACCGCCGACCAATATTCCTCGGGATCCTGCTCGACGCCGCCGCCGTCGGAGATAATCGTGCCAATAGCGCCGAGACCGGACGCGACGATTTCGCCCGCGTTCGAGACAACGGCGACTTTCGCGCTGCCGGAGCCCATGTCGATTGCAAGGACATAGCGATCTGCGGTCGTGGCCATCGTTACTGCCCGAATGGTTTAGCGGATACGCGGGGAAGGTGACAACGCGCGCGATACTCGCAAGTGGAAATTTGAAGCCTCACGCACCTATACTTCGACGCGGGTTTCGAGCCGAAAGTGCGGGCCAACAAAATGAAAGCGAAGCCGCGAAAAGTCCCGCGCCGCGCGCCGGTAGCGAGTCGGCCATACATGCCCGGCTATGAAATCGCCGCGGCAAGCGAAGGCAGGGGCCTCCTGCCCTGGAGCTGGGCGCGCGAGCGGCTCGAGAAATCGAAGAACTACTGGGTCTCGACCGCGCGCCCCGATGGGCGCCCACATTCGGTGCCGGTCTGGGGACTGTGGATGGACGATCGATTCATCTTTAGCTCGGGCCGCGAGTCGCGCAAGGTGCGAAATCTGGCGGCGAATCCGCGCTGCGTCATCACCAATGAGAATGGCGACGAAGCCGTAATTGTCGAGGGTGTCGCCGTCGAGACGACGGACATGGCGACGCTCCGGCGATACAAAAAGTTGTACGACCCCAAGTACAATTGGGATCTCGACCTTGCGATGGGGCCGTACTTCGTTGTCGAACCCGAGGTCGTGTTCGGCTTCATCGACAACCCGGGCGAGTTTACTCAGACGGCGACGCGATGGAAATTCGCCGCCGCCTGAGCGTGGCGCGCAGGAAACCCGAGGGGACCGGCGGCGAATCTATCGCCGCATCGGTCGCTATTGCGCGGCCGGCGCCTTCTGCGCGAGCGGAATCGCCTGCGCGAGATCGCATTGCACGAGCGCGCGCAGCTTGTTGTCGATCTGGAAGAAGCGCGTGGTCTTGATCTCGGAAATAGCCGCGCGGAACTTCGGAATGTATTCCTTCTGCGTATCCAGCACCGCCTCCTGAATCGCCATGACCTCGTCGAGTTTCGCCTTGGCATCGGCGTCGGTCAGCGTCGCGTAGTGCTTGGCGTACGCGTGGACTTCCTTGATATGGCGGGTCTCGATCTTGTCCATCTTGGCTTCGTACTCCTCGTACAGCGGCCAGAACGCCTTGGCTTCGTCGGGGGTAAGGCCCATGTTGTCGTTCACCGCGGCCTTGCGCTCCGCATGCGCGGCGGCGAGATCGATCTGCTTGGTGGTGGTGGGGGCGGGCTGCTGGGCGCGCGCACAAGTCGCGAGTCCGAGCACGCACAAAAAGGATAGGGCGGCGCCGTAACGCCAAATCATTTGGACAGATTTCATATAAGGATATTTCTCCTGTTGAGCGCGCTTGCCGTTTGGTCCGTGACAATCGCCGGATGCTCTCCGATGCGCCGGCAAGTGTCAAGCGCGCTGCGCGGTTCGACGCGCGCAAGCGCGACGCGCTAGAGTTTGCCCCGGAGGATACGCCGATGCCTTCAATTCCGGTTCTCGCGTCCAAGCAGCCGCCCGCCGATCTGGTAGCCGCGCTCGAGCGCGACGGATGCGCTGTCGTCACCGGAGTTCTCGACGCTCCCGCGCGCCAGGCGATTGCGCGCGAGCTCGGGCCGTATCTCGAAAAGGCCGACATCAAAACGAGTCTCAACGAAAAGTACGCCGCCGACGGTGGTCCCGCCGATTTCTATCCGGGCAACACCCGGCGCATCACGGCGCTCGCCGCCAAGTCCGAGGCGTTTCGCGGACTGGTTACGCATCCGGTGATGCTCTCGGCGTGTGACGCGATTCTTTCGCCCAACTGCGCCAGCTACCAGGTGCACGCGACCTCGGCGCTGGTGGTCGGCCCGGGCGCGACCGTGCAGATGCTGCATCGCGAGGAAGACTCCTTCCAGTTCTTCAAAGTTCCGCGGCCCAATCTGGTGCTTGCGAGTATGTGGGCAATAACCGACTTCACCGAGGCCAATGGCGGCACGCATCTGGTTCCCGGAAGTCACAGGTGGCCGGGAGACCGCATCGCGCGCGAGGACGAGATCGCCGCGGCCGCGATGCCTGCCGGCTCGGTGCTGCTGTGGATGGGCGGAACGCTGCACGGCGCTGGCGCGAACGTCGCCGACGACTGGCGCTTCGGCGTGTTCCTCTCGTACTCGCTCGGATGGCTCCGGCAGGAAGAAAACCAATACGTCGATACGCCGCTCGATCTCGCACGCACGATGCCCAAGCAATTGCGCGACCTGCTGGGTTACAAGATGCATTCGGCGCTCGGATTTTTCGACCCCGGCCCGCGCGGCTGAACTCGGGGCGCCTCGGCGCGGCCGCGAAACGGCCTCCTATCTCCTTATCGCTGCAATCTTCCTAAGCTGAGGATTCGTCGGTCGCAATGTCGAAATCGGCGGCTCTCGTTCGTCGTATAGATATCGGGCCAGCCTGGCCCGGGAGGATGGCAAGATGAAGTTCATCCTGATGGACCTTGAACGTCGAGGCGAGCAGGGACTGGTGCCTGAAGCCGAAATGCAGCGCCGGATTGGTAAGCACCAGGCGGCACTGGTCGGCCTGAGCACGCAGAGATCCGCCGCGAATCGCAGCCATCTGACGATGAGCGTGGGCCTTCCCGCCACCGAGGAGTCGGCGATTGTGCGTTTCAATCGCGGCAAACACAGCGTGACCGACGGGCCGTTCACCGAGACCAAGGAATTATTGGCCGGCTTTGACGTGATCGATTTCGATTCGAAGCAGGACGCCATCGATTGGTACAAGAGCATCGGCTACGAGCACGACGGCCATGTGATGGAGATTCGGCCGGTCGTGGGCGCGGCGCTGATTTATCATGGCCATCGCCCAAGCGGAGCGTCGAAGTTCCTCCTGCGCTTCGGCGGTCCAAAGCCGAATGAGTCCGAAGCCGAATCCGAACATAACTTTCGCGCATCCGAACGCATTACCATGGAGTATGTGCGCAAAGGTTTCATGGGCGAATCCATATGCTGGGCCGGTGTCCGCCTGGCGCCTCCGCGGCAAGCGATCACGCTGCGAAGGCGCGGCGGCGAATTGCTCGTGTCGGACGGTCCCTTCACCGAGACCCGCGAAGTAATCGGCGGATTCACGATCCTCGACTGCGCATCGCGCGAAGAGGCGGTCGAGTGGGCGCGCAAGTACTCATTTGTCGAAGGCGATATTACCCAAGTCGTCCCCTGCGGAATGTGGTGGACGCAGATCGTCTGAGAGTCCAACCCAGGTACAGCTCTATGAGTGAAAATAGATCGACAAGTCCGGTTTGGAGATACGAGCGGAAATTTGAGTTCGCACTGCCGATTGCTCGCGTTTGGAGCCTGTTCACCGACCCGCTTGAGACGCGTGCATGGCTGCTGCCATTCGAGGACCACCAAGACGGCGACAGAGTGGCGACTATAGAAGGCAAACCTCCCATCAAAATGAGCGTCGAACGATTCGAGCCGCCCAAGCTCATGCGCATCGCAATGTCCGGCGGCAACATGCCGGGTCACGTCGAGACGAGCACAGAGCTCGCGGAAACCGCGTCGGGGACGAAAGCCACACTCGTTCACGAGGGATTTGGCGATACCGCCGCATGGGAGGTCTTCGGAAATTCGTTTTCACTCGGATGGGACGAGGCGACCACCGATCTGATGCTTTATGTCCACACCGGCATAAAGAATCCTCGCCACATAGCTGACAAACGCGCCAGCATCGCGGCCTGGCCCGTGCGGCGCGAATGGGGGATCGAACTGGTTGAGGTCTTTCCGGGCGGATTTGCCGATCAGGCAGGAATGAAGGCGGGCGACATCCTGCTCAAGCTCGATCGAATGGGAATCTATCAAGTTGCAGACGTCTGGGCCTTTACGCGGGTCCGCTCCGCGGGCGAAGAGGCCGAGGCCGAATACATCCGCGGCAGAGAACTGCGCAAGGGCAGGGGGCGCATCTCCCGCTTCGAGGATTTCGGAGAATGATCGACGAGATCCAAACGTACCGGCAGATCAAAGGAGACGAGTTATGAAATACATGCTTCTGATTATAAACGATCCGAAGGCGCCGGCGATTCCGGAATCTGAGATGGGAGCGATGATCGCAGGGTTCGAGAAAATCGGCGCGGACCTGAGTGCGCAGAAAAAGCTCATACACTCGGCGCGGCTGCGTCCGAGCGAGGAAGCCAAGACGGTGAGATTGGGAAGGCGTCCCAGTCCGGTGGTAGTTGACGGCCCCTTCACCGAGACCAAGGAAGCGGTTGGCGGATACTACATGATCGATTGCGCCTCTCAGGCCGAAGCGATCGAATGGGCGAAGAGGTTCCCGCCGTATTTCTCGATTGAGGTGCATCCCGTCTGGGACCTGTACATCGAGAAGTAATTCACCGTACGCGCGCCGCATCGCGTGTGAATTGCGCCGGCGCTAGACTGCCCCTCGATGGCACGAGGGAGCAGTCCGCCGCAGCCGCACGAAACGATACTGGAAGAGGTGTTCCGGCGCGAATCGGCGCGGATCGTCGCAACGCTGGTGCGGATTCTGGGCGATATCGATCTTGCCGAGGAAGTTCTGCAGGAGACTCTGGTCGTCGCGATCGAGCAGTGGCGCGCCTCCGGCGCTCCCGCAAATCCGGCCGCGTGGCTCACCACGGTCGGCAGGAACCGCGCGATCGATCATCTGCGCCGCGCAAAAAACTTCCGCTCCAAGAGCGAAGCGCTCGCGCGCGAGCAGGCGATCTTCGAGCCGCAATCCAATATGGACGACGAAAGCGGCACCGCGATTCCAGACGACCGCCTGCGCCTGATCTTCATCTGCTGTCATCCCGCGCTCCCAGCCGAGAGCCGCGTCGCGCTGACGCTGCGATTGGTGGGAGGCCTCACCACGGCGGAGATCGCACGCGCCTTTCTGGTGCCCGAAGCGACCGTCGCGCAGCGAATTGTGCGCGCCAAGCGAATCATTCGCGACCGGCGAATCCCGTACGCAATTCCCGAGCGCACCGAGATGGCCGCGTGTACGGCCTCCGTGCTGACTGTGATCTACCTGACTTTTAACGAGGGCTACACCGCCGGGTCGGGTCCGTCGCTGATCCGCGTCGATCTGTGCGCCGAGGCGATTCGCCTGGGCCGGCTGCTGATCGGGTTGATGCCGGACGCCTCGGAGGCAATCTCGTTGCTCGCGCTGATGGAGCTGCAGGCGTCGCGCAATCGCGCGCGCGTCGGGAGCGACGGCGAGTTGGTGCTGCTCGCCGATCAGGACCGCTCGCTATGGGACCGCGAGTTGATTGCGCAGGGACTTGATCATCTGGAGTATGCGCGGAGTATCGGCACGTCCGGCGCCTACCTGCTTCAGGCGGAAATCGCGGCGTGCTACGCGATCGCACCCACGATGGCCGATACCGATTGGCATCGAATTGCCGCGCTGTTCGCCGATCTCGCGCGGATCGCGCCCTCACCGGTCGTCGTTCTCAATCGCGCGGTCGCGGTCGGCATGGCTGAAGGACCCGCGGCGGCGCTTGCGCTGATCGAAGCGATAAGCGACGCGCCGGCGCTGCGCGAATATCATATGCTGCCCGCCACGCGCGCCGATTTTCTGCGGCGCCTCGAACGCTGGACCGAAGCGGCCGCCGAGTACCGGCGCGCCCTTGAACTCGTTCGCAACGAGCGCGAACGCGCCTTCCTGCTTGGCCGCCTCGCCGAATGCGAGGCTCGTTGGCGCGGGGCGCAATGAGTGTGCTAGCCACGAATCTCGCTCGCGCGGCTCGGCGCGCACGGGGAGGGATTTTGCGATGAGTGATCTGCTGGCGGAGAAAACCGGACATGTTGCGACGCTCAAACTCAACCGCCCCGAGCGGATGAACGCGATCAGCGTCGAGATGCTCTCGACACTGGGCGAAAAGCTCAAACAGTACGACAGCGATCCGGACGTTCGGGTGATTATCCTCACCGGAGAGGGGCGCGGGTTCTGCTCGGGACTCGATCTCAAAGACGCCGCCGCTGGACGCGGGATCGGAGGGTCGGGTGTCACGTCGCCGGGCGGTGGCGCGGCGCATATCAGCACCTTCGACATCCCGACCGTTACGCTGCATCGCATCGACACTCCCGTAATCTGCGCGCTCAACGGCGCCGCCGCGGGCTACGGCTTCGATCTGGCGCTCGGCTGCGACCTGCGCATCATGAGCGACCGCGCCAAGCTGGTTCCGGCCTTCGCCAAGCGCGGAATCGTGCCGGAGAGCGGCGGCACCTGGTACCTGCCGCGGCTGGTGGGATGGGCCAACGCCTGCGAGATCGGATTTATTGCCGACGACATCGCGCCCGCGCGCGCGCTCGAACTCGGGCTCGCGAACAAGGTTGTGCCGCACGACAACCTGATGCCAGAGACGCTGGCGTGGGCGGAGAAAATCGCGGCCAATGCTCCGCTCGGCGTGCGCGCGATGAAGCGGCTGTTTCGCCACGGGCTCAGCCAGGATTTTGAATCGCACACGCATCATGTGCTGATGCAGTTGCTGCTGCTGTTCCGCTCGGGCGATTTCCAGGAGGGGATTGCGGCCTTCATGGAAAAGCGCGCGCCGAAATTCCAGGGCAAGTGATCGCGGACCGCGTCACCTTGCGGGCGCGGGCGGCGGTTCCATAAAGGCCACCGCGACGCCGTCGAGCGGATCGACGATCCGCGCGATCTTGCCTCCCTGAATCGCGGGTTTCGGCTCCGTTGCCTGCAATCCCGACTTCCGCGCGATTCCTACCGCGCGATCGATATCGGCGCACATGAACGCAAGCCCCCAGCATCCGGGTTCCCCGCGCGCCGGTCCGACGACTTCCAGCACGGTCTGCTCGAGCTTGAAGAACGCCTGGCGCGCGCCATTGCCCACCTCGCGAATTCGCTTGCACGCCACTCCGATCGAGCCGTGCGCGGCGATTGCATCCTCGAGAATCGGGGTCATCACGACAATATGCTCAAGGTAGGTAACCGTGTTCGCATTGGCGCCGAACCCGCCCAGGTTCACGCGCCGCGCTTCGAGGCTGCTCGTGACCTCGGCCGTCGCGGTGAACACTCCCGGGAGCCGCGCCCCGCGCTTGTCGGGCAGTAGCCGCGCGTGAGCGACTGTGCCGTCAGTTCCGGGAATTGCAATCGACGCGCCCGATCGGGGAACGTCCGGTTCCTCGCCGACGACACCCCAGATCCATCCGATTGCAGCGCCGCCGCGCGCCGCCGCGCCTTTTATCGCGTCGGCCAGGGGACCCGACGCGGACGCGTCAGCCGCGCACAGGTCAATCTCGACGCCGCCCGCCGCCATCCGCGCGAACTCGATTGCGTTGGAGCGTATCTCGTCCGGCGCGACCGCAAATCCCGCGCGGCTCCATCGCGTGCGCGCTGCTTCAAGGTCCGCAGTGCCGACGAGGACTCGTTCAACGCAGGTGATCTTCAATGCCATGCTCAGATTCCATTCTCCGGCCGAGAGCTTACCCTGCCCGCATGGCGCCGGGCCATCGCACGGCCCGGTGCTGGCAGGCTTGCGAGGGGGGCGCGGCGCGGGCAATCATCATTGCCGGAGCATCAGCAAGACGCCATGCCGCCGCACAAACCAACTGTTATTATCTTAAAACCTCTTGTATCATAGCCGGGCGAAACGAGGGAGGGCAGGAGATAATCGATGAGAGTTCCGTGGCAAACCGCAAAGGACGAGGCGTTCGCGGCGCTGTGCGATCTGGTCAGGCTCGATACGAGCAATCCGCCCGGCAATGAAAGGATCGCGGCTGATTATATTGCCGAGGCGCTCGGCCGCCACGGACTCGACACGACGATCAAGGAAGCCGCGCCGACGCGCGCCAACCTGGTCGCGAGGATCAAGGGCAACAATCCCGCCAACGCGCCGATTCTGCTCTCCTCGCACACCGACGTGGTTCCGGTCGAGCCGTCAGGATGGACTCGGCCGGCGTTCGCCGCCGAAATTGCCGAGGGATGCGTGTGGGGCCGCGGCACGCTCGACATGAAGTCGAAGTGCGCAATGGATCTGGTCGTGATGTCGGCGCTTAGACGCGCGGACGCGATTCCGAATCGCGACGTGATTATGGCCGCGGTCGCGGACGAGGAGGCCGGTTCCGATCACGGCGCCAAGTTCCTGGTCGAGCGGCATCCCGAGCTAATTCGCGCCGGATGGGTGCTCAACGAGGTCGGCGGCTTCACGATCTACATGGGAAACGCGCGCTTCTACGCGATTCAGATCGCGGAAAAAGGCTTCGTCACGGTCAAGATGACCGTCAATGCGGCTCCTGGGCACGGGTCGATGCCGCGGCGCGACACGGCGATTGGAAAAATGGCGGCGTTGCTGACCAAGATCACCAACACTCCGATGAGCATGCGGGTGACGCCATTTATGAAAAAGATGCTCACCGAGCTGGGCGTGCCGCTGGATAACCCGGGTCCTTTATTCCGCCCGATGATGGGCAATACGGTCACGCCCACGATTCTGCGCGCGGGTTACAAGGACAACGTGATTCCCGGCGAAGCGTCAGTGGTGCTGGACGGACGCACCGTGCCGGGCGAGGATCCGGAGAGCTTCGTAGCGGAGCTGCGCAGTATCGTCGGCCCCGAGCCCAAATTCGAGCTGATCAAAACCGCGCCGCCGGCCGAGACCAGTCCCGACACCGAGCTGTTCGAGCTGATTCGCGAACGCGTTGAATCGAACGATCCCGGAGCGCGCGCGATTCCCTGGATGATTCCCGGCGCGACCGACAACAAGTTCTACGGCAAGCTCGGCGCGCAGTGCTACGGCTTCGTGCCGGTGAAGCTCGATCCGCATCTCCCGTTCGGATCGCTGTTTCACGGCAACGACGAACGGTTGCCGATCGAGGGCTTCTACTGGGGCCTCAAGGTGTACGCGGAAGTAGTGCTGAAATTTGTCGGCGTGAATTTCGACGCGGTCTTCGCCTGATCAGATTAATGTTTCATTCCGACGAACTGACCGACTGCGCCATCGGCGTGAAGGTCACCAGCAGGCGCGGCGGACTGTCGAGCGGGACCACTTCGACGTCGCTCAGCGGCACGGTGTTGAGCGTGACGGTGGTGCCCTGCGAGTTGCTGGTGACGTCGCAGTCTTTGAAGATCGAGCGATCGAAGACCAGATGATGGTTGAGACCGGCGTCGGGAGTTACATCCTTCAGCATCAGCACCGCCGATGAAAATCCCGGGCTGCTTTCGAGCCGTTTGTTGAACGCCACCGGACCGGTCAGGTCGAAGATCACCGCCATCGGCGGATCGGCGGCGGAGAGTCGAATGGTCTTCAGCGTGGCGGGTCCTGTGCTATCCGCGGCGGTTTTCTTTCCGGGTGCGTCGAGGACCGGCAGCCCGTCGGGACCGTATTTGGTCGCGGTCTGGGCCTGTTGCTGAGCCGCGGACTTCTGCGCCTGCATGGGAGCCTGCCCCGGCGGAGTTCCGGGAATCGGGGTTCCGGGTTCACCTGGCGAGGGGTTGCTGCTCATATCGTCGGCGTCGCGCTGACGCACGATCACGCGATTGTCGGACACCTGCTCGGAGCCATAGCCGGTTTCGGCCAGCACCAGCGGAAGCGGATCTTCCTCGGTGTCGATCGGCTGGTTGAGTTTCTTGAGCGAGGCTTTGGCCCGCGCGGTGTAGGGAGTGTCCGGATAATGCCGCAGCAGCGCGGTGTAGGCCTGCGCGGCGGAATATTTCTTTCCTTCCTTTTCCAGCGCCTGCGCGAGTTCGAACAGCGCGTCCGGAGCGACCGGAGTGTCCGGATATTTTTGCATCAGCTCGGCCAGACGCGACTCCGCGGCGCGGAAGTTGGCGCGCTTGAAATAATAGGTGCCGACGATCATCTGATGCCGCGCCAGCATTTCCCGGCATTCCTCGGAGCGCTCCTTGGCCAGCTCGGCGAACGAGCCCTCGGGGAAGCGCGCTTCGATAATCTGGAAATGCTTGAGCGCCTCTTCGGTCTTGCCCTGGTCCTGGTCCTCACGCCCCATCTGATCGTAATAGCTCATCGCGATGTAATAGCTGACCAGCTCGAGGTTCTTGCTGGTCGGATGCATCCGCTGGAAGTCGTCGAGAGAGGCTATCGCCTCGGCGTAGTCCTGCTGCTTGTAATACGCCAGACCGATCTTGAGCTCGGCATCTTCGGCGTAGGGGCTGAACGGAAAGTGATCGATCAGAAGCTGGTAGTTCTCGATCGCGGGCTTGTACTCGCCGTCGGCGAAATTCAATTGGCCCTGTTGATAATAGTCCTCACCGGTGGGCGGCTTTTTGAGCGAGCATCCGGCGGCCACAAAGACGGCCAGAACTATGGCCAGCAGGCGCCTCATAATATTCGGAACTGTGAGCACACTAGAGAAGGCTCGGCGGCGATGCAAATTGGGTTCGTCGATCGTTCGCGGCGGACCGATCGAGAAAACCTTGCGACGTAGAGTACAGGTTTCGTCAATTCCTTACAAAGGGCTTGCTCGAGCGCGGCAGCTTGAGAACCGGCTCTTCGATGGTGCCTCATTTCGTATTCCGATGCGTATTCCGATGCGTAATCCGAAGCGTATTCCGATGTCGCGCGCATTTTCGGGTGTCATTCCCGCGCGTGGCTGCCGCGCGAGGAATCCCGGACGAGGGGCCACTGCATGATACGTTGACTCGGAGCATGGCCGCCTCGGGATTTCTCGCCGGTGGCTCGAAATGACGGTTGGTGGATGAAATGACCGGTTCGGCTGACGCGAGGATACCCGTGCGCAGAACCCTCATTCGTCATTTCGACCGAAGGGAGAAATCCCGAAGCGCTCATGCACTCATCCGCGGGTCGCGTAAAGACCAAGGGCCGTGCACCGGATTCCTCGTGCCGGCAGGTACGCGCGGGAATGCCGCAGCAGGACGCGTCGGACGCGCGAAGCGTTCCTCGCTCATCCGCCGGCAACCGCCCCTGGCGGGCGGAAAGTCGCGGCGAAGACCGGCTGGCCGAGTGCGATAAACTTGCGTGCAAACGCGGTTGATTCGGCGCCCGGCGCAGATTCATCGAGCCTCACGAAACCCGCGGCCTCGAGCATCGGAAAAATCTCCGCCGCGTATTCACCGACGTCGGTCGCGACGCACAGGATACCGTCGGCCGCGAGCGTACGTGCCAGCCCGGCCGCGAGATGCGGTGTGAACAGGCGATGCTTATGATGCCGCTCCTTGGGCCACGGGTCGGGAAAGTAGATGTGGTAGGCGCTGACGCTGCGCGGCGCCAGCATCAGGCCCACCAGCGGGCGCGCGTCCATCCGCGCGACGCGCAGATTGGCGAGTCCCGCGCCGCCGCAGCGCACGGCGAGCATTCTCGAGACGACTCCGGAGAGTTCGACCGCGATAAAATTGCGCTCGGGAAACTCGGCCGCGCGCGCGACGATAAAATCCCCGCGTCCTGCGCCAAGCTCGATTTCGAGCGGCGCGGCGCGCGCGAAGATCGCCGATGGATCGATCGTGAACAGGCCCTCGTGCGCCTCAATCAGCACGCTTTCGGCGGCGGCGCGCGCTTCGGGCTTGCGCCAGATCCGTCCTGCTTTTCTGAGCCGCGCCATAATCGGCCCCACGATGGCGAAGCGCGCGCATCGGAGCAAGCAGCCCGCG
>DATLTX010000268.1:0-6560 GCA_035533435.1 Binataceae bacterium (SeqCode)
TCGATCCCGATCGTCGAGGATTGCGCGCACGTTCCCGGAGCGCGATGGCGCGAGCGCGGGCTCGGCGCGTGGGGCGCTATCGGATGCTTCAGCTTTCAGTCGAGTAAGCCGATGACCGCCGGCGAGGGCGGCATGATCATCACCGACGATCCGGAGCTCGAAGAACGCTGCCAATCGCTCGTCAACTGCGGACGGCGCCGCCCCGGCGACACGTTCGAAACTCCGCTGCTCGGCGCGAATTACCGGATGACGGAGTGGCAGTGCGGCGTGCTGCTGGCGCAGCTCGAACGGATTCCCGAACAGATCGAGCGCAAGAGCCGCAATGCCGAGCGGCTGCGCGCGGGACTGAACGCGATCGCGGGTTTGCACGCCGTCGCGCGCGACCCGCGCCTGACGCGCGAAGTGATTTACGCGTTCCTCTTCATGGTCGATGAAGCCGCGCTCGGCGTGTCGCGCAACCGGTTCGTGCGCGCGATGCGCGCCGAGGGAATCCCGTGCGGAGTCGGCAACGATCCGGTTTACCGTTCCGCGCTGTTTCCCGCCGAGTCCGCGCCCTACCTTGCCGCGTGCGAGATGGCCGGCGCGCCAAAGCCGCCCCCGCCCGACTGCCCGGTGGCGGAGAGAATTTTCGAACATGCGATGGCGGCGATACCGCACGAGGTGCTGCTCGGCGGCGAGCGCGACGTTGACGACGTGATCGCGGCCGCGCGCAAGATCGCGGACCATGCCGAAGAACTGCGCACCGCAAAGCTCGAGCGCGCGCCGCAATGACGATGCTTAAGGCGGGAGCCGCGCGCGTCCGGCTCGAACCTCCACTGGGGCTTGCGATGCTCGGTTACGGCTCGCGGGTGGGCTGCGCCGCGGGCGTGCATGACGATCTGGCGGCGCAGGCGCTCGTCATCAGCGACGGCGCGCGCAAGCTGGTTCTGTGCGGAGTCGATTTGCTTGCGATCGGAAAACGGATCGCCGATGAGATTTGCGCGGCCGTGGCGGCGCAGAGCGATATCGCCGCCGACGAGATTCTGATCGGCGCGACGCACACCCATTCCGCCCCCGCGTTCAATATCTTTGCGACCCCGCGCGAAGACGCGAAGCTGACGGCGGACCGCAGCCTCGAATGGGAACGCGCGATGCCCGAAAAGGTCGCGGCCGCAATCCTGGCGGCCAATCGCGCGCTCGAACCCGCCGTGCTGAAGACCGCCCAGGCGCGGTTCACGCTCGGCACCAATCGGCGCCTGCGCCGCGCCGACGGCAAAATCCAGCTCGCCGCAAATTACGCCGGCGTCGCCGACGCCGACGCGATCGCGATTGGCGCCTACCGCAAAGGCGGCGGCGCGATCGGCGTGCTACTCAACTACCCGTGCCACGGCGTCGTGCTGTGCGAGGATAACCTGCTCTACTCGCGCGACTGGATGGGCTTCGCGATCGACGAGCTCGAACGCGGCGCGCCGCGCGGCGCCGGCGCGGCGCCAATCGCAATCTTCATGCAGGGCGCGACCGGTAATATCGATCCGCGCAGCCGCGGCAGCTTCGCGGTCGCCGCCGATTACGGCTGCGCCGCGGGCAGCGCGCTCACAGCGGCGCTGGCATCCGCGCCAACTCTCGACGCGGCGGATATTCAGGGCCGCCGCATCGAGCTGAAACTCAAGCTCAAGCCGACCGGCGACGCGCTCGCCGCGGCGCGCGACTGCGCCGCGCAGACCGAAGCCTCGCTCGCGAACCATCGCGGCGGCGACGGCTATCAGCTAAAGCGCCTGCGCGACCATCATCTGCAATCGCTCGACGCGCTGCGCACGCTCGAAGCGCTGGAAGAAATCAACCGGCGCGACAAGCGCGTCGATCTGGCGCGCGGCGAGATGACGACGAGCATGAGCGTATTCACGCTCGGCGATCTTGTGATCGTCGGCCTTCCCGGCGAAGCGTTCGTCGAGTTCGGCATCGCGCTGCGCGCGAATCCCTACTTCGCGCACACGATCGTCGCCTGCTACTGCAACGATCTGATCGGCTATCTCCCCACGCGCGAGGCGTATCCGCAGGGCGGCTACGAAGTCGAGACCGCGCGGGTCGCCTGTGGCGCCGGCGAGGCTATAGTCGCCGCCGCGCTCGGCGTGATGCGCGAGTTGCGCGGCGCGCGCTAAACCGGAGACGGCCACGATGCCGCGGACGATCCTGATGGGCGACCCGGCGCACTTCTCGGTGCGCGGCGGCGCGAATCCGCACACGCGCAACGCGTTCGGAATCCGCAAGCGCGTCGATGCGGACCGGGCGCGCGCACAGTGGCACGCGCTCGCGCGCGAGCTGGTCGCGCACGGCGCCGAGGTTTGCGTGCTCCCGCCCGACGCGCATCGCACGGGTCTCGTCTATCCGGCCAATGCGGGATTTCTGTTTCCGCTCGAAGGCGGTGGCGAGAAAATTTTCTATCTCTCGCATTTGCTGCCGACGCGCGCCGCCGAGATCGAGGTCTATCGCCCTTTCCTCCGCGCGATGGGCTATCAGACGCGCGACATCGCCGCGCCCTTCGAGGGCGAGGCCGATTTCTTTCCGGCCGGGCGCTTCATGATTTTCACCCACGGCCGCGTCGAGCGGCAGCGCTTCGTCGCGCGCGTCGGCCTTCCGCCGTGGCGGCGAGTGTACGGATTCCGCTCGACTATCGGCGCGCTGAAGGAGCTCGAAGCCGCGGCGCGCGGACGGCAGATTTTGCCGCTCGAACTCACCCTCGAGGCGCACTATCACGGCGACACCGTCGTGTGTTCATTCGGGCCCGAGCGCCAGTATCTGCTCGCGTATATGGACGGGCTCGCCAAAGCGTCGCGCGCGCGGCTCGAAGCGGAATTCGGCGGCAACTTGATCGCGCTCGGCGCTGGCGATGCGGCGCTTTACGCGGCGAATTCATTCCAGAGCGAACTTAATGCGATACTTTACCTTTTCATGCCGCGCGGGGTCAGCGCCGGACTGCTCGCCGCCGTCCGCGAGCGCGGCGTCGAGCCGGTCCTGTGCGACGCCAGCGAGTTTCTGGCCAAGGGTGGAGGATCGATCAAGTGCATGATCCTCGATCTCGGTCCGCGCGCCGGGCAGCCGGACGCCGGCGCCGGGTTCCGCGCCGCGCACAGTTACGAGCGCCTGTTCGGCCGCTCGCCCGCCTAGTGCGCGATCAATCCGTCGTTCGAGATATCGAGGGCAAACGCGCCTTCGCGCGCGAGTTCGCCCGGATGCGCCCGGTAGTATTCGACCTCGGGCGCGCCGCGCAGGTCGTTCATCAGAATTTCAGGCGCGACTTCGGCGAATCCGAAGCGTTCGAAAAATCCGCGCAACTCCGGATACGCGAACAGGTAGAGCGTGCGCGCGCCGCGCGTGTGCGCGGCCTTTCGCGCGGCCGCGATCAGCCGCGCCGCAATTCCCCGCCGGCGCATCGCTTCGACGACATGCAGCGACCGTATCAGGGCCGCATCGATTCTTGGCTCGACGCCGACAACTCCAACCGCGTCGTCGCCACTGAACGCGAGCAGGTAGCAGGCGGCAGGCCACTCGATGCCGTGCGTGAGCATGTTTCCGGCTTCGAGGATCGCGCGCACCGCCGCGATATCGCGCGTCTGCTCGATTACGAGTTCGCCCGGACGATGCCGCCGCAGTGCCATCGGCGCGCGAATCCTCAGGCCAGGACGGCGCGGCCCCCGACGAACATTCCGCGCAGCGACGGCCGCAGCTCTTCGATCTTGAATCCCGCGCGCGCCAGCGCCGCAGCGGTGTCGCGATTCGGATGGCATCCCGCAAACGTGCGCGACCATAGCGGATCGATCAGGTCCTGAAACGCGGCCAGGGCGCGGCCGGGCGCGCGCACGTGCTCGACGAAATAGAGCGTGCCTCCCGGCTTGAGCACGCGCGACATCTCGGCCAGCGCCGCCGACTCATCGGGAATCGTGCAAAGCACGAGGCAGGCGACCACGGCGTCGAACGTCGCGTCGCGAAACGGCAGCCGCTGGCCGTCGCCCGCGATCGGATCGATCTTCGCCGCAACCGAGCGTGCGCGCGGAATCGAGCGCCGCAGCATTTCCCAATCCGGCTCGACACCGACGACGTGCGCCTGCGCCGGGTAGTAGCGGAAGTTGAGGCCGTTGCCGAAGCCGACTTCGAGCACGCGCCCGCTAAGCGAGCCGACCAGCCGCGAGCGCATCTTGTCGCCGCCGCGCCGGTCGCCGCGCGCGCTGAGCGTTTCGTAGAACCATGCGAAGACGGGATGTTCATGCGGGGAGCGCATCGCCGTCACTTCTTCGGCGGCGGGAAGAGCTGCACGCCGCTGTCGGAATCAACCACCGTAATCGCCTTGACGGGGCATCCGCGCGCCGCGGCAACGATTGTCGCGTCGGGAGCGCCGGCAGGGTTTATCACCTGGGACTTTTCATTCTCGTTTATCTGGAAAACCGCCGGCGCGTTCTCGACGCAATCGCCGCTGCCGATGCATCGCGCCTGGTTGACGGTAATCTCAAGCTTGGCCATCTGCGCCTCCTCCAGTCATCGCACCCCGGCACAATAGAATTCGGATACGCCCGCGGGCAAGCGACTCGTTGAAACGCGCGGCGGCGCCGACGATACTCTCGGACGGAGGCGGCTCAGCGGGGACCAGGCGATGGCGAAAATTCTCGGCACCGGTATCGACGTGATCGAAGTCGAGCGTATCGCGCAGGCGCTCGCGCGCGAGCGGACCGGCGCGCGCTTTCGCGCCCGGGTCTTCACCGCGCGCGAGGCCGCATACTGCGAGTCGCGCGGCGTCGCGCGCTTCCAGAGCTACGCGGCGCGCTTCGCGGCGAAGGAAGCTGCGATGAAGGCGATGGGCACCGGATGGAATCGCAACGTCGGCTGGAGCGAGATCGAAGTGATGCGCGAGCGCGGCAAGGCGCCGACCATCGTGCTGCACGGAAAATCCGCGGCGTTTGCCGCGCGCCGCGGTATCGCCGCCTTTCACCTGAGCATCACGCACACCACGCGCGAGGCGATCGCGCACGTAATCGCGGAAGGATAAGAGAAAGAGTAACCGCAGATTCCACAGATTCCGCAGGCAGATTTTTCAGACAAATCAGGGGCGGTGCGCGTTGCGCGCCGCACCTGTTCTTTTTCTGAAATCTGTCTGCTGAATCTGTGAAATCTGCGGTTAAAAGTCTTATTTTTTCGCGGGCGCCGCGGCGCGGAAGACTGCGGCGGGTTTGTTGAACAGGCTGTAGCTGAAATCGCTGATTGAATAGACCGCCTTGCCGGCCGTCGAGGTCGTGTAGTACTCGATCTTCGGCTCCGGTTTTTCGCCGGGTTCGGGTGCGCTCGGCTTTAGGCTTATCGTCGAGAACTTGATCGTGCCGATTGGCTTGCCGTCCTTGCCGATTAGCGTCGCGACAATTTGCGGCGTGTCGAGCCCGAACGGCTTCGGCGACGGCATCGGATCGGCGACTATCGACACGCCCTTGAGATCGCGAATCTCGTCGAGGTAGCGCTCGACCACGGCAACGTCGGCGGGCGCGGATGCGGCGCCTTCGACCACGTCCCACTTGCCCGCGGGCGCGCGCCTGAGCGCGAACTTGTCGGTGCCAACTCTCAGGTCGGCGCTCTGCACCGACGCCGGCGCGAAGTTGAATACTGTCCGGTCTCGCAAGTCGAGCGCCGACTTGTTCACCGCGCCGAGCACCCATTCGTGCACGGTATAAACCGGAGTGGCCTCGCCGCGGCGCACGTAGATTCCATCCTTGCCCTGCTCGGTCTGTTTGAAGCCGAACAGCAGAGATTCCTGCGCTCCGCCCTTGCCGTAAACGGTGATGGCCAGGTGCGGCTTTTCGAGCCCGTACTGCGAGACGCTCGTGGGAGCGTCGGAGATGAAGTCGGCGACTTTGACTTCGAGCAGCGAGCTCAGGAGCTGGCGGACCCGGGTCGGGTCGGCGAGAAAGTTGCCGGGCTTGGTGATCTTCCACTTGTCGCCATCGCGATCGATCTCGACGATCGAGCCGTCATCCCGGGCGATCGTGAAGCGAGTAACGTCGTCAACCTTGAATGTCATCAGGTCGCGATTGCGCAACTGATCGACGGTCTTGTTCATCCCCGCCGGAAACGCCGACGAGGTGAGCATCACCGCCGGATTGCCGCCGCGCATCACGTAGGCGTTGAAGCCGATCGGAGTGGTTTTGCCGACCTCGATCGCGGGCAGGGTCTGCCCCTTGAAGGTGGTGACAGTGATCACGACCGCGGGCTTTGCCAGTCCGAACGGGGCAAGATCGGTGGTCTTTTCTTCGACGGTTTTGATGACCTGCGCCGCGGTGATCGCGCGGGCGAGATTATTTACCGTGGTCTGATCGGCATCGACGCCGATCGGCTTGACGATCCGCCACGCGCCGCCTTTGGGCCGCTCGACGGCGACTTCGCGGTCCGGGTACTTGAGTTCTATCTTTGCGAGATCGTCGGCGTTGACCGCGAGCAGTTTCTCGGCGGGCACGGGCTTCGAGTAGTAGCTGGTGACATACGCGTAGCCGCCGATGATGACCAGCACGACCAGGGCGATAATCGTATTACGAGGACGCATCGCA
>DATLTX010000269.1:0-11707 GCA_035533435.1 Binataceae bacterium (SeqCode)
CGCTCGCCCTCTTTGGGCGGGCGGATCAGTCCCGAAACCGTGTCGCCCGTGCGCAGATTGAATTTCCGGATCTGGCTCGGCGAGATGTAAATGTCGTCGGGACCCGGCAGATAGTTGTAGTCGGGCGCGCGCAGGAAGCCGAAGCCGTCGGGCAAAATTTCGAGCACGCCTTCGCCGAGGATCGATCCATTCTTGGCGGCCTGCGCCTGCAGGATCGCAAAGATCATCTCCTGCTTGCGCATGTTGGTCGCGTTCTCGACATTGAAGTCGCGCGCCATCGAGGCCAGCTCGGTTATCTTCGAACTCTTGAGCGCCTTGAGATTAAGCACTCCCTCATCGGTCAGCACGATGAGCGGTTCGGTGTGATGCGGTTGAACCTGGCGCGGCGGCGCGGAAACGTCTTCCAGATGATTCTGGCCCTCGCGCGCTGCGCCTCGACCCTTTGCCATGTGCCTTCCCCGCAACTGTGCCTCACTATTTATGCTGGATTTCTGTGCGCCCGCCGAAGCGGCGCCACAGGTTTAGATACGTTCATTCGGAAGGTTCTCCGCGTAAGCGGAATACCTTAGCAGTTCACTTGCTCCAAGCGGCCGGAAATCAGAACAGAAAAGCAGTAAGTTCGAATCGGACCGCCTGGAAGCGAGGGGTATGTTCTCCTCCACCCCGCCACAGCGTCCTTGGTGCGGAAGCTCAGTTTAGACGCTAACCGCCCCGTGGGTCCCTGTCAACGGTTGATCATTCGATTTCGATCCATCGACGCAATGTCGGTGAGTCGCAGGAAATCCCGCGCGCTCCGAGATAGGCTGCGAAATCATCGGGCGGCGGCGCGATAAACTCGAGTTCGGCGCTCGAGCGCGGATGCGAAATTCTCAGCGCCAATGCGTGCAGCGCGTGGCGCTCGAATGAAATTGCATCCGCGCTGGCCACCCCGCGCTTCGCGGCGCCGCCATAGAGGCTGTCGCCCAGACAGGGATGCCCGATCGACGCCAGATGCACGCGAATCTGATGAGTGCGGCCCGTCTCGGGGCGGATACGCACGAGCGTTGTGCCGGTCGCGTCGCGCGAGGGCGGATTAAATCGCGCGAGCACGCTTACGTGACTCACCGCGTCGCGCGGATTGTGCGAGGCGACCGACATCCGCTTGCGCTCGACCGGATGCCGTCCGATCGCGCGCGCGATTGCTTGCCGATCCTTGGCGACAACGCCGCGCACAATTGCCAGATAGATCTTGCGCACCGTGCGGTCCTTGAACTGGCGCGATAGCGCGGTGCGCGCGAACGGAGTGCGCGCGACGACCATCACGCCCGAGGTTTCCTTGTCGAGGCGATGCACTATTCCCGGGCGCAGCACGCCGTCGGGCTCGGCCATAGCGGCAAGCTCCGGGAACCGCGCCAGGAGCGCATCGACAAGCGTTGCATCGGGATGCCCCGGCGCGGGATGCACCGTCATCCCGGCGGCTTTGTTGACGACGATTATTTCCGCATCGGCAAATAGCACGTCGATCGCGGGAGCGTCGCCAGTCGATTGATGCGGCTCCGGCACCGCGGGCGGCGCAATCGCGATCGCGTCTCCGGCACGCACGGCCGAGGCCGCACGCGCGCGAGTGCCGTTGACGGTCACAAGGCCGGCCTTGATCATCCGCGCGACCTGCGAGCGCGAGTATTCGGGCGCAAGCCGCGCCGAAATGAATACGTCGAGCCGCATTCCGGCGTGTGCGGACTCGGCGGCAAAGGCTAGTTTTGCCTCAAGCGCCACTATCAGCGTTCACGTTTTCAGTGGTATCCGCATCGCGGTTTCGCTCACTGGGGCGCGGCCGGCGGCATTGTCGCCGGGGGATTCGCGGTCGTCGATTCGGCGGAGGGCTGGCAGTTCTCGTTCGAGGTATCGAGCATCGCCAGTCCGTAGCTGGTCTTCTGGCAGTTCTCGCCAGACGCGCCCTGGGTCGGGCGCGAGTAGTACCAGCATGCCGAGAGTGCGGTGGCCGCCGCGGCGATCATCGCGAATTTGGCGAATTTGGCGAATTTCGAAGCTCGGAAAATCACTGCGCGTGTTGTCATAGCGGGCCTCCGCGTGCAATCCGCGATCGCCGCGCTTGCGGCATTCCGCGCGGACGGCTACGGCTGCCGATAGGGGACGGGATGCGCGGCCTCGTAAGCGGCGATCGCTTTTTCGTGCGCGAACGTCAGCGCGATATCGTCGAGCCCCTCGAGCAGGCATTTCTTCACAAACGGGTCGATCTCGAAATGTGCGGACCATCCGAAGTCGTCGCCGACAGTCTGCGCTTCAAGATCAATACTCAGATGATACGCTTCATACTTCGCGGTCGCACGAAATATCTGCTCGATCTCCTCGGGCTTGAGGGTCACCGGCAACAGCCCGTTCTTGAACGAGTTGTTGTGAAAAATATCGGCGTACGACGATCCGATCACCGCGCGGAATCCCGCGTCGGCCAGCGCCCACACCGCGTGCTCGCGCGACGATCCGTTGCCGAAGTTGGCGCGCGCAACCAGTATCGACGCGCCTTCATAGCGCGGCTTGTTGAGCACGAAATCCGGATCTTGCGATCCGTCGGGACGCCGGCGCCAATCGAAGAACAGCCCCTTCTTGAGCCCGCTTCGGACGATCGCCTTCAAGAACTGCTTGGGGATGATCTGATCGGTATCGATGTTGGATCGATCCAGCGGCGCCACCAATCCGGTAAAACTTTTGAATGCCTGCATCGTGATCGTGCTCCCTGTCAGCGCCAATCGCGGATATCGACGAAGTGGCCCGCGATCGCGGCGGCGGCCGCCATCTGCGGACTGACCAGATGGGTGCGTCCTCCCTTGCCTTGGCGTCCCTCGAAGTTGCGATTGCTGGTGCTGGCGCATCGCTCGCCCGGCTTCAGGATGTCGGGGTTCATGCCCAGGCACATCGAGCATCCCGCCTCGCGCCAGTCGAAGCCGGCCTCGCGAAAAATCTTGTCGAGGCCTTCCTTTTCCGCTTCGATTTTGACGTTGGCCGATCCGGGCACGACCATCGCCTGCACGGTCTTTGCGACGTGCTTGCCCTTGACGACCGCGGCGGCGGCGCGCAGATCGCTCAGTCGCGAGTTGGTGCACGATCCGATAAACACGCGATCGATCGCGATCTCCTGAATCGGCGTGTTGGGATTCAGACCCATGTAATCGAGCGCGCGCTCGAGCGTGTCACGGTCGCCGGGGTTGGAGGCCTTGCGCGGGTCGGGAACTTTTCCGGTAACGTCGGCGACCATCCCGGGGTTGGTGCCCCAGGTGACCTGCGGCGCGAACTCGGCGGCGTTGAAGACGATCGAGCGGTCGAATTTCGCGCCGTCGTCGGTGTGGAGCTCGAGCCACTTTTTCGCCATCGCGTCGAACTCCGCGCCGGTCGGCAGATACTTTCGCCCGCGCATGTAATCAACGGTTTTTTGATCGGCCGCGATCATTCCGGCGCGCGCACCCGCCTCGATCGACATGTTGCACACCGTCATCCGCTCCTCCATCGAGAGCGCCTCGATCGCCGCGCCGCGATACTCGACCGCGCATCCGGTCGCGCCGTCGGTGCCGATCCGTCCGATCACGCCGAGGATCAAATCCTTCGCGGTCACTCCTGCGGCGGCTTTGCCGTCGAGCCGGATTTCGAGCGTCTTCGGCTTCGTTTGCCAGATACACTGGGTTGCGAGCACGTGTTCGACTTCGCTGGTGCCGATTCCGAAGGCGAGCGCGCCGAACGCGCCGTGCGTCGAAGTGTGGCTGTCGCCGCACACGATCGTCACGCCGGGTTGCGTGAGTCCAAGGTCGGGTCCGATCACGTGGACGATACCCTGGTCGGGCGAGCCGAGGTCGAAGATTGTCACGTCGAAGTCGCGCGCGTTTTTGCGCATCATTTCGACTTGCGCGCGCGAGTCGGGGTCGGCGATCGGCTTTAGCTGATCGATCGTCGGCACGTTATGGTCGAGCGTCGCAAACGTGCGGCGCTTGTCGCGCACGCTGCGGCCCGCGGCGCGCAGCGCCTCGAACGCCTGCGGAGAAGTGACTTCGTGAATCAGGTGCAAGTCGATAAAGAGCAGCGCGGGTTTGCCCGGCTCTTCGACTACGACGTGAGCGTTCCAAATCTTTTCAAAAAGCGTCTGCGGCGCCATCGAAGCGACCCTCCAAACCGTCGCGAATCTCCTATTATCCTCGATCCGCCCATGCGGGCAAAGCCGCGCGAGGAATCCCTACTCTCGCGCGTCGGGCGGCCAGACCGCGTGGATGGTGCGCGGAATTGTTGGTAAGCTTGAGGCTCCTGCGGGCGCGCGATGCAATCGGAACTCGTACATGACCATGCGGCCGTCGCTGAGCGCGCGGAGGCGTTTGCGCCATCGAGTGCAATAGCGCAGACGGGCGCGGGGCCGATCGAGTATTTCAGCGCCGGCGCCGGGCCGGTCGTGCTCGGATTTCACGGAACTCCTGGTGGCTACGATCAGATCGCGCTGGTCGCGGCGAATGTAGTCGCGGCGGGATTTCGGATCGTCGGATTTTCGCGGCCGGGCTATTTGCGCACCTCTCTCGAAGTGGGCCGGACTCCCGCCGAGCAGGCTGATGCGGCGGCGGGTTTGCTCGACGCGCTTGGAATCGGCACGGTCTGCGTCTCGGGCGCGTCGGGCGGAGGGCCGGCTTCATATTCATTCGCGGCGCGGCATCCGGATCGCGTCTGGGCGATCGTCGAGGAGTGCGCAATCAGCACGCGCTTGCGCGATGATTTGAACGCCGCGCAGCGGATGCTGCTGAGCCTTGCGATGAACGATCTGACGACCGGGATGATCGATTGGTTTGCGGCGCGTTTTCCGGGTGCGATCGCGCGGCAGATGGTGCGCCTCGAGGGAACGCTCGACCGGGGTGGCGCGCGTGCGCTCGCGGCGCAAGTCGCCGCCGATCCGGCCAAGCAGCAGTTCGTGCGTGGGCTGCTCGCAACCTTTTCCCCGCTGACGGCGCGCAAACGCGGACTGCTGAACGACCTCGAGCAGTTTGCGCGAATCGACGCGCTGGGCCTTGAACAGATCCGATGCCCGGCGCTGATAATCCACGGCACCAATGACGCCGCGGTAAACGTTTCGCACGGTGAATTCGCCGCGCGCGCAATTTCCGGCGCGGAGTTCATCCGGGTCGAGGGCGCGCCGCATCTGCTATGGATCACGCAGCAGGCCGCCGCGCTTGCGGACCGCCGGCTCGAATTTTTGCGCCGCCACGCGCCGCGTTAGAGGGGCCGATGGGATCGGCTGGGGGAGGGGGATGCGATGAAAGCGAACGATCCTGAAAACGCGCAGGGCGCGCCGGCTGCAAGCGATTCTCCCGGCGCCGAGAGTTGCGCGCTCGAGCCGGGCGCGGTCGCGTGCGACGCTTGCGGCGCCGCGATGAAGCCGATGGGGCATTGCAAGTATTGGTGCCTGCGCTGCGGATTTCTGCGCACCTGCAACGACACGATGTAACCGGCGCGATCGTTCGGGAAGCCGCGCTATTTGATTCGCCGCGTTGGCGCCGCGCGCTCGGCGTGCGCAAACCCGCGGGTAATCGCTTCCTCGCCGAAACGGGCGGTGACTGCGTCGAGCGCGCGATTCAGGCGTGCGCGCCGGACGGCGTTGGCGCCCGAGGCGTCGAAAAATCCGAGCTGCGATTCGCGCGCGTCAGGTTGCGCGCTGTCGCCGCGCTCGAGGTTATGCACCTGAACGCCGGCCAGCCGGATCCGATCGCGCGCGGAAACCCGCGTGAGCAACTCGATTGCGGCATCCGTGATTGCGCCGCCGTCGTCGCTCGGATAGGCGAGCGTGACGCTGCGCGTCAGCATCGGATAACGCCCCTGTCCCAGCGGCCGCGCGAGCTTGAGCTTGAGCACGACGGTGCGCGCCCGGACCGAGTCGGCGCGCAGCCTGCGGCCGATCGCCTCACCGTGCGCGATCAGGATGCGGCGCAGATCGTTGGAAGTCAGTTCGAGATCGCGCGCGAAGGTGTTTTCCTCTCCGTACGATTTCCGCTGCCAGTCGGCAACGACCGGGCGCGCGTCGATTCCATTGGCCAGTTCATGCAGGCGCGAGCCCTGGCTGCCGAAAGAATCGCGCAACTCGCCCGCGTCGCGCCGCGCCAATTCGCCGACCGTCCGGATACCCGCCTGATGCATCCGCGCGAGCGTCACCCGGCCGACTCCCCATAGCCTCTCGACCGGCAGGGGGTGAAGAAACGCGCCGAGATACTCGGGCGGCAGGATCAACAGGCCGTCGGGCTTCGACATGTCGGAGAGAATTTTCGCGGCCATCTTGGTCGAGGCGACGCCGACCGAAACGATCAGGCCGGTTTCGTCGCGCACGCGGCGCTTGAGCGCGCGGGCGACTTCGATTGGCGCTCCGAGCAGGCGCGCGGTTCCACTCAGATCGAGAAACGCCTCGTCGAGCGACAACGGCTCGACGATCGGGCTGGTCGCGTCGAACGCGCGGCGCACCATCCGCGAGATTTCGACGTAGCGCTTCATGCGCCCGGGGACGAACACGCCGTGCGGGCAGAGCTTGCGCGCCTGCGCGGTCGGCATCGCGGCGCGCACGCCGAACTTGCGCGCTTCGTACGACGCGGAGGTCACGACGCCGCGCGCACTTTTTCCGGCGACGATTACCGGCAGTCCCGCCAGAGCGGGATTATCGAGCACCTCGACCGACGCGTAGAACGCGTCCATGTCGGCGTGCGCGATCACGCGCGTCCACGGAGCATCCACATTCGAGATTTCGCTGCCGGGCGCCACTGGCGCCCATTATCATCGATCGCGCGCGAGCAGGTCGAGGATGCTGGACGCCGCTTGTTCACCGCCGCGGACGCAATCTGGAATTCCAACCCCGCGATAGGCAGCGCCGGCGATAGCGAGGCGCGGGAACGCGGCGGCCGCGCGTTCGATTTCGGCGACGCGATCGAGATGGCCGATTTCGTATTGCGGCATCGAGTCGTGCCAGCGCCTGACGATCGCGAATCCCGGCGCGGCGGTCACGCCAAGGAGATCGTGGAATTCCGCGCGCGCGGCGGCGACCATCGCGTCGTCGTCGAGCTGCATCATCGCGGTCTGGAGTTGTCCGCCGATAAATACGCGCGCCAGGATCATTGCGGCGGGCGCGCGGTTCTCAAACTTCAGGCTCGTGAAGCTGCCCGCGATAATCCGCCGCCGCTCGATTATCGGCACCACGAAGCCGAAGCTCGCGGGCGGCACGGGAAAGTCGCTTTCGCGAAACGTCATGCTGACGGTTGCCGCGCTTGCGTAACTGATCGCGCCGAGCAGATCGGCAAGATGCGAGTCGGCCGCGCGAATCATCTCCGCGGCGGCGTACGCGGGCGCGGCGCAAATTGCGGCGTCGGCTTCTATCCGCTCGCCGGTCGCTGTGACGATCGTGCATCCTCCGGCGCGCGGCGCGATTTCCTTCACTTCGACGCCGAGCCTCACGCATCCGCCCAGGCGCGCCAGAAGCGCGTCGGGAAGCGCCCCGATTCCGTCGCGCAGCGTCGCGAACAAGGTCCATCGCGCGCCGCTCGTGCCCAAAGGGCGAGCAACTTTGCCGAGGTTAGCGGCGCGTGCGCGTTCCGCGATGCGCAGGCCGCGAATCACGCTGCCGTGGCGCTGTTCCATCTCGACGAAGCGCGGCGTCGTCGCCGCGACACTCAGGCGCGACGGATCGGCGGTGTAGATTCCACCGGCAAGCGGCTGCGCGACGCGCTCGAGCACCTCGCGTCCGAGGCGGCGGGTGACGAATGAGGCCAGGCTCTCGTCGCGCCGGTCCTTACGCTTGGGCACAAAGGGCTCGAGCGCGATTCGGAGCTTTGCTCTCGTCGAGAACAACTCGCTTCTCATCACCGGGCCGAGCCGCGCCGGCGCGAGCAGCGAGAAGCCGTCGGGTATATCGACCAGGCGGCCGTTGTGAACGACCTGCGTGCGGCGAAATTCCTCGCGAGTGGGAATCAGTTCCCCGCCAAGGCCGAGGCGCCGGGCAAGCTCGGCCGCCTGCGGTTTTTCGGTCAGGAAGGAATCCGCGCCGGTCTCGATTGTGAATCCATCGCGATGCACGGTTGCGAGCGGACCGCCGGCGCGAGTCGCGCGATCGAGCACGATCACTTCGAGCGGAAATTCGCGCTCGGCCGCAAGCTCGCGCATCCGATACGCTGCGGCCAGCCCGGTAATCCCGGCGCCGATTACGGCTACGCGATGCATCGCGTCACACTGCGCTCGCGTGGCGGCTCACGATCTCCGCCATCATCGCGATAAACTCGGGGTGGTCGCTGACGGTCGCCGCGCGTTCCATTCTTACGCCGGCGTCGCGCGCAGTCGCCGCGGCTGCGATATCAAGATCGTAGAGCACCTCGACGTGGTCGCACAGAAACCCTATCGGCGCCACGACGGCGACCGCGCCGCGCTCAAGCTTGCGCAGCGCGGAGCCGATATCGGGTTCGAGCCACGGGTCGCGCTGGCCTCCGCTGCGGCTCTGAAACGCGAGCGTCCAGCTCTTAAACCCAATCCGCGCCGCGACCAGCGTGGCCGATTCGGTCAACTGCGCGACGTACGTCGACTCGGCCGCCATCGCGACCGGGATGCTGTGCGCGGTGAAGATCAGGCTCGCGCGGGCGCGTTCGGCTGGACCGAGGCGCGCAAGCGCGTCGGCGACGCGGGCGGCAGCGGCGGCGATAAATCCCGGATGCGCGAACCACGGCGCGGGATAAACAATCCGGGGAGCATCGATGCCGAGTTTTTCGGCGGCCGCGCTGACGGTTCCCTGATAGCGCTCGAAGCTGGCCTCGTTGCGATGCGCCGCCATGATGAAGGCGAGCACGCGGCGCGCGCCGCCCCGCGCGAGACTTGCGAGCGCGTCGTCAACGAAGGGCCGCCAATTGCGCATCCCGACCGCGACCGGAATCTCACGGCCGCCACGCGCGAGCGCCGCGCGCAGTGCGGCCGCCTGGCGCATCGTCAGATCGTTATACGGCGAGCGGCCGCCGAGCAGTTCGTAATGATGAACGACATCTTCGTAGCGCTCGCGCGGGACCGGGCGTCCGCGCAAAACATTATCCAGGAACGGACGGATTTCGTCGGCGCGGGTTGGTCCGCCGAACCCGACGAGCAAAACCGCGTCGCATCCGCGCGGCTCGTTCACGTACGCCTCTGGCTGAGCTCGTGGACGGCGTCCACCAGCGCGATTACGTGATCGACCGGAGTCTCGGGAAGAATGCCGTGACCGAGATTGAAGATGTGTCCGGGGCGGCCGCCGGCGAGCTCGAGAATCGCGCGCGCCCGCGAGCGAATTTCCGGTACCGCGGCGAACAGCGCAATCGGATCGAGGTTTCCCTGTACCGCGACATCGTAGCCAAGCCGCTTCCACGCTTCGGCCAAATCGACGCGCCAATCCAGCCCGATCACGTCGCCGCCCGCCGCGCGCATCAACTCGAGCAGGTTTCCCGTGATCGTGCCGAAGTGAATCACCGGCACTCCCGGCTTCACGCCCGCGATAATCGACGCGGTATGCGGCAGCACGAAGCGCCGGTAATCGTCGGGACCGAGGCTGCCGACCCAGCTATCGAAGAGCTGCACGATACTGGCGCCCGCCGCAACCTGCATGTTCAGGTAATCAATCGTGACGTGCGCGAGCAGGTCCATCAGGCGATGCCACGTTGCCGGGTCGTTGTACATCAGGGTTTTGGTCGCCTGATATTGGCGCGACGTGCCGCCTTCGATCAGATACGACGCGAGCGTGAACGGCGCTCCGGCGAATCCGATAATCGGAGTCCTGGCGCCGATCGCGCGATCGACCAGCTTGATCGATTCCGCAACGAAGCCGAGCGCGCTCGAATCGAACGGCGGCACGCGATCGAGGTCGGCGGCGCTGCGAATCGGACGGTCGATGATCGGACCGTCGCCCTTTTCATAATGCAGCCCCACTTCCATCGGGACGAGCGGCAGCAAAATATCCGCAAAGATGATCGCGGCGTCCACGCCGAGCCGCTCGACCGCCGTCACCGTGACCTCGGCGGCAAGCTCGGGGCGCCGGCACAGCTCGAGAAAATCATGCTGCTCGCGCACGCGGCGATACTCGGGCATGTACCGCCCGGCCTGGCGCATCAACCAGATGGGCGTGTAGTCGGCACGCTCGCGGCGGCACGCGCGCAGCATAGGATGGTCCCAATGCGTGAGGTGCTGCGCGTTATCGGCCAGGCGCGAAATTCTCGGACTGGTGGAAACCTCGGCGCGTGCCGCCGCGCGCCGCTTTTGCGCGACGATCGCCGGTGCGCGCTCGGCCGCTTCTTTGACCAGATGGCCGAGCCGGGGATGCGCGGGTTCGAAGTCAACCACGACTCCGTGCGAGCGCAGCTCTTCGCTGCAGACGGGACCGATCGATCCAACCGCCATCGCGGCCAATCCGCGCCGCACCTGGGCGCCTATTCCGTCCGCCTCGGCAATCTGCATCAGATTGGTGACCTGATGCGAGCTAGTGAAGATCGCGGCGTCGGCGCGCCCCTCGGCGATAGCGCGCAGCGCCGCGCGCAGCGGTTCGAGGTCGGCGGGAATCGTCCATCGATAGACGGGCACGACGGCGACCTGCGCGCCGCGCGCTTCGAGTCCCGCAATGAGATCGCGATTCGAGACGCCATATTCCTGCACCGCGACTCGCGCGCCGCGCAGATCGCGATAGGCAGCCAGCGCGGCCAGAAGCTCGCGCGAGGTATTGGGTTCGGGCGTGCTGACGGTGGGCTCGATTCCCAGCTCGCGCAGCGCGCGCGCGGGCTTGGGTCCGCGAACCACCGTCACGATTTGTCCAAGCGCGGCGACCAGCGCGGCGCGCGGATGCCGCGATTCCATCACTTGGAAGAGCGTTCGCACTCCGACGCCGGTCAAAAAAATAGCGACGTCGATCCCGCCGGCCAGCATGCGGCGCGCAAACTCGAACGCCGCTGGATTCTCGCCGAGCGGAACCTCGCGCATCGCGGGCGCGACAATCGCGGCTGCGCCGTGCCGCGCGATAAGCGCCGCCGCCTCGGCCGCCATCCTGCTCTCGAACGCCACGACGCGAAGCCGGCCAGAGGCGGGCGTGGGTTCAGCGGGACTCGGTTGGGTCGGAGATTCCATTCATAGCGGCGCGGCGGAGCGCGGCCCCAGATTATCTTGCCGCGCCCGCCGCGCCCAAGTCCACCGCGCGCCCATCCGATGCGCACGATGCGCTTTTCGCAGCGCGTTTCGCGTGCTACCAATCGCGAGGTTGAGTGCGCGAAGCAGAACTGGACTGACGACCAGGCGCGCCGCCCGGCGCGGGGAGCAATTGACGATGAAGATCAGATATCTGCTGGGGATCGCAACGAGTATGATTGCGCTCGGCGCTTCGATTTCGATTGCGGGCGCGCAGAATCCCGCATTGATGGCCACCGTCGCCGACACCGCGCCGATTCCCGAAGCGCGCATTCCCGCGTACATCAAATCCGCCGTCAACGCTCCCGATCGGCCCGCCGACGACAAGGCGCTCGACGCGGGCCGCAAGCCAGAGCAGATGCTGGCGTTTTTCGGCATCACGCCGGGGATGAAGGTCGCGGATATCTGGGCGGCCGGAGGATGGACGACCGAGCTGCTCTCGCACGTGGTCGGTCCGGAAGGAAAAGTCTATTCGCAGAACGGCCCGATTCCGCCGAAGTACCAGAAGGCCGCCGACGATTGGCACGCG
>DATLTX010000270.1:0-2496 GCA_035533435.1 Binataceae bacterium (SeqCode)
TCGAACCGACGACCTGCTGATTACGAATCAGCTGCTCTACCAACTGAGCTAGGGTGGCCTTCGCAATTGCCCGTGCAAACCGCTGCGCGGGGGTTGGCCGAAAATCGAGATTAGCCCACCCTTGCGCGTCGCGAAAGAGAGACCTGCTCGCCCCGTCTTGAGCCTTGCGGGCAACGAGGCGAAGATGGGCCTCGATGGATGCGCTTGCGACATTTCGCGCGGCTCATCGCGAGATTATCGCGCGTCTCTATGAGCGCAGCGCCGCCCGGCGCTGGGCAATCGCACAAGCGAATTTTGCGGAGGTCCTCTATCGTGCGCTCGAGCGGCGATTTGGCGCGGACCTCGCGGATCTGAATCCGACCGAAATCGAATGCTTCCTCGAGTCTCTCCACGTCGAGGATCTCGCACTCGCGATCGGATGCCGGGCAGGGAAGGCTGACGCATGGCGTGAATTCGACGAGCAGTTCAGCGGAGGGATCGGAAGTTGTGTCCGTGCAGTCGTTCGTGATCGCGAGCGCGCGCGCGAATTGGCAGGTTCCATCTACGGCGATCTGTTTGACTCCGCGCGTACTGGCGATTCGCGCCGCTCTCCGCTTGATCACTATCACGGCCGCAGTGCGATGGCTGCCTGGCTGCGGGTAGTCGTGGTGCGCCGCGCGGCCGATTGGCTGCGCGAGCGCTATCATACCGACGCGGCGATCGCGGCCGCCGCGGATCCGGCTGCCGACGGCAATCGCAACCACGCCGCTCCCGCCGATCCTGACCGCGCGCTGCTCGTCCCGATCCTCGCCGCGGCGCTCGACGGCGCGCTCGCCGAGCTCGACGCCCGCGACCGTCTGCGCCTTTCATACTATTACGTGCAAGGTCTCACGCTCGCGGAAACCGGCGTGCTGCTCGGCGAACACGAATCGTCGGTGTCGCGCAATCTTGCGCGCGTCCGGCTCGCGATCCGGCAAGAGGTCGCGCGTGTGCTCAAGCAAGAACATCATCTGAGCGACGATCAGATCACCCGCTGCTTTGAATTTGGAACCGACGATTGGCCATTCGATCTTGGCCGGTCGCTGTCGCAGGCAAAGTAATGGCTAATCGCAAAAACGGCGAAGACGGCAACAACATCCTCGAGATGCTCATGGGCCGTCAGCTCGGAGCGCTGCTCGATAAGTCGGGGCGCGATTGTCCCGACGCTGACTTGCTCGCGGCATTTGCCAGTCGCACGCTCGACGCCGCTGAATATTCGCTATGGGAACGCCACGCCGCGGGATGCGCGCGATGCCAGAGCAACCTTGTGGCGTTGGCCCGCGCAGGTGCTCAGGAAGCGCCCGCGAGCGAACAGAAGCGCGCTCTCGAAAAAACGACGAACGAACTAATCGATGAAGATTCCGAGCGCGCGCCGCACGGCGAAGACGAGGGAATCGTCGCCGCGATTCGCCGCGGCTTCCGCTTCGTGCTCGGCCCGTTCCCGCTCTCGGTCGCAATTCATGTGGCGCTTATCCTGCTCCTGATCATCACGGTGCACGAGCAGCGTGGGCGCGAATTGATCATGGTGAACCTCGAGGCGGGTGGCGGCGGCGGCGGCGGCAACGAGATGCAGGATCTCGACATGCCCGAAGTGCCGATGCCTGACACCGCCGCGCAGCAGGAAGCGCCGCAGGCGGTGGATACCTCGCAGGCCGTCGGTCTTGCCAACGATTACGTGCGCGCCGCGGGCGGCGGCGGAATCGGTATCGGGCGTGGCGGCGGCATGGGCTCGGGCTACGGCCACGGCATCGGCTCGGGCTTCGGCGGATTTATCGGCGAACTCAGACGCAAGGGACTCGACGTGGTCCTGGTGATCGACGGCACCGGCTCGATGAGCCTGATCATCAACGACGTGAAAGCCAAGATGGCGCAGCTCATCCAGGCGATCCATCGGCTGGTTCCGATCGCGCGAGTCGGGATAATCGTGTTCGGCGGCAAGGGCGAGAAGATGGAGATCCAGCCGCTGACGCTGTCGCCGGCCAAGCTGACGGACTTCCTGGGTCACATCACCGCCAAGGGCGGCGGCGAGTGGGAGGAAGACACCTTCGGTGCGTGCCAGACCGCGATGGACAAGATGGACTGGAAGCCGTACGCGAAGAAGGTGGTGGTGCTGGTGGGCGATTCGCCGCCGCACAAGGACGACTTCGCGCCGCTGATCGCGATGATCCACAAGTTCAAGGAGCAGAACGGGACCTTCAACACGGTCGATGTGGCGGCCGAGGAGCACGAGCGCTTCGAGCGCGAGTTCTGGCTCAAGGTGCATCGCGAGGAGCCGCCGAAGATCTCGCCGTTGCCGGAGTTCTATCAGCAGACCCGGGCGGCGTATAAGGTGCTGGCCAACGCCGGTGGCGGCGCGATGCGCTCGCTGACCCACGACTCGCACATCAATCAGCAGGTCCTGATCCTCGCCTTCGGCGAACAGTGGCAGAACCAGGTCTCCGCCTTCGGCAGAGGCATCAGTTCCGGCGGCGGCAGCGG
>DATLTX010000271.1:0-5190 GCA_035533435.1 Binataceae bacterium (SeqCode)
GCGAGCTTGAGTCCGTAGCCGGTCGGCGAGTGGCAGACGCGCGCGCAGGTATCGACGTTGTTGTTGCCGAAGGCGGCGCGGACCAGCTTCTGCACGAGGTAGGTTTCCTCGTTGGTGCATCGCGAGGACGTGATCCCGCCCACGGCATCGCGTCCGTAGCTCGTCTGGATGCGCCGCAATTCGCGCGCGGCATAAGCGATAGCTTCGTCCCACGAGACTTCGCGCCACGGCTCGTCGATCCGCGCACGAATCATCGGGCGCTTGACGCGGTCGGGATGCGTTGCGTAACCCCACGCAAAACGGCCTTTGACGCAGGCGTGGCCGTGATTGGCGCTCCCGTTCTGATTCGGCACCATCCTGACCACCGAGCTGCCCTTCATCTCCGCCTTGAAGGAGCATCCGACGCCGCAGTAGCCGCAGGTGGTGACGACGCTGCGCTCCGCCTGGCCCATCGCGATCACGGAATTTTCGGTGAGCGCCGCGGTCGGACACGACTGCACGCAGGCCCCGCACGCCACACATTCCGAATGTGCGAACGGCTCGCGCTGACTCGCCACGACCGTCGAGCCGAAGCCGCGGCCGTCGATCGTGAGCGCGAAGGTGCCCTGCACTTCCTCGCACGCGCGAACGCATCGTGAGCACACGATGCATCGCGAGGGATCGAAGGTGAAGAACGGGCTCGATTCATCCTTGGGCGAGGCGAGATGGTTTTCGCCCTGATAGCCGTAACGGACCTCGCGCAGGCCGACCACTCCCGCCATCTCCTGCAGCTCGCAGTTGCCGTTGGCCGGGCAGGTCAGGCAATCGAGCGGATGGTCGGAAATGTAGAGCTCCATGACGCCGCGGCGCAGGCGGGCGAGCGCTTCGGATTGCGTCCGCACGACCATCGCGTCGCGCACCGGCGTGGTGCACGAGGCCGGGTAGCCGCGCGCGCCGTCAATTTCGACCAGGCACAAGCGGCACGAACCGAAGGGCTCGAGAGAGTCGGTCGCGCACAGTTTTGGGATTTTATGGCCGGCGAGCGCCGCCGCGCGCATCACGCTGGTCCCGGCGGGAACTGTGACTGACGCGCCATCGATCGTGACGGTAACGGCGGGCGCATCCGCGCCGACGGGGGTACCGAGATCAGTGTCGCTCTTCGACCGCATCGCGTTTCAGCCCTTCTCCGTCGTTATATTAAATCCGCGATCTCGCGCGTGGTCAGCGCGAAATCCTCGGGAAAATGGCGTATCGCGCTCAGCACCGGCAGCGGCGCCAGGCCGCCAAGCGCGCACAACGACCCGTTTGCCATCGTATCGCAAAGGTCGCGCAGCAGCATCAGGTTGGCCCGCGCGTCGCGGCGCGCGATGATCCTTTCAATCACCTCGACGCCGCGGACCGACCCGATCCGGCACGGCGTGCATTTCCCGCACGATTCCAGCGCGCAAAATTCCATCGCAAAGCGCGCCATCCGCGCCATATCGACCGTGTCGTCAAAAACCACGATTCCACCGTGCCCAAGAATTCCGCCCGCGCCCTGCATCGTCTCGTAATCGAGCGTGAGATCGAGCTGCGCGGCCGGCAGGTACGCGCCGAGCGGACCGCCGATCTGGATTGCGCGAATCGGCCGGCCGCTGGCGGTGCCCTCGCCGATCCCGACGATCAGTTCGCGCAGCGTCGCGCCCAGCGGCAGCTCGACCAGTCCGGGCCGTTTCACATTGCCGGCGAGTTGGAACGGAACCGTGCCCGCCGACGACGCCGTGCCGAGCGCGCGGTAGTAGTCCGCGCCGCGTTCGATAATCGCGGGGACGCTCGCCAGCGTGACGACGTTGTGGACCAGGGTCGGCTTGCCGAAGAGCCCGCTGATGGCAGGCACGGGAGGCTTGTGGCGGACCATCCCGCGGCGCCCTTCGATACTCTCGAGCATCGCGGTCTCTTCGCCACAGACGTAGGAGCCCGCACCGACGCGAATTTCGAGATCGAAATCGCGCCCCAAAAATTCGCGCGCGCGCGCCGCCGCAAGCGCGGCGTTCATCACGCGGCAGGCGTCGGGATATTCGGAGCGAATATAGATATATCCGTAGGAGGCGCCGATCGCCGCCGCCGCAATCGCCATCGATTCAATCAGCGCGAACGGGTCGCCTTCGAGGATCATTCGGTCGGCGAACGTTCCCGAGTCGCCTTCGTCGGCGTTGCAGACTATAAATTTGCGATCCGCCGCGACGCCGCGCGCGGTCTCCCATTTGATTCCGGCGGGAAAGCCCGCGCCGCCGCGGCCGCGCAGCCCCGAAGCCTTGATCGCTTCGACAACGCGCGCCGGGCCGATTTCCCGCGCGCGCGCCAGTGCGCGAAATCCGCCGTGCGCGATGTAGTCGTCGATCGAAAGCGGATCGACAACGCCCGCGCGCGCGAAGGTGAGCCGGTTCTGCGCCGCCAGAAACGCAATCCGCTCGGCAACGCCTATGCGCAAGCGATGCGCTCCGCCATCGAGAAACCCCGCGTCGAACAATCCGGGCACGTCGGCCGGCGCGACCGGACCGTATGCGATCCGCCCGTCGGCGGTTGCCGCTTCGACCATCGGCTCGAAGGCGTACGCGCCGCGCGACCCGTTGCGAACAATCTTGACCGCCAGAGCGCGGCGCTCGGCTTCGAGCGCGATCGCGCCGGCGACTTCGCTTGCGCCAACCGAGACCGCGCCGGAATCGCCCGGGACAAAGACTTGCGCGCTCACGGCTTCTTCCTGCTGAGCGCCAGCGCGGCGTCGAAAGTTTGCGGCGTCGCGCGGCCGTAAAGCCGATCGTCGATCATCAGAGCGGGCGAGCACGCGCAGTTGCCGAAGCAATAGACCGGCTCGAATGTGAACTCGCCGTCGGAGCTGGTCTGGCCGACTGCGGCGCCAATTGCGTTTACGATATGCTCTTCGAGCGCCACCGCGCCCATCGCCTGGCACGATTCGGCGCGGCACAGCCGTACAACGTGGCGGCCGGGCGGCTCGGTGCGGAAATCATGGTAGAAGCTGATGACGCCGTGGACTTCGGCGCGGGAAAGATTCAAACCGGCCGCGATTGGGGCGACGGCTTCGTGCGGAATATATCCGAAGCGGCGCTTTACCTCGTGCAGGATCGGCAGAAGTGCGCCGGGCAGGCCGCTGCGCGCGGCGACGATCTCTTCGATCGCGGTCAGATCTATTTCGCCGGCTCGTGACGATGAAGTTTTCGTCTCCATAGCTATAGCTGCGCACGATACATCCGAATTTCAATTAACACGGGGCCGCGGAAATTTGTACCCGCGGCGGCGGGGATCGCGGGCTCAGCGGCGCGCAAAATGATCCAGTATCGGGCGGCCAGCGCCAAGGCGAAACCGGCGGCGCAGCGCCGCCGTTACGTAGCGTTTGGCCGCGCGAACCGCCGCCTCCAGATCCATCCCGCGCGCGAGCGACGCGGCGATCGCCGCCGAGAAGGCGCATCCCGTGCCGTGCGCTCCGCCGCCCGCAACTCGCGCGGCGCGCAATTCGAGGTAGCGGAGTCCATCGAAAAACAGATCGATCGATTCGCGGCGGTCGGGGCCATGGCCGCCCTTGATCACGACCGCCCGCGCCCCCATCGCGACGATCTCCCTCGCGGCGGCTCGCAGCGCGGCGCGGCTGTCGATCCGCAAATGAGTCAGCGCCTCGGCCTCGGCGATATTGGGCGTGATCACGCGGGCGAGCGGAACCAGGTAATGGCGGATCGCGCGCTCGCCGGCGCGGTCGAGCAGGCGCACTCCGGCGCTCGAGACCATCACCGGATCGACGACGGGCGCGGGCAGGCGCAGCTCGGCGATTGCGCGCGCGACGGCGCGCACGACCGCGGCGTTTGCGAGCGCGCCGGTCTTGAGCGCGTCGGGCATTTTTTCCGCCGCGACCGTCTGGATTTGCGCCGCAATCATCGCGGGCGCGACCGCATGCACGCGCTCGACCGAGGAACTATTCTGCGCAATCACGGCAGTCAGCGCCGAGTATCCATAGACGCCATGCGCCGCGAAAACTTTGAGGTCGGCCTGAATTCCCGCGCCGCCGCCCGGATCGCTGCCGGCGATCGTTAGCGCGATTCGGCGTCCTGATCGGGAGGGCATCGGTGATGGGATTTCTGGATTCGCGCGGCTCGGCGGCGTGGGGGACCAGCTTGCAAACGAAGCGAGTATAGCAGATTCGCATGCGGCGCGCGCCGGGCGGGGTGGATTGCTTGAGGATCGAGCCGCAGAGTATTTTGCCGGTCAGATCGCCACGCGCACGATCGCCATATCGCCGCGCGCGATCGCTATGCAGAACAAGTCACAATCGGATTTTCTGGGTCTGCCGTTTCAGGAAAAGCTCGAATTCCTGTACGGGCTGCCCGCGCGCACCAAGCGCGATCTGATACTTTCGGCGCCCGAGGCCGAGCGATTGGTCCAATCGTTTTCGCCCGAAACGCTCTTCTACACGCTCAAGGAAATCGGCTCCGCCGACGCGGGCGACCTGCTGAGCCTCGCGCTGCCCGAACAAGTGCAATCGCTCTTCGACCTGGATTGCTGGAGCAAGGACCGCCCGAATTTCGCGCGGATGCGCGAGTGGATCGAGGCGCTGTCCGAGGCGGGACGCCGCCGCCTTGCCGACGGGCTGATGAAACTCGACCTCGAGATGGTGGCGCTATTGCTGCGCGGATACGTGAAGGTGCATCGCCTCGACGATCCGAACGCGGCCGAGGATCCGCCGTTCAACCGCTATGTCCAGTTCGACGAGCACTACCTGATCGAGTTCATCCGCAATGACGCGATCACGCAGCACATTTCCGATTTTATCGAAGAAGCCTTCGAGCGCGACTACAACTATTACGCCGCCGTGATGGAGGATATTTACTGGGGCGTCGAAGCCGAACTCGAGGAAGAAGCCTACCAGTTCCGCAGCGCGCGGCTCGCCGACCGCGGCTTTCCGGATTACTACGAGGCGCAAGACGTATTCGCCTATATCAATCCGGCCGAATTTCTGAAGATTCGCGAGCAATACGAAAAGCCGACTCGCGCCGACCTGCTCGACGAGCGCGACCTGCTGCCGCCCGAGATGGCGCCGGCGCTGGCCGGCTCGGAGGCTTCGCTGTTCAACACCGCCCTGACGGCGGGTTTCGCCGCGCACAGCAAACGCCAGGTCCGCGCGGAAATGGCGATGGTTTCGAACCAGGTGCTGATGGCGCGCGC
>DATLTX010000272.1:0-6285 GCA_035533435.1 Binataceae bacterium (SeqCode)
TGCGCTGGTAATCACGGCGGCCGGCGTCGGACTGGAACTCTTCCCCGCGCTCCGGAGCTGCTTGGCGGTGAACTCCTGCACCTGCAAGAGGCCGACCGTGGTCCACAGATTGCCCTTGCGATCGAATGCGATTCCGAGCGGCTTGGCCGAGGTTCCGATCAGGCTGGGATGCGCGATATCGGAATCCTTGAGTTGCTGCTGATTGAATTGCTCGATGTTCAAGGAATCATTGTTGGCAACCCACAGCGACTGCGCCGCCAATACTGGCGAAGCGCCCGCGCATACGATCGCAATCAGGCCAACGGTCGCGGCCAGTAGCTTCAAGCCGCGCTCGCGGCGCAAGCGGCGGGCGCCGCGCATATCACAAATCCGCATTATCTCCTCCGCTGAACGCCGCCCGGCACGACCGAAGATCGCGCGTGCGCGGCACTATCCTAGTCTTGAGTCTGGCGAAACCCGTGTGCCAAGTCCATGTCAACGCGGGATCGCCGCGACCGGCGCCATATCGGCGTCGCCGGGAGTTTCAGCGGCTGCCGCCTGTGATGAAAGTCTTCGCAAGCGGTGAGAGCCCGCGACGCGGAGCGAGGCGATCGCTCCGCGTCACAGGCGGAGGTGAGTCAGCGCATTGCCCGACCGGCGTGGCCGCCGTTGGCATGCGATATTGTAAGCAATCCGCGCGCCAACAAGATCTGTGTGCAGATCAGCGAAGATCATGCACCATAGGCTCATCTAACGCCGATCCGCACGTGCCCGATGTGTCATCGCTACTACTGCGCTACAGACTGGCTGCATCGCGATGTTGCAGATGCGCTAATCGCATCGCGTGGCGACCTCGGTCTGAGACCTGCCGCTGGGCGCGTCGAGGGTTGTGCGGGTTGACACTCGGCGCGCGATCGTGGAGTAAGCGGAAGCGAGACCATCATGGTGAAATATTCTACCGCGATCCCCCTGTTGACCGCTTTCGCAATCGCAAGCGCGCTAAGCGCCGGCGCATTCGCACCGCGCGCGCATGCGCACGGCGCGGCGGCGCCCGGATTCGTGCTGGCAGGCGACCTGGGATTCCGCAAAGCGGTTGACCAATTTATCGAGTCCGAGTTTCGCCTGTTCCCGGAGAACGCGACCTGGGCCGGCGACCATCGTTTCGATAGCCGCATCGAAGATTTGTCGGCCTCGGCGATCGCCGCCGAGTCGCGGCACGCGCGCAAGTGGAAGACCCGCTTCGGACAATTCAATTCCCGCGAGATGTCGCCCGCGAACGAAGCCGACCGCGAGTTCCTTGAAGCACAGTGCGACGGCGAGCTCTTGCGCATCGACGCACTGCGCGACTACGCGCGCGAGCCCGATATGTATCTGCCCACTTCCGCGATCGACCAGCTCATCAAGCGCAACTTCGCACCGCTTGCCGTTCGCATGAATTCGGTCACCGCGCGCGAGACCGCGGCGCTGGGTAATCTGAAAGCGGCGCGGAGCAATCTGGCCCCTGCCCTGACCGCGCCGGTCACGATCGATATTGCGCTCGAGCAGATACCCGCGACGATCGGCTTCTTCGAGAAGGATCTTCCCTCCGCATTCGCCGCGGTTCCCGACGGTCCCGCCAAGCGCGCATTTGCAGGCGCCAACGCGAATCTCGCCGCCGCGATCAAGGACTATCGCGATTGGCTTCAGAAGCAGCTCCGGCCCAAGGCGACCGGCGCGTACGCGATCGGCGCCGGCGCGTACCAGCGGATGCTGGCCGACGACGACATGGTTGATATTCCGCTCGATCGAATCGAGGCCGCGGGAATGCGCGAACTCGCGCGCCTGCAGGATGAGTTCCGCAAGAGCGCCGCCGAGGTCGATCCCCAAGCTGCCCCGGCCGCCGTCGCCGCACGCCTGGCCCAGACGCATCCCGCCGCGGACCGTGTGATTCCCGAAGTCAGCGCGGGCCTCGCGGCTCTGCGCGCATTCGTGATCACCAATCGCATCGCGACGATTCCGTCCACCGTGATGCCGATCGTGGCCGAGACGCCGCCGTTCATGCGCGCGACAACGTTTGCCTCGATGGACACGGTCGGGCCGCTCGAAAAATCCACCGAGTCGTATTTTTACGTGACGCTGCCCGACCCGTCGTGGCCCGAAAAGCAGCAAGCGCAGTTGCTCGCTTTCTTCGCCCCGACGACGATTTCAGACACCTCAATCCACGAGGTGTTCCCCGGCCGCTACGTTCAATTTTTGAACAACCGCTTGAACCCCGACCGCGTGCGCACTCTTTATTCCTCGGGCGCGAACACCGAAGGATGGGCGCTGTACTGCGAGCAGATGATGCTCGACGAGGGACTGCATCGCGGCGAGCCCGCCTATCGCGTCGCCGAGGAGCAGATGGCGCTGATGCGCGCGTGCCGGTACCTGGTCGGGATCAGGATGCATACGCGCGCGATGACGGTCGCGCAGGCGCAGGAGTTCTTCGAGCGCAACGCCTACCAGACTCCGCACAATGCGCGCGTCGAGGCGCTGCGCGGGACCGGCGACCCTGGCTATCTGCGCTATCAGCTCGGCAAGATGATGATCATGAAGTTGCGTGCGGACGTGCGCGCAAAACAGGGAGCCGCGTTCGACCTCGGCCGGTTCCACGACGCTTTTCTGCGCGAAGGCGCTATTCCGATAAAGCTGATCCGCCGCGACATGCTGGGCAGCGACGGCCCGCTGCTCTAGCTTGCGAACGATGCGCCGCTCAGGCGCGGGCTTCGATCATCGGGACGCCGCAATGAGCCGGAACGTCGGCGGTGCCGCAGTCCGCGCCCATCCAGCAGACCAGCTTCTCGGCGCCGGCAACTTTTTCGAGATGCATCGGGCGCTTGCAATGCTTCGGTGTTGCGACTTCGGCGCCGCACTTCGCGCATTTCATCCTTTCCGCCATCGGAGCACTCCCTCTCGCACCTGACGGGACGCGGCTCAAACCGGGGCGATCTTGGTGTTGCGCCCCGCGATCACTTCATCGATAAGCCCGTACGCGACCGCTTCCGCCGCCGACATGAAGTTGTCGCGGTCGGTGTCTTTCTCGATCTTCTTGACCTGCTGGCCGGTGTGCTTGGCCAGAATCTCGTTGAGCAGATCGCGGATTCGCACCGTCTCCCGCGCCTGAATCTCGATATCGGCGGCTTGCCCCTCGAAACCGCCGGACGGCTGATGAATCAGAATCCTGCTGTGCGGCAGCGCGTAGCGCTTGCCCTTGGCTCCCGCAGTCAGCAGCAACGAGCCCATGCTCGCGGCCTGCCCCACGCAGAGCGTGGACACCGGAGGCTTCACGAATTGCATCGTGTCGTAGATCGCCAGGCCGGCCGTGACCGATCCGCCGGGCGAATTGATGTACATATTAATCTCGCGCTCGGGATCTTCGGATTCGAGAAACAAAAGCTGCGCGGTCACCAGGTTCGCGACGTCGTCGGTGACTTGTCCGCCCAGAAAAACGATCCGGTCCTTCAGCAAGCGCGAATAAATATCGGAGGAACGCTCACCGCGGCCGGTCTGCTCGACCACATATGGAATGAGTATGCTCATAACAGATTAAAGCTACTCCGCGCGCGGCTGCGGGTCGAGCGATGGCCTCGGTCGGCAGTGGGTCAGTTTAACTGCGCCGGTCTTCCACGCGCCGACATTCGCATTCTCCCGAGGCCGCGCTCTCCAGCGGTCAGTCCCGCGCGAGAAATCCCGTGCTGCTCCCTCAGCCTCTTTTGCACCGCGCGGGTGAGTGCATGAGCGTCCGGGATTTCTCGCGCGGCAGCCACGCGCGGGAATGACATAAATGGCTTGAGTGCCTGAGGAATTTGACGGACCGATTGTTCCTCTGCTTCCAGGTTTTCAAAAAATCACAAACTCTCAGGCAGGAGCGGTCGGGATCGCCGCGGCTGCCGCGCGCAGGCGCTCGACGGTGCGTTTCCTGCCGAGCACGCCGATTACCTCATAGATGCCGGGACTCACCGTGCCGCCGGTAATCGCGACGCGCACTGGCTGCGCAAGCTGGCCGAGCTTCAATCCAAATTTCACGAGCACGCCCTCGAAAACCGTCTGCACCGCCTGCTCGCCGAAATCGCCCTCCATCGCGTCAAGTTCATTGGCGAGTACCGTCAGCGGCTCGGCAATTTCGAGCTTCAAGAACTTGGCGGAGGCCTTCGGATCGATCTCAATCTTCTCGTTCAAATAGAAGCTCGCGAAATCGACCAGCTCGACGAGAGTCTTCGCGCGCTCGCGCAGGGTCGCGACCATCCGCTCGAGCCACGCATCGTCGCCGGGAATCGTGATTCCGCGCAGCGCGATGAATGGCTTGACCTCGCGCGCCAACTGCGCGACGGGCCGCGCCTTGAGATAGTGGAAATTCAGCCACAGGAGCTTGTCGGTGTTGAACACGCCCGGAGATTTTCCGCACGCGGCAAAATCGAAATACTCGATCAGCTCATTCTTCGAGAAAATCTCCTGGTCGCCATGCGACCATCCAAGCCGCGCCAGGTAATTCACCAGCGCTTCGGGAAAAAATCCGGCTTCGCGGTACGCCCGCACCGACGTCGCCGCGTGGCGCTTCGAGAGCGGAGCGCCGTCCGGCCCGGTGACCATCGGCAGATGCGCGAACGCCGGCGGCGTGAATCCCAAGGCGAGCGCGATCTGGATCTGCCGCGGCGTGTTCGGCACATGATCGTCGCCGCGCACGACATGGGTGATTTTGAAATCAGCCTCGTCGATCACCGTCGCGAAGTTGTAGGTCGGAGCGCCGTCGGACCGAAAAATAATCAAATCGTCGAGTTCCGTGTTCTCGAACACCGTGCGCCCGCGCACCAGATCGTCAAGCACCGTCTCGCCCGCAAGCGGCGTCGCGAAGCGAATCGTATAGTTGCGGCCGGCCCCGCGGTCCGGCAATTCCAAATCCGGCAGGAAATCCAGGCCGCGGCATTTGCGATCGTACGCCGGCTTGCGATGCGCTTTCTCCGCGGCCTTGCGCTTGGCGTCAAGCTCCGCCGGCGTGCAATAGCACGGATAAGCCTTGCGCTCGCGCAACAACTGGCGCGCCGAATCGCGATAGCGCTCGGTCCGATTCGATTCGAAGTAGCGAGGGTCCGGCGGCCCCTCATCCCATTCGAGACCGAGCCATCTAATGTCGGTTAGAATTTCGTCGAGCGATTCCTTGGTCGAGCGCTCGCGATCCGTGTCGTCAATCCGCAGGATGAATTGTCCGCCGCTATGCCGTGCGTACAAATACGCGAACAGTCCCGAACGGACGTTACCGATGTGCAGCGAGCCCGTCGGGCTCGGCGCGAAACGGGTGCGAACAGTCACAAGCTACTCCCATTCGATCGTGGCGGGCGGTTTCGAGGTGATGTCGTAAACGACGCGATTGACGCCGCGCGTCTCGTTGGTGATTCGCGACGAGAGCCGCGCCAGGAATTCGGGATCGAGCCGCGCCCAATCCGCCGTCATGCCGTCGAGCGACTCGACCGCGCGAATCGCGATCACGCTTTCGTACGTGCGTCCGTCGCCCATCACGCCCACGGTCTTGAGCGGCAGCAGCACGGCGAAGCCTTGCCACAGCCGCGTGTTCAGGCCCGCGGCGGCGGTCTCCTCCATCACGATCGCGTCGGCGCGGCGCAGCAGATCGAGCCGCTCGCGCGTGACGTCGCCGACGATCCGTACCGCCAATCCCGGACCTGGAAATGGCTCGCGATCGACGATCTCGGGCGCGAGGCCAAGCTCGCGGCCGACTTCGCGCACTTCATCTTTGAACAGCAGGCGCAGCGGCTCGACCAGCTCGAGCTTCATCGCTTCGGGCAATCCGCCGACGTTGTGATGGCTCTTGATGACGGCGGAGGGACCCTTGAACGAGACCGATTCAATCACGTCGGGATAGAGCGTGCCCTGGCCGAGAAATCTTGCGCCGCCGATCGCACCCGCCTCTTTCTCAAACACCTCGATAAAGGTATGGCCGATGATGCGGCGCTTCTGCTCGGGATCGAGCACGCCCGCAAGCCGCCCGAGAAATACTTCGGACGCATCGACCACCTTGAGCTCGAGTCCGAGCTGGCGGGCGAAAACATTTTCCATCCGCTCGCGCTCGCCCGCGCGCAAAAGCCCGGTGTCGACGAACACGCTCACCAGGCGATCGCCGATCGCGCGGTAAATCAGCGCGGCGGCGACCGACGAATCGACTCCGCCGGAGAGTCCCATGATGACGCGGTCGGCCGCGCCGACCTGCGCGCGAATTTCCGCGAGCCTGCTCTGCGCGATATTCGCGGCCGTCCAGTCGCCCGGCTCGCCGCAGAT
>DATLTX010000273.1:0-10200 GCA_035533435.1 Binataceae bacterium (SeqCode)
TCGAGCTTCTCTCGTGACGGCTCTGGAAGCGGTTGCGGAGCGCCTTCGAGGTTCATCATCACGAAGCGCGCGGCGTTCCAGAGTTTGTTTGCGAAAGCGCGCGCGGCTGCGAATCGATCATGCGAGAGAATAACGTCGCGGCCCTGCGCCGCGAGTTGCGCCAGCGTCAGCCGCACCGCGTCGGTGCCGTACTGGTCCATCAGCTCGAGCGGGTCAACGACGTTGCCCTTCGACTTGGTCATCTTCTTGCCGTACTGGTCACGCACCAGCGGTGTGATGTACACGTCGCGAAACGGCACCTTGTCCGTCATCTCGAGCCCGAGCATCATCATCCGCGCGACCCAGAAGAAAATTATGTCGAAGCCAGTGATGAGCAAGCTGGTCGGATAATATTTGGCCAGTTCGGGAGTGTCGTCGGGCCATCCAAGCGTCGAGAACGGCCACAGCCCCGAGCTGAACCAGGTATCGAGCACGTCTTCATCCTGAATGAGATCGGTGCCGCCGCATTCTTCGCACTTGGGCGGGCGCTCGGCCGCGACGGTGAAATGGTTGCATCGGTCGCATCGATAGGCGGGAATCCGATGCCCCCACCATAGCTGACGCGAGATGCACCAGTCGTACGCGTTTTCCATCCAGTTGAAAAACGTGTTCTCCCAGAATTTCGGATAGAAGGTGGTGTCGCCGCGCTTGACCGCGTCCATCGCGCGCTGCGCCATCTCGCGCACGCGCACGAACCACTGCTCGGAGAGCATCGGCTCGACGACGGTATCGCATCGCGAGCACACGCCGACCGAGTGCGTGTGCGGCTCGATTTTCTCGATGAACCCCTGCGCTTCGAGGTCGGCGACGATTTGCGCGCGCGCCGCATCGCGCTCGAGTCCCTGATAGACGCCGGCGTTGTCGTTCATCCGCGCGCGCGAATCCATCACGGAGATTTGCTCGAGATTATGCCGCCGGCCGAGCTCGAAGTCGTTGAGATCGTGCGCGGGCGTAATCTTGACCGCGCCGGTGCCGAATTCCGGATCGACGGCGGCATCGGCGACGATCTTGATCTCGCGGTTCATGAGCGGAAGCCTGAGCGCGCGGCCCACGAGCGCCGTATAGCGCGCGTCAGAGGGATTCACCGCCACCGCGGTGTCACCCAGCATCGTCTCGGGCCGCGTGGTCGCGACGGTGATCGAACCGGCGCCGTCGGCGAAGGGATAGCGGATGTACCAGAGGCTCGACTTTGCGTCCTTGTGATCGACCTCGAGATCGGACAGCGCGGTTTCGCAGCGCGGACACCAGTTGATGAGCCTGCGGTCGCGATAGATGAGTCCGCGCTCGTGCAGATCGACAAAAACCGTGTTGACCGCATGCGAGAGACCCGCGTCGAGGGTGAAGCGCTCGCGGCTCCAGTCGCACGACGCGCCGATGCGCCGCAGCTGCATCAGGATCCGGTCGCCGTATTCCTCGCGCCATTGCCAGACGCGATCGAGGAACGCGTCGCGCCCCATCTGATGGCGATTCCTGCCTTCTTTCGCGATCGTCTTTTCCACCGCGTTCTGGGTCGCGATCCCGGCGTGATCGGTTCCCGGCAGCCACAGCGTGTTGTAACCCTGCATCCGGCGCGTGCGCACGATGATGTCGTGGAGGGTCGCGTTCAGGGCGTGGCCGAGATGAAGCTGGCCGGTGACGTTCGGCGGCGGGATGACGATCGAGAACACCGGGCCGGGGCGCGCGGGGTCGGCCTTGAAATAGCCCAAGTCAATCCACTGCTGGAACCATCGTTCCTCAGCGGCTTTGGGTTCGTAGGTTTTTCCGAGTTCCAAATTCACCTTCCAGACGCGCGCGGCCTTAAGCGGCAAAGCGGGCGCGCCGCGCCCCCGTGCGAGTTCATGTTGTGGAATCATATTGGCGCGGCGGATACGCCTCAAGCCGCGCGGCGCGGGTGCGCTTGTCAAATCAGGCCGCTTGGTAATATGGTGCGCATGGCCCAAAATGGGGTGGGCCCTCGAGTTCGGAGGAGGAGAGAATTTTCATGCTTGGAATCAGCCGGAAAATCGCAGTGGCCGCGGCGTTGGGTTCGCTCATGATGGCGGGTGCGCTTGGTGGATGCAGCTCGCTTTCGACCGATCACGTTGATTGCAACGTCGTCAAGCTGCAATCCGAATCGGGACGCTCTGACGCCGAGATCGCATCGGCCTTGGGCGCCAGTATCGGCGATGTCGCCAAGTGCCACGGCCCGGAGACCTCTGGGAACAAGGAAAGCGACACCCAGCCTTCGCCCTATTGACGATCGGCGGGCCGCGGATGGTGCGAGAGGGGGGACTTGAACCCCCACGAAGTTGCCTCCACAAGGTCCTGAGCCTTGCGCGTCTGCCGTTCCGCCACTCTCGCGCGCGTGGGTGAGCTTATACGATTTATCCGGCGGCGGGTTCCAATTCAAGCCGCCGATAATCGAATCGAGCCGCTTGTGGCGCGCGCCCGCGTGCCACACAATCGTAAGTCGCGATGAGTGAGCGAGTAAACGGCGCGATCGATCTTGCGCCCGCACCCCAAAGCGGCGGCCGCGCGCTCGATATCAGCGCCGGCGACGGGCTTTCGACCGGAATGCTGGCCAAGCGCGGATGGAGCGTCGTCGCAACCGAGCGGCGCACCTCGCGGCCCGGCTGGGTGGCGGCCGATCTCAACGCCGATCTTCCCTTTCGCGACGCCGAGTTCGACCTGGTCCTGATGCTCGAGGTGATCGAGCATCTTCCCGATATCCCGCACGCACTGCGCGAGGTCGCACGCCTCCTCAAGCCGGGCGGCACGGCGATCCTGACTACACCGAACCGCCTCAACGTCACCTCGCGAATTCATTACCTGCTGACCGGATACTACAAGGGACGCCGCGCTCCCCTGCCCTATCGCTACCGCGTCGAGGACGGCCGCAACTGGCACGTGATGGGCCTGAACGACTTTCACTGGATGGCGCACGGGTACGGCCTTGAGATGGACGCGCTCGGCAAGAGCCGCCGCAAGCTGAAGGCGAAGCTGATGGCGCCGATCCTGTACCCGTTCATCGCGGGAGCCTCGTGGATGCTCTATCTGCGCGGGGTGAAGGATCCGGCGCAACGCAGAATCAACCGCCAGATTTTCCGCTTCATGACCAGCGCGAGCTGCCTGATGGACGAAAATATCATCATGCGGTTTCGCAAGGCGGGCGCAGCCGCCGCGGCCGCGTCCTGAGCCATCCGGCGGCGATGAACCTGTCGGTTATCATCGCGACGCACAACCGCCCGGAATCGATCGCGCGGCTGCTCCGGTGCCTGGCGCCGCAACTGCGCTCCGGCGAGCGCGAGATTATCCTTGCCGAAAACGGCACGGCCGCGCCCGCCATACTGCCCGCCGATTTGCCGCCGCTGCGGCATTTGCATGAGCCGCGCGCGGGCAAATGCCGAATCCAGAATCGCGCGATCGCCGCGGCCTCAGGCGCGATCCTGGTCTTCCTCGACGACGATTTGGCCGCCGGCGATCGCTACCTCGACGCGGTCGAGGAATTTTTCGCGGCGCATCCGGAGTTTGCCGCGATGGCGGGACGGGTTGCCCCAGCGGAAGATCCAATCAAGGTAGCCGGCGCGCGATGGGTGTACCTGGACCTGCCAATCTTCGAGCGCGGCGACAAGGCAATCGAGGTGCGCGGCGTGATCGGCGCCAACATGGCCTTTCGCGCCGACGCTATTGCCCGCGTCGGCCCCTTTGACGAGCGGCTCGGGCCAGGAGCGGGAGGCCACGAGGAGGAAACCGAGATGTCGGCGCGCCTGAAACGGGCGGGCTACAAAATCGGCTACGCTCCCGATGCGATCGTCTATCACGAGGTCGATCCCGCCCGCGCCGACCGCGAGCGCTTCATCCGGGTGGCGCGCGAGCGCGGGCGCTGCCGGATGCTGCACGAAGAGCATTCCGCGTTCGAGGTGATCATGAAAAATGCCGTGGCATGGGCGCGGCTCAGAATCGCGCGGGCCATGGGCGCGCCGCTCGGACGAATCGCGCGCGAGGAACGCCGCGCCGCGGTTGCGCGCGGAATGTTCGACGGGCTTGCGGGCTGACGCGGAATTACAACTCGGGCGCGACCGATTCAATTATCGCGATCAACTCGCGCTCGTGCCGCTCCCAGGTGAACTGCCGCGCGGCCGCGAGTGCGATTGGAGCCAGAGCCTCGCGCGCGGCGAGCATCACGCCCAGCCGGATCGTGACTTCATCCGAATCCGCCGGATTGCGCACGACGGCTGGTTGCAGCTCGGGCGGCATCAGCTCCGCAACGCCGCACGCCGCGCTGGTGAGAGCCGGAATTCCGCACGCCATCGCCTCGAGCGCGACGTTGCCGAAGGGTTCGAATAGCGAAGGGAACCCAAGCGCGTCGGCGGCCTGAAGGAATCGTTCGGCGTCGGGCTGCGCGCCGGCAAAAATCACCCGGTCCGCTATCTTCAATTTCTGCGCGCGCCGCTCGTATGAGTCTCGGGCGCGATCGTTTCCGACCACTATCAGGTAAGGATTATCGGTCACGACCGAGGTTGCCTCGAGCAGCGCGCCGAGACCTTTGCGCGCAAAACCGTTGCCGACGAACGCGATCAGCACGGCCGAGCCCGGAATTCCGTAGCGCATCCGAACCTCGGCGCGCATCGCGGGACTTGGCGCCGGCTTGAAGCGGTCATGATCGACGCCATTGTAGAGCGTCGCGATTCGCTTCGGCGCAAGGCCGAAGGTCCGCGCCAGATCGTCGCGGACCATGTTCGAGACCGCAATCACGCGCTTGAGTTTGCGCGACTTGAAGCCCAGCCGCTCGACGAGCATCTGCACGCGATGATACGGCGTCAGGCGCATCGCAAGCGCGCCCGCGGTTCCGCGCCACAACCGGGCCGCGCGCAGATAAGATACATGCGCGCCGCCGCCGGAGCGCAGGATATCGGCGCCAATCGTTCGCGCGAAACTAAGCACCAATTCGGCGCCGTCGCGCCGCGCTACCGTTGGCGCCGCATAAGCAAACCGCGCAAGCGCAAGCGCGCGCGGCAGCGCCGGGAGTCCCACCCGGCGAACGTCCATCCCCGGAGCAGACGCGCGAATCTCGTCGGCATAGACGGTGATCTGCTGTCCCGCGCGCGCCAGCATTGCGGCAGTCACCATCAGGTCGCGCTCAGTGCCGCCGCCTGCTGGGTCAAAGCGGCGAGCCAGAATGGCTATGCGCATCGCGGGCGCCCCGCACTCGCCGAAACGCTATCGTGCGCTCGCCGCCTCGGTATGCTAATTTTTGTCCAAGGTTGTGAGGTGCGGTGATGATCGAGATTCAATGCACTAGCTGTCATACGCGGTATCGAATCGACGAGCGCGTGCTCCCCGACGAGACCCCGACCTTCAAGTGCTCGCGATGCGGTCATGTTTTCAATGCCGACCCCGCCCCGGCGCCGCCCAAAAAGGCTGCGGTGCGCGACATTTCGAGCGCCGCGCCGCGCCCGAACCGCATCGAAAGGCAGCAAGTCGCTCCCGAGCCTCCCAAGCCCGAGCCGGAGCCATTGCGAGAACCGATAGCGCCCGCGCACGAGGCCCAGGCGGACGAATCCGAAGCGGCGAAGCCTTCGACCGATGACTTGATGAGCCGCCCGTTCTCGCGCGAGTCCGCGGAGCCGGACACGGGCGAGAATCTCACCTTCGATTTTAGCGACGAGGGCACGCCCGCCGATCCGGAAGACCTGCCTGATGGGCCGGCGCGGGTTGAGAATGACGACGATTGGCAGGTGGGCGAGCCGCCGGCCGAGTTCGCGACCATCGCGATGTCGGCGCGGCCCACCCCGATCGCGATCGTGCGCGCCGATCCGCCGCGTCCGTCGCCGCGCTCCGACCCTGATGAATCGCGGTTCGCCCAGCCTCGATTCGCCGCCGCCGCCGCGAGCGGCGCACGCGGCGACCCCGCCGAGCGCGGCCATGTTTCGGAGCGTCTTTCCGACGACGTGGCGTATATCGAATCGCGCGGGGCGACACATTCCTCGGGATGGTTTATCGCGGTTTTCTTTCTGGTCGCGGCCGGCTTCGGCCTGGCCAGCATGGTGATCTGCGGTGAGCCAATCGCGAGCGCGCGGATGATGAGCGGAATCCCTGGTTTCGGCGCGCGCTTCACGCGTCCTATCGTTCCCGCAACGCTGGTTGCATTGCACCAGGTGCGCGCGCAATACGTGCCGATCAAGGGCGGAGCCACCGCGCTGGTGGTGAGCGGCACGGCGGAAAACGTCGGCAACGATCCGCTTCACGACATCCTCATCGCGGTGGATCTGCTCGACGGCGCGCAGCGGCAGGTTGCCGGCCAGGCGTCATACTGCGGCAACGGCCTGTCGGAAAAGATGGTCGGCGAAATGACGCCGCGGGAAATCGAGTTCCTCCAGCGGCTCGATCCACAAAAGAATTTTTCGCTGGCCGCGACGCACTCGGCGCCGTTCCTGATGGTCTTTATCGATCCGCCGCGGCGGACGGCGACGCTCAGGATCTCGGTCGCCAAGGCTGCCGCCTCGGCGTTGCCCGCCGCTCCGCCAGCGCGCACGTAAGCGCTATTCCTTTTCGCGCGCGACCATCTCGGCGTACTCGTCCGCGTCCATCAGATCCTCGAGGTCGGACGGATCGTTCATCCGCACCTTGATGAGCCATCCGTCCCCGTAAGGATCTTCGTTGACGACTTCGGGCGTGTCGGGCAAATCTTCGTTGACCTCGATCACCGTGCCGCTGACCGGCGCGTAGATGTCCGAGACCGCCTTGACCGACTCGACAACGCCGAACGGATCGTCCTTGCTGATTTTCTCGCCGACCGCTGGAAGTTCGATATAAACGATTTCGCCCAGTTGATCCTGCGCGTGATCGGTAATGCCAACGGTCGCGACGGAGTCTTCAGTCGTGACCCATTCGTGCTCTTTTGAAAATTTGAGTCCCTGTGGGATCTCCATGACTCCTCCCCGCATCCGGGATTCTTCGCGCGCACCGCCGCGGATTTTCGATCCGCTGGATTGCGCGATCCCTTAAGTTCATCAAGCGCGGCGCGATTCATCTTGTCAAGTTCCGAACTGATCGCGATCGCGGCTTTCAGCCTTGCGCAACTCTTGACTGCCGAACGATGATGCCGCTCAGACCGGCGCAAAAGCTTTCGCACCTCCGGCGCTCGGGCGCCACGGTTCGTGTAACATCATCAGTTGCGGGCCTCGCGGCCGGCAACCTAGCGCGCAAGGAGAAGCCTTGATGATGATCGGAGTTCCGACCGAGATCAAACCTGACGAACGGCGCGTATCGCTGACTCCGGCGGGAGCCGCCGCATTCCGCACTCATGGGCATCGCGTCGCGGTGCAGAGCGGCGCGGGAATCGGCAGCGGCTTCAGCGATCGCGATTATCGAGCCGCGGGCGCCGCGATCGTTAACAGGGCCGCGCAAGTATGGGCGCGCGCCGACCTGGTGCTCAAGGTCAAGGAGCCGCAACCCGTCGAGTTCCCGCATATGCGCGCGGGCCAGATCCTGTTCACCTATCTGCACCTCGCACCCGACCGGCGGCTGGCCAATGCGATGCTCTCGCGGCGGGTGGCCGGGCTCGGTTACGAGACGGTCCAGCTCGAGGACGGAAGCTTGCCGCTGCTGGCGCCGATGAGCGAGGTCGCGGGACGCCTCGCGATCCAGTGCGGATCGTGGTGCCTGCAATCGCGCAACGGCGGCCGCGGCGTACTGCTGAGCGGCGCGCCCGGAGTCCGGCCGGGCAAGATCGTCGTGCTGGGCGGAGGAATCGCGGGTTTCAACGCGTGCCGGGTCGCGGCGGGAATCGGCGCTGAGGTAACGATCCTGGATGTGAATCCTTCGCGCCTGCGCTATCTGAGCGATCTGCTGGCCGGCCATGCGACGACTGTGATGTCGAATCGCGCGACACTCGAAGAGGAAGTCCGCCAGGCCGATCTTGTGATCGGCGCGGTGCTGGTCCCGGGGGCGCGCACTCCGCGGCTGCTCTCGGCGGCGATGGTCGCCAGGATGAAGCCGGGCGCCGCGATTGTCGATTTGTCTATCGATCAAGGCGGCGTCTCGGAGACTTCGCGTCCGACCACACACGGCAAACCTACCTTCATCAAGAGCGCCGTGGTGCACTACTGCGTGACGAATATGCCCGCGATGGTGCCGCATACGTCCACGTACGCGCTGACCAACGCGACGCTGACTTATGCGCTCGATATCGCGGATCGCGGACTGCTCGAGGCGGGACGGACGAATAAGGCGATCCGGCACGGGCTCAATACTTACGACGGATACGTGGCGCATCCCGCGGTAGCGCAGGCGCTCAGGATGAAACCGCACTCGCCGTGGGATTGATTGGCCCGCCTGCTTTTACCTCGCCCTGAAAGAGGCTGTCGATTTTCTCTCAAACGATCGGTTGTTGTCATCCTGAGCCGCATGCGAAGGATCTCCGCGAAGCGATTTGTGCAACCAGCCTAGGCCTTCCGCACTAATCGCATCGCGGAGATCCTTCATGGAGCCTGTCCTGAGAGTTTGTGAATATATTGAAAACTTGGCTGCGGAGGAGCACTCGGTCAGTCAAATTCCTCAAGCACTCAAACCACCTTTGTCATTCCCGCGCGTGTGGCGGCTGCGCGCGAGGAATCCCTACTCCAGCGTATCGGCCACCCAACCAGAAACCGGGATTCCTCGCGCGCCAGACACGCGCGGGAATGACATAAAAAGACCGCGCCTGAGGAATTCGACGGATCGATTGTTCCTCTGCCGGCAGGTTTTCAAAAAATTACAAACTCTAAGCCTAAATGAAGATTGCCGAGATAAATCCCGACCTACATCGGCTCAGTTCACCAGATCGCGCGCGTCCGCGACGTGGTCGCGATAGGCGTCGAAGATGTGCCGAAGCGCGTCCGGCATGGAAACCGTCGGTGCCCAGTTCAGATCGGCCATGGTGTTGTCGATCTTCGGCACGCGGTTCTGCACGTCCTGGTAGCCGCTGCCGTAATAAGCCTCCGAAGTGATCGTGATCAGTTCCACCTTCTTGGCGTTGTGGCGGTATTCGTCGTATTCGGCGGCCAGCGCCAGCATCATCTCGGCCAGTTCGCGGATCGAAAAATTGTTGACCGGGTTGCCTATATTGTAGATCTGCCGCGTCGCGCGACCCTCGGGGTTCTCGATAATGCGCATCAGCGCGGCAATGCCATCGCCCACATAGGTGAAGGCGCGCTTCTGCTGACCGCCGTCGACGAGCTTGATCGGTTCACCGCGCACGATATGACCCAGGAACTGCGTAATGACGCGGCTGGAACCTTCCTTGGCGGTGTGGATGTTATCGAGGCCGGCGCCGATCCAGTTGAAGGGGCGGAACAGGGTGTAATCGAGGCCCTCGCTCATCCCATAAGCGTGGATGACGCGGTCCATCAATTGCTTCGAGCAGGCATAGATCCAGCGCGGCTTGTTGATGGGGCCGTAGATCAGCTCAGACGCGTCGGGGTCGAACTCGTCGTCGCGGCACATGCCATACACTTCGCTGGTCGAGGGGAACAGGATGCGCTTCTTGTGCTTTACGCTTTGGCGCACGATTGGCAGGTTGGCTTCAAAATCCAGCTCGAAGACGCGCAGCGGGTCCTTCACATAGGTGGCCGGCGTGGCGATAGCCACAAGCGGGAGGATCACGTCGCACTTGCGCACGTGATACTCGATCCACTCCTTGTTGATGGTGATGTCGCCTTCGAAGAAATGGAAGCGCGAATGATCCAGCCACTCGCTCACGCGGTTGGTGCTCATGTCCATGCCGAAGACCTGCCAATCGGTCGTTTCGATAATGCGCTTGGTCAGGTGGTGGCCGATGAAGCCGTTGACGCCGAGGATCAGGATCTTTTTCATGCGGAGCTTCCTGCCGCCGCTTGCGCGACGGCGTTCAATTCGTATGGATTAGCTCAGGGTCAGTCTCAGATAAGAAATGAAGCTCGGTCGCGCATCAGCGCGACGCCAGACAAAACGACCCTCACCTTCTCTCTCCCTGACCGAGACCGTCGATTTTCTCGCAGACGCTGCGATGTTGTCATCCTCAGCCGCAGGCGAAGGATCTACGCGGAGCGATTTTCTTCAGCACCGCCAAGGCATTGCGCACTAATCGCTTCGCGGAGATCCTTCACTCCGGCAGCCTCCGTTCAGGATGACGGACAAAAACTTGACCTTTACCGACAGCCT
>DATLTX010000274.1:0-12148 GCA_035533435.1 Binataceae bacterium (SeqCode)
AGCGACTGCAGCTCCTTGACCATGACGTTGAACGACTCCGGCAGTCCCGGCTCCAGCGTGTTCTCGCCCTTGACGATCGCCTCGTACATCCGCGTGCGCCCGGCGACATCGTCCGACTTGACCGTCAGCATCTCCTGCAAGGTATAGGCGGCGCCGTAGGCCTCGAGCGCCCACACCTCCATTTCGCCCAGCCGCTGGCCGCCGAACTGCGCCTTGCCGCCGAGCGGTTGCTGCGTGACCAGGCTGTAGGGACCGGTCGAGCGCGCGTGAATCTTGTCCTCGACCAGGTGATGCAGCTTCATGATGTACATCACGCCGACCGTGACCGGCTGCTCGAACGGAAGCCCGGTGCGTCCGTCATAGAGCGTGGTCTGTCCACTCTCGGGCAATCCCGCCCGCGCCAGCATCTGGAAGATTTCCTCTTCGCGCGCGCCGTCGAATACCGGCGAGGCGACGTGGACCCCGGCCGCGGCTTTGGCCGCGAACTTGTACACGTCGCTATCGGCCAGTTCGTCGATAAACACTCCCGTATCCTTGTCGGGATAGGCTTCCTTGATATGGCGCTTGAGCTGCGCGACGGTCGCGCTGGCGCGCAGATCGCGTTCGATCCGCCGTCCGAGCTCGAGCGCGGCCCATCCGAGATGTGTCTCCAGAATCTGGCCGACGTTCATGCGCGACGGCACGCCGAGCGGATTGAGCACGATATCGACCGGAGTTCCGTCGGCCAGCGACGGCATATCTTCTTCGGGCAGGATCCGCGAGAGCACGCCCTTGTTGCCGTGGCGTCCGGCCATCTTGTCGCCGACTTGCAGGCGGCGCTTGATCGCGACGAAGACCTTGATCATTTTGATCACGCCCGGCGCGAGTTCGTCGCCCGCCTTGAGGCGCTCGACCTTGGTGCCGTAATGATGCCGCACGGTCTCGACGTTGGCGTTCATCGCGGCGATCGCCTGCACGGCTTCGGCCTGCGCGGTTTCGTTCTCGACGCGGACCTGTCCCCAGAGCGCCGGCGGCAGCTCTTCGAGCTGCTCGGCGCTGAGCGTGTCGCCCTTGGCCAGGAGCTGATGGCGTTCTTCGGCGTCGTCGGACATCACGCGCGCGGCGAGCTTCTTGCCCACCAGCGATTTCTTGAGCTTGCGGATCGTCTCTTGCCGGATGATGCGGATCTCTTCCTGCTCATCCTGCTTGAGGCGTTCGGCTTCCAGCGTTTCGATCTCCTGGGTGCGGTCGTCCTTGGCCACGCCGCGGCGCGAGAAGACACGGCCGTCAATTACGGTGCCTTCGACGCCCGGCGGAACGCGCAGGCTGGTGTCGCGCACTTCGCCCGCTTTTTCGCCGAAAATCGCGCGCAGGAGCTTTTCTTCGGGGCTTAGCTGGGTCTCGCCCTTGGGCGTGATCTTTCCGACCAGGATATCGCCCGGACGCACTTCGGCGCCGATCCGGATAATTCCCGACGTGTCGAGATCTTTGAGCGCCTCTTCGCCGACATTCGGAATGTCGCGCGTGATCTCTTCGGGTCCGAGCTTGGTGTCGCGCGCGACGCATTCGAATTCCTCGATATGCACCGAGGTGAACAGATCTTCCTTGACCACGCGCTCGGAAATCAGGATCGAGTCTTCGAAGTTGTAACCGCCCCACGGCATGAACGCGACCAACACGTTGCGGCCGAGCGCCAACTCGCCCATGTCGGTCGAAGGGCCGTCGGCCAGCACGTCGCCGGCCTTGACGCGTTCACCTTTGACGACGATCGGGCGCTGATTGATGCAGGTGTTCTGGTTGGAGCGCTGGTACTTGACCAGGTTGTAGATGTCGACGCCGGCGTCGCGCAGATCCTTGCTCTGCTTGTCGGCGCGCACCACGATCCGTTCCGCATCGACGCTTTCGACCACCCCGTCGCGCTTGCCGACCACGGTCACGCCGGAGTCGCGGCCCACCGTGCCTTCGAGTCCGGTGCCGACCAGGGGCGCGTCGGTCTTGAGCAGGGGCACCGCCTGGCGCTGCATGTTCGAGCCCATCAGGGCGCGATTGGCGTCGTCGTTTTCGAGAAACGGAATGAGCGATGCCGCCACCGAGACGAGCTGGTTGGGCGACACGTCCATGTACTGCACATCTTCGGCGCGAACCACGGTGAACTCGCCGCTCACGCGCGCCGAAACGATATCCTGGGTGAACTTGCCGTGCGCGTCGATCGGCGCGTTGGCCTGCGCGATCGTTTTCTCTTCCTCGTCGAGCGCGGAGAGATAGACGATCCGGTCGGTGACGCGGCTGTTCTCGACTTCGCGGTACGGAGTCTCGATAAAGCCGAAGTCGTTGACGCGCGCGTAGGTCGAGAGCGCGGCGATAAGGCCGATATTCGGCCCTTCTGGCGTTTCAATCGGGCAGACCCGCCCGTAATGGGTCGGATGAACGTCGCGCACCTCGAAGCCTGCGCGTTCGCGGGTAAGTCCTCCGGGTCCGAGCGCCGAAAGGCGCCGCTTGTGCGCGATCTCGGACAGTGGATTGGTCTGATCCATGAACTGGGAGAGCTGCGACGATCCGAAGAACTCCTTGATCACGGCGCTGGCCGGCTTGTAGTTGACCAGCTCCTGCGGCATCAGGGTCTCGATATCCTGCAGGCTCATCCGTTCCTTGATCGCGCGTTCCATCCGGACCAGTCCGATGCGGAACTGGTTCTCGACCAGCTCGCCGACCGCGCGCACGCGCCGGTTGCCGAGGTGATCGATATCGTCCACCTGCCCGTTGCCGTTTTTAAGTTCGACCAGGTAACGCACGACCTCGAGAATATCCTCGCGGCGCAGCGTGCCCTGCTCGAGCGGCATGTCGATCTTGAGCTTGTGATTGAGCTTTAAGCGTCCGACCCGCGACAGGTCATAGCGTTCGGGGTTGAAAAACAGGTTGTTGAAAAAAGTGGTCGCGGTTTCCTTGGTCGGCGGATCACCGGGACGCAGCCGCCGGTAGATTTCGATCACCGCTTCTTCGGGCGTGCCGAGCTTGTCCTGCGCCAGGGTCAGGCGCAGCGGTCCTCCGCCGGTCTGCTCGTCGGTGAACAGAACTTCGATCTTCTTGATACCGGAGACCTTGAGCTTTTCGACGATCTCTTCGGTCAGCTCCCCGTTGGTCTGGACGATCACTTCGCCGGTGGCGGGATTGACCACGTCGTGGGCGCTGACCCGGCCGAAGACTTCGTCGGGCGAGATCGGCACGTCGTTGATCTTCGCGCTTTCCATTGCGCGGACGGTCGCCTTGTTGAACTTGCGCCCTTCGCGCGCGAGCACGTCGCCCGATTTGGGATCTTTAACGTCGCGGCTGACCCGCTGTCCGATCAGGTGATCGGGGATGAACTGTTTCGAGTAGCGGGTTGCCTCGAGCGTGAGGATGTCCTTCTGGTAGTAGTAATTGAGCAGGTCCTCGGTGGTCATCCCGAGCGCGCGCAGGAGCACGGTGGCCGGGAACTTGCGCCGCCGGTCGATCCGTACGTACAGGACATCGCGCGGGTCGAACTCGAAATCGATCCAGCTTCCGCGGTAGGGAATGATCCGCGCCGAGAACAGCAGCTTGCCGCTGGTGTGGGTGCGGCCCTTGTCGTGCTCGAAGAACACGCCGGGCGAGCGATGGAGCTGCGAGACGATAACCCGCTCGGTCCCGTTGACCATGAAAGTTCCGTTCGGCGTCATCAGCGGAATTTCGCCGAAATAAACTTCCTGCTCTTTGACGTTCTTGATCGAGCGGCGCCCGCTTTCGACGTCCCAGATGACGAGCTGAATCTTGACCTTGAGCGGCGCCGCGTACGTCATCCCGCGCTGATGGCATTCCTCGACGTCGTACTTGGGCGTGCCGAGTTCGTAGCTGACGAACTCGAGCGACGCGGTCTCGTTGAAGTCCTTGATCGGGAAGACCGACTTGAAGACCGCCTGCAGCCCGGCGTCGTCCTTGCGCTCTTCGACCGAGACTCCGGCTTGCAGGAATTCGTCGTACGAGCGTTTCTGGATTTCGATCAGATTCGGGATTTCGATAATCTTCTTGATTTTGCCGAATGAACGGCGCACGCGAAGATTGCTCGTGACCTGGGACTGAGCCATTACCTACCCCGCCTTGCGCGCGCTGAAACTTCGCGCGCGCGGTGCAGCGCTAAAAGCCGCGGACGCACGGGTATTGCCCGCGTCCACGGCAGCGTCGAATTGACCGGGAGAACACGCGGCGCCTCGAGCGCGCCCATGGCGCGCCAAAGCGGCGAATTTCCCATCCGGTAGTAGTCGTGCAAAAACTCCGGCTCTCCTACTTGAGCTCCACGGAACCGCCCACGTCGGTGAGCTTCTTCTTCAGCTCTTCGGCTTCGGCCTTGCTCACCCCTTCCTTGACCGCCTTGGGCGCGCCGTCCACCAGGTCCTTGGCCTCCTTGAGGCCGAGTCCGGTGATTTCGCGCACGACTTTGATCACCTGGATCTTCTTGTCGCCCGAGCCGGTGAGCATGACCGTGAACTCGTCTTTCTCCGCCGCCGGCGCCGCCGCGCCCGCCGCCGCCGGAGCCGCCGCCATCGCCATCGGAGCCGCGGCCGATACGCCGAGTTCGGTCTCGAGTTCCTTCACCAGAGCAGCCGCTTCGATCAGCGAAAGGTTCTTCAGGTAGTCCTTCACCTGATCGCGGCTGAGTTGTGCTTCTGACATTTTCCGTTCTCTCCTTGAGTGGCGCGGGGACGGATGTGGGAGCGCCCCGAAAGCCTGATTTCCCTAACTGGATTCTCTAACCGAATTCGCTAGCCGCGAGGCGGCTAAATTTTACTATTCCGCCGCCGCGGGCGCGGTATCCGCCGGCGCCGCCGCCGCGGGCGCCGCGTCGCCATTCTTTTTCCCGATCGCGTCAATCGCCCGCGCCAGCATCGTGCCCGGCTCGTTCAGCAGCCTGACCAACTGAGTCGCCGGGGCCTGCAACAGCCCGAGCAACTGCGCCATCACGACTTCCTTGGGTGGCAGCGTCGCCAGCGTATTGACTTCTTCGGCGCTGAGCGTCTGCCCGGCCATCACGGCGCCGCGCAGCTTGAACTTGTCTCCCAGATCCTTGAAGCCGACGACGGTCTTGACCAGTTCGACCGGGTCGCTTTCGGTCAGGATAAGTCCGACCGGCCCGCCGAGTTTGTCGCCGAGCGGCGCGTACGCGGTGCCCTCGATCGCGCGGCGCACCAGCGAGTTCTTGGCAACGCGCATCTCACCGCGGGCCGCGCGGATCTTGCGGCGCATCTCGGCGGTCTCGCCCGCGTTCATCCCTTTATATTCCGAGACCAGCGCGATACTGGCTTGACCGAAGCGATCGCGCAGATCTTTTACCACCGAGGTTTTTTGTTCTTTTCTCATTTACTGAATCCCGATCGCTCAGGCGGCAGCCGCCTCGGTCTTTTGCGCCGACGCGACATCGACCCGCACTCCGGGTCCCATCGTGGACGAAAGCGCAACGCTCCTGACGTAGTTGCCCTTGGCGCTCGACGGCTTGGAGCGCACGATTGCGGACATCAGGGCATGCGCGTTGTCGAGCAGCTTCTGCTCGCCAAAACTCAGTTTCCCGATTCGCGCGTGGACGACGCCGGCCTTGTCCACCCGGTAATCGACCTTGCCCGCCTTGACCTCGGAGACCGCCTTGGCGACGTCGAAGGTGACGGTGCCGACTTTAGGATTGGGCATCAGGCCGCGGGGTCCGAGAATTTTGCCGATCCGTCCGACCTGCGCCATCATGTCGGGGGTCGCGATTACGCGGTCGAAGTCGAGCCAGTTTTCTTCCTGGATCTTCTTGATAATCTCGTCGCTGCCGACGAAATCCGCTCCCGCCTCGCGCGCTTCGCGCTCTTTCTCGCCCTTGGCTATAACCAGCACGCGCGCGACTTTGCCGGTCCCGTGCGGAAGCACGACCGTGCCGCGGACATTCTGATCGGCCTGGCGCGGATCGACACCCAGGCGCACGGCGATTTCGACCGTCTCGTCGAACTTGGCGACCTTATGCCCGGCGACCATCTTGATCGCTTCTTCGAGCGGATAGCGGCGTTCCGGATCTATATCCTTGGCCGCCGCCTTATAGTTCTTCCCTGCCATCGCGAATAATCCCTTACGGTCCGCCGCGCGGGCGTCCGTTTAAGCGTCAGTCAGTTACGTCGATCCCCATCGAGCGCGCGGTTCCGGAAACCGTGTTGACGGCGGCCGCAAGATCGGCCGCAGTCAGATCCTTGAGCTTGGTCTTGGCGATCTCCTCGACTTGGGCGCGAGTGACTTTGCCGACCTTGTTCTTGTTCGGCATCGGCGAGCCTTTCTCCACTCCGGCGGCCTTCAGCAGCAGAATCGAGGCGGGCGGACTCTTGGTTACGAAGGTGAACGAGCGATCGGCATAGACCGTGATGATCACGGGAATCACGAGTCCCGCCATCGCCTGGGTCTGCGCGTTGAAGGCCTTGCAGAACTCCATGATATTGACGCCGCGCTGTCCGAGCGCCGGGCCTACCGGGGGCGAGGGATTGGCCGCGCCCGCCGGAATCTGCAGTTTTACTTGTCCGACTACTTTCTTTGCCACTTGGCTCTCACTCGCCCGTAAACGTCCCCCGCCAACGCTCCGCTCGCGCCGCTACGCGCGCGGATTGTTCGCCAGGGGCCGGGAAGGTTCAGGATTTCTCTACCTGCACAAAGTCCAGTTCCACCGGAGTCGCCCGGCCGAAGATCGAGATCAGGACGCGTACCTTGCCCTTTTCGGGTTTCACTTCTTCGACAGTGCCGTTGAAGTCCTGGAACGGTCCGTCAACCACCTTGATCGCCTCGCCGACTTCGAACAGAACCTTGGGCTTGGGGCGCAGCGCCCCTTCCTCCATCTGTTCCTTGATTCCGCGAGCTTCGGCTTCGGGGACCTCGGGCGGCTCGGTATTATGGCCGACGAAGCCGGTGATCTTGGGCGTATTCTTGATCACGTGCCAGGTTTCGTCGTCGAGCACCATATTTACAAAGATGTAGCCCGGAAAGAATTTGCGCGAGGCGATCTTGCGCTGGCCGCCCTTGCCCAGTTCCTGCACGCGCTCGATCGGAACCAGCACCTCGCCGATGCGGTCTTCCATGTGGAGTGCGCGCACGCGTTCCTCGAGGGCCTTTTTGGCCTTCTGCTCGTAGCCCGAGTAGGTATGCACGACGTACCACTTCATCTTCGAGTCGGGACTCGCATTCGAGTCGGCGGCCGCGTTGGCGCTGTCGGTCTGGGTTTCAGTCATCGCGTGCCTTCAGTCATCGCGTGCCTTAAAGTCGCGTATCCATTAAAGACGGCTGCGGTCTTGCCAGCCGGAAAAATCCGCCGCCGCGATTTGGAGGCCGCCGCGCGGCTCAACTCAGCAGCGCCCGCACGACGCGGGTCGCGCCCAAATCGATCAACCCCAGCCACAGCGCCATCACGAAGGTCAGCGCGATAACCACGATCGTCGCCTGCATGGTTTCCTTGGGCGACGGATAGTGGACCTTCGCGAGCTCGTTCCATGATTCCTGAACAAAGCTAACGCCCTGGTTGAGGTAACTTTTTAGGCTATCCATTTTTTCTTCACCGTACAAGGGCCGCGACGATCGCGCTTGGTTTGGCGGGTCAGGCAGGGGTCGAACCTGCAACCCTCGGATTTGGAGTCCGATGCTCTGCCAATTGGAGCTACTGACCCGTGACTCACGCGTTAGCGCCGCATCGTGGCTGACCTTGTTGCCCCGCGCCCGAGGTCAGCTGACCTTGTGCTCGCGATGCAGGGTATGGGCCCGGCAGTTCGGGCAAAACTTTTTGATCGAAAACTTGTCGGTGTGCGTCTTGCGGTTTTTGGTGGTCGTGTAGTTGCGCCGCTTGCATCCGTCGCACGCCAGCCCAATTATTTCTCTTACTGCCGCCATCTTTAGATCCTCACGCGTGATCCGCGATATTTACCTGGAGCCCACGACGGGAATCGAACCCGTGACCTCTTCCTTACCAAGGAAGTGCTCTACCGGCTGAGCTACATGGGCCCAATCCTGTCGTCCGGCCAACACCGGCCCGCGCCTGCCCGGACGCGGCGCTTGGACTGGAGCGGGAAACGGGACTCGAACCCGCGACCCCGAGCTTGGAAGGCTCGCGCTCTACCAACTGAGCTATTCCCGCTCTCCCGGCGCCGAACTCAATTATACTGGTGGAGAGGGGAGGATTCGAACCTCCGAAGGCATAAGCCGGCAGATTTACAGTCTGCTCCCTTTGGCCACTCGGGAACCTCTCCGCTAGGCCGTCCTTCCGCGCCAAGCCGATGGCGAGAATCGAACTCGCAACCTACTGATTACAAATCAGTTGCTCTACCGTTGAGCTACATCGGCAAACCGACGTTAAAGAGGAAAACTTATTCGGACGGTTCCACAGAGTCAAGCTTGCCGGCGATCGAGGCGCATTTCTTGCTCGCCCGCCCCCCTACCGCGACCCATGCGGTTCGCGTCGGCTTCCCGACGCCGGGCGGGCCACGATGCGCAAGGTTCAGGATGGGACACGCGGGGTGTCATCCGGAATCATCCAATACCCGACTGGCGGCAGGCAATCCCACGCGACGCCGGTGCTGAGGAGTCCAAGGCTGCGCAAAATGCGCATCGCCGATGGCATCGCGATTGCTCCTCCTCATAACGCGGAGCCTTCGCTTGCGGTGCGATATCGTGATGCACGCCGCGGAATTGGCGTCTTCGCGCATGGCTATGAAAAAAGAACCGAGCAGACCCTTACGGATCGACGACGCTGCCCCCGGCGGGCCTACCGCAGCAGCCGACGACAAGTTCCGGCGCATCTTCCAGTACAGCACCGACGCGATCTCGATCACGCAGATCGCGACGGGTCGCTACCTGGACGTAAACGACGAGTTTGTGCGGATGAGCGGTTTTTGCCGCGCGCAAATCATCGGGCGAACCCCCCAGGAAATCGGGTTTTGGCGTGAGTCGGACGAGAGCCGAGCCTTTGACGCGAGGCTGGTTCGCGATGGCGTCGTGCGCAATCACGAAGCCATCGCCACCGTCAGCGGCGGACGCCGCATTAATATCCTCATCTCCGCCGTCTTTATCGAAGTGGACGGCGAGCAGTGCTCGCTCGGCATCAGCCGCGACATCAGCGACTTGAAGCGCGCGCACGAGGAACTCCATCGTGCCGATCTCCGGATGCGCGAGGTGCTGTCCAACGCGCCAGTCGCGATGACTGTCATCGACAAGCGTGGAATCGTCACGGTTTCCGACGGTGCTGGACTTGGCCCGCTGGGGCTGGCCCCGCATCAGATGGTGGGAACCTCCTTTGATGATTTTGTCGGGGCCGACAGCGCAATCGCGCGGCACGCGCATGAAGCGCTCGACGGCAAGACGCAGGCCGCGGTCGAGCAGCTGAACGGACGCGTCTTCGAGGTCTGGTATTCGCCGGTGCGCGACGCACGCCAGCAGATCGTTGAGGCGATGTCGGTGGCCACCGATATCACGAAGCGGGTGCGCGCCGAAGAAGAGCTGCGGCGCAAGGAAGCCTTCTACCGCTCACTCATCGAAACCTCGGCCGACACCGTGCTCGCGATCGACGCTTCCACCGTGGTCAGGTTCATCGGCGGCAAAGGGCTGGGTGACTTCGGATACTCCAGCGATGAAATCGTCGGACGCAGCGCGCGCGAGTTCGTGCATCCCGATGACCTGATCGAGCAGGCCGAGCTGACGCGGCATGCGTTCCAGAATCCAGGCGCGGTATCGCGCTCAGAGGCGCGCGTACAAGGCCGCAACGGCGGCTGGATTCCCGTCGAGTTCATGGGCCGTGTCTCCGCGGGACCCGACGGCAATCCGATCCTTGTCACCACGATGCGCAACATCACCGAGCGCAAGCGCGCGCATGAAGAGTTGCGCCGGCGCGAAGACTACTACCGCACCGTTATCCAGGCCTCTTCCGATTTGATCGTCGTGATGGATTCTGGCGGGGTCGTGATTTTCGTCGGCGGCCAGAGCCTGCGCGAGATCGTCAACTCTCCCGCCGACCTGGTCGGTCATTACGCCACCGACTTCGAGCATCCCGACGACATCGCGGAGCAAGTCCGGCTGGTCGGGTGGTGCTTCGAAAATCCGGGCCAGATTGTGCGCACTCACGTGCGGCTGCGCGGAACCGGCGGCGACTGGATTCCGTTCGAGTTTGCCGGCCGGGTTATCACCGGCGCCGCCGGCGAGCCGCTGCTGGTGACCACCGGCCGCGATTTCACCGCGCGCATGCGGATCGAGTCCGAACTCGCCGCCGCGCGCGACGCCGCGCTGGCCGCTTCTCGCGCGAAGTCGGAATTTGTCTCCACCATGTCGCATGAAATCCGCACCCCGATGAACGCGATTCTCGGGATGGCGGATTTGCTGTGGGATTCTGAACTGAGCCCCGAACAGCGGCGCTACCTCGGCACCGTTGTCTCCAATGGCAACGCGCTGCTCGAGCTGATCAACAGCGTGCTCGACCTGGCCAAGGTCGAAAGCGGAAGAATGCGCCTCGAGCACGCGCAATTCGATCTATTCGATCTGGTCGAGCGCGTGCGCGAACTGTTCGCGGTCCGCGCGCATGAAAAGAATCTTCAGCTCGCCGTCCGGCTCGCACCCGGATTTCCGAGATTCGTCGCCGGCGACGCGCTGCGGCTGCGCCAGATTCTGATCAACCTGGTCGGCAATGCGATTAAATTCACCGAACGCGGCGAAGTCGTGATAAGCGTTGCCCCCGCCGCGGATGCACAAGCTGGCGACGCGGCGATGCTCGAATTCGCCGTCACCGACACCGGTATCGGCCTCAACGCCGCCGAACTGGCGACAGTCTTCTCGCCCTTCACGCAGGCCGATTCCTCGACGATGCGCAAATACGGCGGCAGCGGACTCGGGCTTGCCATCGTCGAGCGGCTCGCGGCGCTGATGGGCGGAAAGGTGTGGGCCAAAAGCGTGCCGCGGGTCGGAAGCCAGTTTCTTTTCACCGCGCGCCTGGAAGCGGCGAGCGCCGGCGAATGCGAACCGGCAGCGCCAAGCCCGCCACCGGCGCTGCGAATCCTTGATCGTCCTCTGCGAGTTCTGCTCGCCGATGACTCGGCCGATAACCGGATGCTGGTCGAGGCGTACCTGAAGAAGACACCCTATCGGCTCGCGATGGCCGAGAACGGGAAGGTCGCGTACGACAAGTTCGTCGCCGACGGCGCCGACGTGATCTTGATGGACATCCAGATGCCGGTTCTCGACGGATATGGCGCGGCGCGGATGATCCGGAACTTCGAGGCCCAAAGCGACCGTGCGCGCACGCCGATTATCGCGCTCAGCGCCTCGGCGCTCGATGAGTCGGTGCATCGCTCGCTCGACGCCGGATGCGATTTTCACGTCAGCAAGCCGGTCAAGCGCTCGATCCTGCTCGACGCGATCGCCGCTGCCGTCGATCCCGTCCGAGCGAATGCCTGAGAACGGTCGCGCTTCGTTCAAACCGCCGGGCTTCTCATCGGGGCGGCGCTGATGGATCGCGCGGCACCGGACGTCGTGCCGGTTGCTTGCGAAAACGGCGAGCTTTGCCGCGTGCGTCGTGGCAAGCTCGAGCGCATGGATCTCGACCGGCAAGCTCGCTACCGGGTCATCAGGAACCGCTCCGGTAATACCCTGACGCTGAGTTACGCTCCGCCCTACGACTGGCCCGCGATGATCAATTTCCTCGCCGCGCGGGCGATTGCGGGAGTGGAATTGGTGGAACCTGATCGCTATCGACGGACGGTTGAAGTGAACGGCCGCCACGGCACAATCGAAGTCAGGCCCATGCCTGGACACGAGGCGCTGGCGGCGTCGATCGATTTCCCCGGCGTCAAGGAATTGCCCGCTATCGTCGCGCGGATCCGCCGCATGTTCGATCTCGGCGCCGAACAACGAAAAGTGCAACCGTCCGTCGGGATGCGATAGCGCGAGAAAAGTCTCGCCATCGCGCGTTCCCACTTCCAAGACGCGCAAGCTACGCGACGACTGAAAAGTTGGCGGCCGTCTTCGGCCGCCAAAGTCGAGATGACCGGGCGCGGCGCAAACCCGATGCGTCCCTTATCTTTTGCGCAGGCTGTCCGCCGCGGCGATACGCCGGCGCGCGATCTCGAACAGCGCGACCGCCGCCGCCACCGAGACGTTAAGCGAATCGACCCGC
>DATLTX010000275.1:0-6099 GCA_035533435.1 Binataceae bacterium (SeqCode)
GACGGCGGCCCTACTGGGGGAGGAATTTGGCGCCTCGCCGGTTTCAGAAGCCCATGCGGCGTTCGCCCTCTGGCGCGCGCGGCGAGCAATGAAAATGCCACATCTTCCACACGGGCTTGGCGTCGTGGTCTTCGCGCACGAAGACTTCGGTCGCGCGAAACGGAATTTTTGCGGTCTGGCCGGCGGGCGGCAGCGCCGCCGATTGCGCGTCAGAAGTTGGAAGTACATTGACCGTGAAGGTTGATTCGGCCGTCAAAAATGCCATGTCGCCGCGAATCACCAGACGCACGTCGCGTGGCTCGGCCATCGCGGCCGAGCCGCTGGCGGGACCCATCACATGGCCGAGATACTTCCAAAGCTGCACCCACTCGTCGATCGCGTAGTAGGTGTGACCGTTGAGATTGAAGCCGTGGAACTTTTCGCCGCCGACGAAAGCGTCGCACATCATCGGTATGCTGAACGTGCGATTCGCGTCCCACCACGTCTTCGACACGGCCAGAATCTCCTCGCGATCGCGGGCAAGATTCGGCACCGGTGCTTTTGCTGTCGCCGAGCGCTGGCGCAATACGCGCTTGGCGCCGGCAGCTCGCCTCATCTTCGGCCGCGCGGCGGTGGCGACCCGCTGTTTCGGCTTAGCCGACTTCGATGATTTTGCTGATTTGCGTGGTGTGCGTTTCATCGCCGTCTCCTTCGCTCCTCTCCCGCGGGTCGCTACCAACAGTGGATGCGACGGCGGAGCGTCTCGGGCGGAAACTCTCACGTATCGAGTTGTATCTCAAGGGGCGCCGCGGCTGGGCGCCGCGTTAGAGAATGCGCATCGAGCAGATTTCGTCAACGATTTTGAAAAACGAGGCCTGCGCGCAAAGAAGAAAGCGCGCAAGCGCGCGGACTAGCCGAACATCTCTTTGAGCTTATCGACAAAACCCTTGGAGAGAGGATGATTGACGGCCTTGCCATCAAGCTTGGCAAATTCCTCGAGCAGCTCGCGCTGGCGCGCGGTCAGGCTGCGCGGAGTCTCGACCACGATGCGGATCAACTGGTCGCCGCGCCCGTAGCCGTGCAAATCGACGATACCCTTGCCCTTCAAGCGCAGCACCTTGCCCGATTGGGTGCCGGCGGAAATTTTCGCTTTGACCTTGCCCTCGAGCGTCGGCACGTCGATCTCGCATCCGAGCGAAGCCTGCGGAAAGCTGATCGGAACTTCGATCACGATGTCGTTATCCTGACGCACGAATAGCTCGTGCTCCTTTACATGGATGACGACATACAGATCGCCCGCGGGACCGCTCGCGTAACCGGCCTCGCCCTCGCCACGCAGCTTCAGGCGCGAGCCGTTGTCCACTCCGGCGGGAATTTTCACCGAGAGCGACTCGCTCTTGCGAAGCCGCCCCTGTCCCTGGCACGTCGGACACGGGTCCGAGATGATCATTCCCTCTCCGCGGCATTGTCCGCAGGTGGTCGAAATCGAAAAGAAGCCCTGCTGCGTGCGGACCTGTCCCGTGCCGCGGCAGTTCGGGCATGGGCTGGCGGCGGTTGCGCCTGCACGCGAGCGCGAGCCTTTGCATGCGTCGCACTGGGTCAGGCGCTGGAACTTGACGGTCTTCTCGGTGCCACGCGCGGCTTCTTCGAATTCGATTTCCAGATCGTAGCGAAGATCGTCGCCGCGCCGTGTGCGTGAGCGCGCACGCCCGCGTCCCGTCCCGAAGAAATCGCCGAAGATATCGGAGAAAACTTCCTCGAAGCCTTGCGTGAAATCGAAGCCGCCGAACGGACCCTGTCCCGACGCGCTCTGAAAGGCGGCGTGGCCGAAACGATCGTATTGCGCGCGCCGCTCGGGATCGGAAAGCACCTGATACGCTTCGTTGAGTTCCTTGAAGCGTTCTTCAGCTTCCTTATTGCCGGGATTGCGATCCGGATGAAACTGAATCGCGAGCCGGCGATAAGCCTTCTTCAGCTCCTCGTCAGAGGAGCCGCGGCTTACCGAAAGAACTTCGTAGTAGTCCCGTTTGCTGGCAGGGGGCATTGACGAACAAGTCTAAACTATCGCTGCGGCCGACGCCATTGCGCCCCGTGAGCGCTGGTTATCGACGGAGGCGCTCGCGGGGACAATGCCGTTAATTTCGATTCCCGTTACTTCACTTCCTTGAAATCGGCGTCAACCACGTCTTCCTTTGCGCCCGCTGCGCCGCGATCCGCGGTGCCGTCGCCCGCGCCTGCCTCCTGATGCGGTCCGCCCTGCGCGCCCGCGCCGTCGCCCTGCTGCGCGCCTTGCGCGCGAGTTTTGGCGTACATTGCCTCGGCCAGCTTGTGCGAGGCGGTCGACAGAGTATCGGCGGCCTTGTTCAGCTCGTCGGGATCCTTGGATTCGAGCTTGGTCTTGGCCTCCGCGAGCGCATCCTCGACACTCTTGCGCGAGGCGTCGTCGAGCTGCGCGCCATGCTCCTTGAGCGTCTTCTCGGTCGTGTAGATCAGGTTATCGAGCTTGTTGCGCGCCTCGGCCTGCAAGCGCCGGCTGTGATCGTCGGCCGCGTGCGACTCGGCCTCACGCACCATCTTCTTGATCTCCTCCTCGTTGAGTCCCGAGGAAGCGGTGATCTTGATCGATTGCTCCTTGTTGGTGCCCAGGTCTTTGGCGTGGACGTTCACGATGCCGTTGGCGTCGATATCGAACGTGACCTCAACCTGCGGCATCCCGCGCGGCGCCGGTGGAATTCCAATCAGGTCGAACTGGCCGAGCAGCTTGTTGTCCGAAGCCATCTCGCGCTCGCCCTGGAAGACGCGAATCGTCACCGCCGTCTGGTTGTCCTGCGCGGTCGAAAACGTTTGGCCCTTGCGCGTCGGTATAGTCGTGTTCTTCTCGATAAGCTTGGTGAAGACGCCGCCCAAGGTCTCGATTCCCAGCGACAGCGGGGTCACGTCGAGCAGCAGCACGTCCTTGACTTCGCCCTTCAGGACTCCGCCCTGGATCGCCGCGCCGATAGCGACGACTTCATCCGGGTTGACGCCCTTGTGGCCTTCCTTGCCGAAAATCTTCTTGACCCGCTCCTGCACCGACGGCATCCGCGTCATCCCGCCAACCAGCACGATCTCGTTGATGTCGCTGGCCTTGAGGCCCGCATCGCGCAGCGCGGTTACACACGGCGCCTCGAGCCGGTCGAGCAGTTCGGCGCATAGCGCTTCGAGCTTGGCGCGGGTGAGCTTGATATTCAGATGCTTTGGTCCCGACTGATCGGCCGTGACAAACGGCAGATTGATGTCGGTTTCCATCACGGTGGATAGCTCGCACTTGGCTTTCTCGGCCGCTTCCTTCAGGCGCTGCAACGCCATCCGATCCTTGCGCAGATCGATTCCCTGATCTTTTTTGAACTCGTCGGCCAGGTAGTCGATCACGCGTTGATCGAAATCTTCGCCGCCCAGGAACGTGTCGCCGTTGGTCGCCTTGACCTCGAACACGCCCTCGCCCAGCTCGAGAATCGAAACGTCGAAGGTGCCGCCGCCCAGATCGAAGACCGCGATCTTTTCGTCCTTCTTCTTGTCGAGCCCGTACGCGAGCGACGCAGCCGTCGGCTCGTTGATAATGCGCAGCACGTTCAGGCCCGCGATTCGTCCGGCGTCTTTGGTCGCTTGGCGCTGGCCGTCATTGAAATAGGCCGGTACGGTGATCACCGCCTCGGTGACTTTCTCGCCAAGATAATCCTCGGCGGTCTGCTTCATCTTCTGCAGGATGAACGCCGAGATCTCGGGCGGGCTGTATTTCTTGCCGCGGATTTCCACCCACGCCGCACCGTCGTCGTTCTTGACCACAGAGTAGGGAAGAATCTTCTTGGCCTTCTCGACTTCGTGGTCGTCGTAGCGCCGGCCCATCAGGCGCTTGATCGCGAAGACCGTGTTGGTTGGATTCGTGATCGCCTGCCGTCGTGCGATTTGTCCGACCAGCCGCTCGCCCGAATCCGTGAATGCCACGACCGAAGGAGTTGTGCGGCTACCTTCGGAATTGGCGATCACGACCGGATCGCCGCCCTCCATGATCGCAACGCAGCTATTGGTCGTCCCAAGGTCGATACCGATTACTTTTGCCATGATTTATATACGTCCCCGAAAAAATGCTTGTTCACTCGAATAAAAGGTAACCACTGCCTAACTGTTTTCAACGCCTGACGTGTCATCTTCGCCGTCGCTTTGCCCAGCCGGCCCTTTCGAGACGCTCACCCGCGCCGTCCGCAGCACTCGATCGCCAATCTGGTAGCCGCGATGGAACTCCCGCACGATCTGGTTCGGCGCATGGACGGTGCTCGCGACGTGGTCAACCGCCTCGTGCCGAGCCGGATCGAACGTCTGTCCGACCGAATCGAGCGTCGTGACTCCCTGCGCCCGCAGCATATCCATCATCGAGCGCAGGACCATTTCGACCCCGTCGATAATCGTTTTCGATCCGGTGTCGCTGTTGCGCGCGGCTTCCACCGCACGTTCCAGGTTGTCGATTATCGGCAGCAGGTCGCGCAGCATCGCCTCGCGCTGGATGCGCACCGATTCCTCGCTCTGCTGGCGGATGCGCTTGCGGGCATTCTCACCGTCGGCGAGGGCGCGCAGGTACTTGTCCTTCAGCTCGGCTAGCTCCTGCTCCTTCGCGGCCAACGCCGCCTCAACTCCGCCCGGCGCCGCGCCGTCGCTTTCAGGGACCTCGCGGGTCTCCGGGTCCTCGTGCTGGGTGCGATGCTCGTGATTGTGTTCCTGATGCGCGGGATGCGCTCCCGCGTGGGAATCACCGACGTCTTTATGATGCTTATTCATTGGTGACGCTTGCTCATTTCCTTAAGCTGCACGGGATAGAACATAAGCACGATTTATTCCGGCGCCAGCCAGCCCGAGGGAATTTTGTTCGCCGGCACGCCACGCATCAATGCCCGAAAGCTTGCGCATCGCCCGGCTCCGGCCGAAAATATGGCGCCACGGTCGGATTGCCCCGGTCGCTCGGCCCGTCCATCGCTCGCGAGGATCCGAAATGCGGGTAATTCCCTTTGCCGCCACAATTCTTCTGCTCGGCTGCGCCCTCTGCGCGCCCGCCCACGCCGGAGAACCCAAGACCCTTGCACTCCAGGAAACTATCGCGGTTCCCGGAAATCCGCTGACCGGCTTCGATATCTCGTGGGTCGATCCGAAAACCCATCAGCTCTACCTTTCCGACCGATCGAACAATTCGATCGATATCTACGACACGCGCACGCTCAAGTTCGTTGCGCGAATCGGTGGCTTCGTTGGCAACGGCCCGGGCGGCTACGATCGTGGCGGACCCAACGGCGTCGTCGCGATCGACTCTCCGCATCAGGCGCTCGCCGGCGACGGCGACAGCACCGTCAAGGTGATCGATCTCGACTCGAAGCCACCCAAAATCGCCGCAACGATTGCGACCGGAGGCACTACCCGCGCCGACGAGCTCTCTTACGATCCGGCCGACGGCCTCGCGATGGTTGCGAATCCGGGCGAGAAGCCTCCGTTCGTTTCGTTCATCGCGACCAAGTCGGACAAGATCGTCGGCAAGATCGATTTCCCCGATGCGACCGACGGCTTAGAGCAATCCGTATGGGATCCGAGCCGCGATCTTTTCTACCAGGTCGTTCCCGAGGTTAAGCATGGCGACGGCGCGATCGCCGAAATCGATCCCAAGACCATGAAAGTCACGCGCACCTTCCCGGTCCACGCATGTCACGGCGCCGGCCTAACCCTCGGACCCGACGGCAGGCTGCTGATAGGATGCACGCAGAAACAGTCGGTCGTGATGGATGCGATGACTGGCAAGGTCGTTTCCGAGACGCCGAAAGTAACCGGCTCGGATGAAGTCTGGTACAACCCCGGCGACCATCGCTACTACCTTGCCGCCGTGCGCAATCCGTCCGGTCCGGTGCTCGGAGTTATCGACGCAGAGACGAACCAGTGGGTCGAAAATCTCGCGACCGCGTATCCCGCCCATTCAGTCGCCGCCGACCCCTCGAACAATCGCGTCTTCGTCCCGATGGGCCCGAACCAGACCAGCTTCGACACCGACCCGGCAAGGCATCTCGACTGCAGCAAGGGATGTATCGGCGTTTACGCCGAGAAACC
>DATLTX010000276.1:0-8947 GCA_035533435.1 Binataceae bacterium (SeqCode)
CGGCCAGCTTGAGCGCCACCAGGCCGCCGGCGCCGTGGCCAACGACTATCGCGGCGCGCCCGAGCGCGTCGAGCGCCTCAGCGGCGAGCGCGAGCAGGTCCGCGAAGGAAAATTTCGCAAGCGGCGGAGTCTTGTTGGACCCGATCGCGGCGCGCAGATCGGGCGCGTAAACTTCCCATCCGATCGTTGCGAAATAGCCGAGCGCCAGGCCCAGATGGCGCGCGGTCGTGAACAGATCGGGAAGCAGGATAATCGGCCATGCGAACTTGAGCGGTTCGGGCCGCTCGACCGCGCAGGAAAATCGTCCGAGTAATTCTTCCACGCGGCCTTCAGGCGGCGCGCGCTTGCCGCGCCAGCATCCGCGCGAACCGGAACGACGGAAACCCCGCCGTCAATGCCATCTGGCCGAAGCGCGCCATCTCGAGCGCCGCCCAACTCTCGCGCTGCGCGACCAGATGCGCCGCCTGCATCATTGGATCGTGCGCCAGCGCGCGAGAGGTCTTCACGCTGGCGCTGTAATAGGGCATCAGCAACCGGTCGCGGCGGGCGCTGAACTCGCTCATCGCGGCGGCGCTGATTACGCGGCCGCTGCGCGCCGCAAACCATCCGGGCGCAAGTTCACCGATGATCTCGGCGCTCATCAGCGCGAGCGAATGTCCCTGTCCGAAAAGCGGATCGACGTGCAGCCCCGCGTCGCCGACGAGCAGCGCGCCATCGGCCACCGGCTCGCGACAGGTGTTGAGCAGCATCCCCGATGAATAAATTTTGCCGGACCGGCGACCGCCCTCGATAAGCGAACCCACCGCAAACGAGCGCGCGAATTCGCGTTTGAGATTGGCCTCGAGATCCGTGCGGAACGAGCCCATCGCGGCCGCATCGAAAGCGACCGCGGCGACTACGCGCCCGCTTTCGCATCGGCACAGAATCGCGCCCTGGCCGGGCCCCGCGTCGAGCTCGGTAACCAGATCGTCACCGAAGCGCGCCGCGCTGACATCTTCGTAATACGCATAGTAGTAAGCGCGTGCGCATGGAACTTCCGTCCGCGCGAAGGCGCCGAGCCGTGCCTCGGCGATCTTTGCGACCGTGCTGCGCATCCCATCGGCGCCGACGACGAGTGCCGCGTGAAATTCGTGGCGACCGGTTTCGTCCTCGCCGCGAATTCCCACGACCGCACCCTCTTCGATCACAAGATCGGTGAGCCGGAAGCGTTCGCGGACTATCGCGCCCGCGTCGCGCGCCAGCGCGAGCATCGTGGCGTCCATGCGCATTCGCCCCAGGCAGAACCCGCGCAGGTCTTCGCCCTCGAGATCGAGATCGACCGCGTAATCATAGCCGGGGCCGAGCACGCGCATCCTTTCGTAGCGCCGCGCGCCGGCGCGTTCCAGATGCCCGAGCGCGTCCATCCGGGCCAGCACCCGCGCGCCTCCCGCAAGCACGATATGCGTCGAGAGCGTGTCGGACGGAAACGCGGCTTTATCGACCAGCAGGACTCTCAGCCCGCGGCGGGCCAGGGCGATCGCGGTTGCACTGCCGGCCACGCGCGCGCCGACGATAATCGCGTCGAAGGTGGAATGGGAGGAATCGGGATAGCTCATCAGTGCGCTCGCGCAAAGCATCTATAATCGCGATCATCGCGATCATTAGGTGCGCGGCGCCGCCGAGGCAAGCGTCGCAAACGAAGAAAGAGCCCCCTGTTACAGGGGCTCTCTCGGTTTACGAGGCGTTAGCGCCTCGGCTCATTCCAGCAGCTAACCTGGCATCGTTAGCCAGCCTCCGGGGGGTTAAGTCCCGGAGGAAAACTTGTGGCTAGTTACTTCTTCTTCTTTTTACCGGCTTTCTTCTTCATACCGCTCTTCAGCTTTGACTTGGATTTGGTGGCCCGCTTAGGGGCCTTCTTCTTCACTGGCATAGACACCTCCTCTCAATTGGCCGCTGCTGGATAAGCACCCTACCTAATGAGTGGTCTGAGCATCCCCACCCCTCGAGACGGATTATAGAAACCTGTTATTAGAAAAGCAAGAGGCCTAGGCATGAATTTATAAAGAAATTCTAAAGTCGGCACCACCCGCCAATCCAATGCACTTTCCGAACTTTAGAATGACGTTCAAGCATAAGCCCGCTTGAACTGTCACCCCGTCGTGCTTTACCATTGGCGGGATGAGCCGGTTAAGGAACTACCTGCGCCGCCAGTGGCTCAACCTAATCCTGGGCGGGATTCTGGCGGTGCTGGGCGCGAGCCTCGCGATGGGGCCGCTGGGGCCGCGCGACCTGCTGGCGCTGCGCCGCAGGCGCCGCGCGCTCGAGACGCGACGCGCGGAATTGCTGGTTCGCAACGAGGCGCTCAGAACAAACGTTCAGAACCTCGGTTCCAATGACCGCTACCTCGAACATCTGATTCGCCGCGAACTCGGCTTCACCCGCGAAGGCGAGCTGGTGTACAAATTCACCGGCGAATCGACTCCCGCCGAGCGCTAGAAAATCCCCCGCGGCAGCAGCCGGTACTCGCGCGCCGCGCGCTCGAGTTCGTCGCGAAAATCCGGATGCGCCAGCCCGATCAGCGCGCGCGCCCGCTCCGGGACCGACTTGCCTTTGAGGTTCACGATCCCGTACTCCGTCACCACGTACATCACGTCGGTGCGCGGCGTGGTCACGATATTCGAGTCGTCGATCCGCGCGACGATTCGGCTCGCGCGCCGTCCCGCGCGCTCGTGAGTCGAGGCCAGGCAGAGGATCGCCTTGCCCCCGGCGGAAGCGTACGCGCCGCGAATGAACTGGAGCTGCCCGCCGGTGCCGCTGATCTGCCGGATTCCCGCGGTTTCGGAACAGGCCTGGCCGGTCAAATCGATTTGCGCGGCGTTGCAGATCGCGACCACGTTGTCATTGCGCATGATGTGATGCGGCAGATTGGTGTAATCGACCGGCCCCGCGAAGCAGGCCGGGTTGCGATCGAGAAATTTATACAGCCGCGACGAACCCGCGGCGAAGCAATAGGTCATCTGGTAGCGATTGCGGGCCTTGTGCGCACCGGTGACCTTGCCCGCTTCATACAATGATATGAGCGAGTCAACGAACATCTCGGTGTGTACTCCGAGATCTTTGACCGCCGAATGCGCGAGCAACTCGGCGACCGCATTCGGCATCGAGCCGATTCCGATTTGCAGGCACGCGCCATTTTTGATTTCCGGCGCGATCTGCTCCGCAACTTTCTGATCCGCGGGTCCCGGCGCGGGATTCTTGAGCTCGGGCAGCACGCCCGCGCCCGCGTCGATCACCTGGTCGACGTCGCTGATATGGACGCCGCACTCGAGCCCATAAACGTAGGGCACGCTCGCGTCGGCTTCGATTATCAGATGCTTCGCCTTTTCGGTGATCGCCTTGTGATAAGTCACCGACGGGCCGAAGTTGAAATAGCCGTGCTCGTCCATCGGCGCGCACTTCAGCACGGCGACGTCGACCTCAACGAAACGGCGATAGGTGTCGGGCGCTTCGCCGAAGTTCATCGGGATATGATGACACAGCCCGCGGTCGTGCATTTTTCGCTCGAGCCCCGAGAAGTACCAGGAGAGATAGGTGATATGGCGTCCCTCGGGATCGGCTTCGACGGCGGCGCGCGGCCTCATCGCAAGGCATCCGCGCAGCTTTACGCGTTCGAGTTCCGGGACGTGCGCGGCGAGCGCCTGATCGAACAGGTCAGGCTGCCCGAGCCCGAATCCGTATTCGACCCAGTCGCCTGATTTGACCGCCGCGGCCGCGGCTTCGGCGCTGACCGTTTTTCGTTTCAACTCGGATACGTATGACTCCGCCATCGTTAACCTCTATGAAAGCGCGCAACTCCATAAATGCTATCAGCCGGACTCGCTGGCAAGCGCCGCCACCGGTTTGCGGGCGCTTCTACGACCCGCCTCGATACGCTACGGTCAGCGCAGTCCGCTAGCCCAAGGCCCGACTTAGGAGATACCGCAGTGAGTGACGCCGTCTTCCAAACCGTGTTGGCACTTCATCTGTTCGGCGTGATTTTCTGGATCGGCGGATTGCTGATGCTCGCGAGCCTGCTCGGCCGCGTGCCCGAGGAAGTCGGACTGCCCAAGGAGCGCCTGCTCGGAACGGTGCGGCGGCTGTTCGAGGTTGCGGTAAACCTGGGCGCCGCGATCACGATCGCGCTCGGGATCGTACTCATCTTGATGCGGCCCGAGGTTCTCCGGCACGGATGGCTTCATGCGAAGCTGCTGCTGGTCGCTGTGATTTTATTTTATCACGTGCGCTTCTACCGCCGGATCCGCTTCCTGGAAGACAACCCCAGCGCCTCGACGCGGCGCGAATTCACGGTCGTGCACGGAGTAGTCAGCCTGCTGGTGCTGGCAATCCTGATGCTCGCGATTCTGAAGCCGTTCTAGAAGCTGTCCTTAAGCTCGCGGGCCTTTGCGAAAATCGCGACCGGATCATTGGACAGCGAAGGATCGATCTTCTTCAAACTCGCGCGCAGTTCGGCGCTGTCGGTGCGCAGAAACGGGTTGATCCGCTTTTCGTCGCCGATTGTCGAGGGAACGGTCCACTTGCCCAGGGCGCGCGCCTTGACCGACGCTTCGTGCTTGGCCCGAAGCGCGGCGTTGTGCGGCTCCAGCGTCAGCGCGAAGCGGAGATTCTTTTCGGTGTATTCGTGCCCGCAGTAAACCCGCGTCGCATCGGGCAGCGCGGCCAGCCGCGCAAGCGACGCGACCATCGTGGCCGCGTTGCCCTCGAACACGCGGCCGCATCCGCCAATAAACATCGTGTCGCCGGTGAAGACCGCTTCGAGTTTCGGAAAATAATAGGCGACGTGGCCGTTGGTGTGCGCGGGAATTCCGATCACGCGCGCTTCGAGCGCGGCGATTCGGATCGTGTCGCCGTCGGCTACGGGATTGGTCAGCGCGGGAATTCTGCCGTTCTCGGCGCTCGCGCCGTAAACCCTGATACCTTCGAGTTTCGCCGCGATATCCAGGTTCCCGCCGCTGTGATCCGCATGCCAATGCGTCGTCAGCACGGCGACGATCCGCACTCCCAGCCCGCGCGCGGCGGCGATAACCTTGCCGGCCTCCGCGCAATCGACGACGGCGCATTCTTTGGTGGTTTCATCGACGACCAGGTAAGCGAAGTTGTCCGAGAGCTGCGGAACAATATGGATCGCCATCGCGCTTCTCCTTGCCGCATCAGGCCGCATCAGAACCCGACAATACTGTAGCCCACGTCCACGTACACCGTCTGGCCGGTGACGCCGGTCGAGAGATCGCTTAGCAGCGCCGCCGCCATCTTGCCGGCTTCTTCGGTTTTCATGCCGCGGCGCAAGGGCGCGCGACTTTCGACCTCGTGCGCCATCGTATGGTATCCGCTGATCGCCGAGGACGAGAGCGTGCGCGCCGGGCCCGCGCTGAGCGCGTTGACGCGGATATTCTTTCCGCCCAGATCGATCGCGAGATAGCGCACGCAGGCTTCCAGAGCCGCCTTTGCGACGCCCATCACATTGTAGTTTGGAACGGCGCGGACCGCGCCGATATAGCTCAGCGTGACGATCGAGCCGCCTCCGCGCGCGACCATCAGCGGCTCCGCGGCGCGCGCCAGCGCGACCAGCGAGTAGGCGCTGATCTCGAGCGAGCGCGAGAAATTCTGGCGCGTGACGGAGAGGAAACGGTCGCGCAAATCCTCGCGTTCGGCGAATGCGACCGCGTGGACGAGCATATCGAGTCCGCCCCACTTGCGTTCGAGCTTGCCGAACACCTGGGCGATCTGCGCGTCGTTGGTGACGTCGAGCTCGCCGATAACGTCGGCTTCGATTTGCGCGGCCAGCGGTCGCACGCGCTTCTCGAGCACCTCACCCTGATAGGTGAGCGCGATCTCGGCGCCCTGCGCGTGCAGTTCCTGCGCGATCGACCATGCCAGACTCTTGTCGTTGGCGACGCCGACCACCAGCGCGCGTTTTCCGTCTGCGATTCCCATCATGCTTCTTCCTTATTCTGCACGCGCACGGCGCTATATTGCGAGTTTCATTCCGTCCGACGCCATCTCGATTTTTACCTGGCGCCGATGGTTCAGCACCTCGCGCCCGAGATGCGTGAGGATCATCCGCGCGACCTTGAATTTATCGCGATTCTCGGCGAGTTCGGGATAGTTGAGGTGGAACGTCAGATGCCGGCTCTCGTAGTAAGTGCATTCGCAGACGAAAAGATCGGCGCCCGCCGCGAGCTTGACCAGCGCGTCGTTCCATCCGGTGTCGCCCGAAAAAACTATCGTCTTGCCGCCCACCTCGACCCTGAGCGACAGAGAAATGTCGGGCTTGGTGTGAGGACTGCGAATCGCGGTGAGCTTGACCGCGCCTTCGCGCAGCGTCGCTCCCGGCGCGATCACGACAAAGCGCAGCTTGGGCTTGACCCGTTCGAGATCGAAGCCGGGGAACAGCGTCTTCATCAAGCGCCAGCATCGCGCTTCCAGATTGCGCGGACCGACGATTGTGATCGGGTGCTCAAGCCGGCTTTCCCACATGTACTCGAGGATCAGAAACGGCAACCCGCCGAAATGGTCGCCGTGCAGATGGCTGATGACGATCAAATCCAGATGATTGGGATGAATACCGTACCGTTTCATCGCGCCGAGAATCTCCGGCCCCGCTTCCATCAGGATGCGCGTGCCCGCGGCGTCGATGATAAACCCGGCTTGCGCACGGCCGCCGCTGGCAAAGGCGTCTCCCGTGCCGAGCATGGTTACGTTTGCCCGAGTTTTGCGCGCTGGCGCTCGATTTGAATTCATCAAGCCGGACCTCATGCTAGTATCTACCATATGCCCATGCAAAATACGGTGTGCCGCAGCAAGCTCGCGGGAAGCAGGGTGGAAAGATGACCCCGCAAATAAAGATTGGGGCCGGCTTCGGCCTGTGGCGGCTCGGAATGCCACCGGCGGAGATGATCGCGCGCGTCGCTGAGCGCGCCGAAGAGTGGGGACTCGATTCATTCTGGCTTTCGGATCATCTGCTCGCGCCGTCGCCGGAACTTGACGTAGTAGCCACGCTGTCGCTGATCGCCTCGCGCACCAAGCGGATGAAACTCGGGCCGAGCGTGCTTTTGCTGAACTTGCGCCATCCGCTGATGGCCGCGAAGTCATTCGCGTCGCTGGATTATCTGTCCGGCGGCAGAATGGTGATGGCGGTCGGCACCGGATCGAACCTGGCCGATTACGCCGCGTGCGGAATTTCTCCCGACGCGCGTGGCAAGCGCCTGGACGAGGGAATCGAGGTGCTGCGCGCGGTCTGGAGAGATCGCCAGGCGACTTATCACGGCCGGTTCTTCAATTTCGAGGGCGTAACGATCGAACCGCGGCCCGCGCCGCGTCCGAACAACGATTTCGGCACGATGGATGTGTGGATCGGCGGACGCGCCGATTCGGCGCTGCGCCGCACCGCGCGGCTGGGCGACGGATTTTTCGCTTCGTTCCAGACGCCCGAGGAATATGAATCGAACATGGCGAAAATCCGCGCGTACGCGATCGAGTACGGCCGCGTAAATGCGCGGATCGAGTCGGGGCTGATTCTGCTATGCCGCGTCGCAAGCTCGCGCGAAAAAGCGCTCGCCGAGATGCAGCCGATGCTGTCCGCGATGGGCCGCGGTTCCGAGGCTTTCCTCGAACGCAGCGTGTTTGGCTCGGCCGAAGACATTATCGCGCGGCTTGGACAATATATCGCCAAGGGCCTCGACAAGTTCGTGCTATGGCCGATCGCCGCGCCCGATTCATGGGACCGGCAGATCGAGCTGGTTGGCCGAGAAATCGCCACCCACTATGCGCGCGCGGCGTAAGCGGCTCGCGCGCATGGCTGGCGCGCTCACGCTCGGGCTAGCGCTGCTCGCCGCGGCGGGATGCGCCAAGCCCGCGCCGCCGCCAGCGCATCATTCGATTTACGCCAGCGCGGAATCGGTCGAGGAAAACTTTCGCGGACGCGAATTTATCCTTGGCGACAGCAACACGGTCGCGATGGTGCGTCCTTTGGGCTCGCGCAAGGACGCCTGGATGAAGCTGCCATTCTGGTTCGGCGTCAATATCCTGGTCCCCGGCGTCATCCAACCCAAAGAAGGCGATTACTATGTGATCAGCGAAGCGACTTTGGACAAGCCGCTCGACGCGCCCGGCGAATGGATGATCGAGGCGGGCAGCACGCTGGTCAAACAGGAGACGGTCTTCGTCACCACGCGCACGCATTACACGGGCGCGGGAAAAATTCTTCCGACAATAGTGCAATACATGGGCAAGCGCGAATTTGTCCGCGGCGACGGCAAGAAAGTCGAGATCCCGGTCGTCCGCGAGGTCTCGTTGCCGATGAAATGGACGCTCGAGGGCCGGGTTCCGGCAAGCTACGCGCGCTTTCGAGTCGAATGAGGCGAGCGCGAATCACAGCCTGGGCTGCGGCCGCGACTGTGGCGCTGATGCTCGCGGGCGCGGCGGGATGCACGCCCGACAAGGCGCTTGATTTCGGCCCGACCGGTGAAATCAATACTCCCCCGCAGGATCAGTTGAGCCGCGACATCCTGCGCGATTTCGATGGCAAGGACTTCACCCTCGGCGACAACGATCACGAAGCCCACGTGCATCTGAACGGATGGCCCGACAATCGCCGCGTCATCATCCCGTTCTGGCTGGGCGTCAATCCGCTCTACCCCGGATTTCTGCGGCCGACGGTCGGGCACATTTATGTAACGAGCGAATCCATAATGGTCCGGCCACTCGGCAACAATGAGTACCTGATTCGCGCCGGCTCGAAGCTCTTCAAATTCGATACCCTTCTCGAAGCCACGCACACGCGCTACCTCGACACGGGCAAGATGCTTCCGGCGGTGGTGCGCTTCGTCGGCACGCGCGTGATTACGGTGCCAAAAGACGCGCCGCAAATCGGCACCGTCACCGAAAAAGTTCCGGTCCTGCGCGAAATCTC
>DATLTX010000277.1:0-3004 GCA_035533435.1 Binataceae bacterium (SeqCode)
GTATTTGAACGGCGGCGCCGAAATGCAATAATCTCGAATCGCACGCCCGGTTATCGGGGCTCATTTCCGTGAAACTTCGGCTGGACGACATAACCGCCGAGGCGAAGGAGGTTTCCTTCGCCGAGCCGGAATCTGAAATTAACCGTATTCTGGGGCAGGGACCCGTGCGCGAGTATCAGGTGGAAGGACCGATCGCTGTGAATGTTTCGTATTACCGCGCGGGCGCCGATCTGTTCTTTGCCGGGCATATCGAGGCGCGCACCGGCGCCGCGTGCGCGCGCTGCGCCGAGGAATTCGACGCGTCGTCGGCGAGCCCGTTCAAGTTCGTCCTGGCGCCCCGGTCGATCGGTCCCGCCAACGATCATAATCTGAAGATCGACGACCTTGAATTCTCGACCTACGACGGCGACGAGATCGATCTGAGTCCGCTCATTCGCGAGCAACTGATGCTGTCGCTGCCGACCCGACCGCTGTGCCGCGAAGACTGCCGGGGGCTGTGCCCGCATTGCGGGATCAACCTCAATCGGGAAACGTGCGGATGCCGCGAAGAGCGGCTCGATTCGCGTCTGGCCGCGCTGCGTTCGATCAAGGTCTCGCGGCAATAGTTTAGTTCAACCCAATTCGCAGGAAGAATTTGCCATGCAAGCACCCAAACGCCGAACCTCCCACTCGAAAAAGAATATGCGCCGCTCGCACGACGCTTTGCGCGCCGTCAATGTCGGCGCCTGCCCGAGCTGCGGCGAACCCGCGCTGCCGCATCACATCTGCCGCCACTGCGGCGTGTACCGCGGGCGCGAAGTTGCGCCGGTAAAGGACTAGGCGGTAAAGGGGTACCCCTTGAAGATCGCGCTCGACGCGATGGGGGGCGATCTGGCGCCCAAGGCTGCGGTCGAGGGCGGCGTGCTCGCCGCGCGCGATTTCGGCATCGAAATCGTCCTGGTCGGCGACCGCGAGGTCGTGGCCAAAGAGCTCGCCGAACACGACATCAGCGGTCTCAGCATCCGGATCGAGCACGCCCCCGAAGTCGTGCTGATGGACGATTCGCCGCTCGAATCGATTCTCGCCAAGGCGCATTCGTCGCTGCATATCGGATTTGATCTGGTAAAGGACCTCAAGGCCGATGGATTCGTCAGCGCCGGAAACTCCGGCGCGATGATGGTCGCCGCGTCGGTGATCCTGGGAAATCTTCCCCACGTCGATCGCCCCGCGATCGGAACGATCGTCCCGACCACCGAAGGGCAGGCGCTGCTGATCGACGCCGGCGCCAACACCGAGGTCAAGCCGCTCAACCTCGCGCAGTTCGCCGTGATGGGCGCGGTCTATTGGCGCCGCGTGCGCAACGTCTCGGTGCCCCGCGTGGGAATCCTGTCCAACGGCGCGGAGCCGTCCAAGGGCACCGACCTCACCCGCGCCGCCGCCGCGATGCTCGGCCAGATGTCCTCTTACGTTAACTACATCGGCTATGTCGAAGGCAGCGATATCAACCGCGCCAAGGCCGACGTAATAGTTACCGACGGTTTCACCGGCAACGTCGCGCTCAAGACGATGGAGGGGCTGTCGTCGCTTATTCGCGGAAATCTGCGCGAGCTGCTGAGCGGAAGCTGGGCCGGCAGAATCGCCTACTTGCTGATCCGCAAACGTCTTTCCGGGATGACCGAAAAACTCGATCCGCACGAAGTCGGCGGCGCGCCCCTGCTCGGCGTCAACGGCGTCGCGATTATCGCGCATGGCTCCTCGAACGCGCGCGCGATTCGCAACGCGGTCCGCGCCGCGGCCAACGAGTCGCTGGTCCGCCACGTCAATCCCGAGATTGTCGAAATTCTCGGCCGCACCCAGAGCGCCGGCGCCGCCAAGCCGGCCGCTAACAAGGGTATCCGCGCCCTGTTCAGCAAGATGCGCGAGCGCCTGCAGCGCCATCCGAAGGACCCCGCCGGCCCCGAGGCCGCGCCCGCGGCAGGCGCTGCCACTCACGCATCCGGAAACCCGACCGGCGAGCTGCCGCATCCCGCGGCCAATCATGCGGAGCTTCGCTCCGGCGAGGGTCACGCTGCGGCGCCGCGCGACATTTCCGCCGTGTCGGAGACCGCGACTTCGACCAACGGCGCCACGTCCGCTTCGGCCCACGCCGACGCGGAGAAACCGGCGGTAGCGCAGGACGTATCCAAAGACCCCGCCAAACACGAATCCAACTGACGATTCGGATCGGATCTGAAATGAAACTCGCCTACCTGTTCGATGGACAAGGCTCGCAGCGCGTCGGGATGGGCGCGGAGCTGGCCGCGAATTTTCCGGCCGCGCGCGCGGCCTTCGACGAAGCCGATGCCGCGCTCGGCTTCAAGCTCTCGCGGCTGTGCTTTGAAGGACCGGAAGAAGAGCTAAGGCTGACCGCCAACACGCAGCCCGCGATTGTCGCGGCGTCGATCGCGGCGTTTCGCGTCTTCGAACTCGAAGTCGGCGCGCGCGCCGACGTCGCCGCCGGCCACAGCCTCGGCGAATACAGCGCCCTGGTGGCGTCCGGCGCTCTAGCCTATGCCGACGCCCTTCGTGCCGTGCGCGAGCGCGGCAGGCTGATGCAGGAGGCGTGTCCGCAAGGGCAGGGCGCGATGGCGGCGCTGATCGGCCTCGAGCTGCCTGTCGTGCGGGATATTTGCGCGGAAGTTTCTTCCGCCGGACAAATCGCCGTGCCCGCAAATCTGAACGCACCTGGCCAGATCGTTATCGCGGGACACGCGGCTCCGGTTCGCCGCGCGATCGAGATCGCCAAAGAGCGCGGCGCGACGATGTCGCAGGAACTCAAGGTCAGCGCTCCATTTCATTGCCCCCTGATGGAACCGGCGCGGCTCGGGATGACGCCGGTGCTCGAGAAGATTTCCATAACCGCGCCAAAGATCGGCGTGATCGCGAACGTCACCGCCGAGGTCAATCGCGATCCGGCGCGGGTCGTCCCGCTCTTGCTCGAACAAATAACGGCGCCGGTAAGGTGGGAAGAGTCGATGAAGCGCCT
>DATLTX010000278.1:0-4683 GCA_035533435.1 Binataceae bacterium (SeqCode)
ACGCGCCAACCCCGATTAACCAGCGCAACCAGGCGGTGTGGAATCGCGGGAACTGGCAGCGCAATCAGGCAGAGGAGCGGGAGGAAAACAACTACGCGAATCAGCCCTCCGGCTACTACAACGGCTATAACGGATACAATAGGTACGCCCCGGCGCCGCCTCCGATTCCGAGCTATGCTTCGTCGGGTGACGGCGACGCCGACGACGCTCCCGCCTACTACCAGCCGAGTTATGGATACGCGCAGCCCGGTTACGGGTCGTACGGCGCAATGGGACACCCGGCGCTGATGGCGTATCGCGGACGGCTCCTCGCCCAGAAAGCCAGTATCCTTGCGCAACTAAACGGTTCGGCGAACTTCATGGAGCATCCGTACTTGCGTCAGCAGCTTGCCGAAGTGAACAAGAAGCTCGGCGAGGTTAACTTGAAGCTCGGGATCGGCGGCGGCGGTTACGCGATGGGGCAGTATGGTTACAACGGCTATCAGCAGGCGAGCCCGCTCGCGGCGCTGACGGGGCTTGGCGGCTACAACGGCTACAATGGCTACAGTGCGAACCCATACTACGGACAGCAGGGCGCAGTAGCGTCGATGCTGCCGATGCTTGGCAACTACATCCACTAAGCAGGAGGCTCGGACGCGGGTCAGCGTCTGAGCTTCCCTCCCGGCGCCCCGTCTCCTCCCGGCGGGGCGCTTTCCTTCTTTTCCGAATTGTCGATCGAATCGATCAGGCCGCCGCTCGCCAGGCGTCGCCCAGGCGCTCGATCGCGCGGAGCACGTTGGCGCGGCGTTCTTCGGGAGTTCTCGCGAAAGAAGAGAACTGGAGCGCGCTCGCGGTGATACCGGCGCGTTCGTACTCTTTCAGGCGGCGCGCGCATTTCTCGGGCGTGCCGAAGACGAAGATCTTCTCGACCATCCCATCCGGAATCGCCTCGAGCGCCTTCTTGCGGTCGCCGGCCGCCCACGCGTCGAAGGCGACGCCAGCCTCTTTTTCGTAACCGATCTCTTTGAAGAACTTGTTGTACTGCGCAACGGTGACGTACGCGGTGAGCGCGCGCCGGAACATCGCGCGCACCGTAGCGTCGTCTTCATCGACGGCGCAGATGATTCGGCAGGCGACGTCGAGTTTGGCCGGGTCTTTGCCCGCCGCGCGCATCGCCGAACGCGTCTCGTCGAGCATCGGGGGCAGGGTCTCGGGCGTGATGAAGTTGACGATCACACCGTCGCCGATCTCTCCGGCGATGCGCAGCATCTGCGAGCCCTGGGCGCCGAGGTAGATCGGCGGCGGATTCTCGAATGCAATATCGAGCCGGAATCCGTTCATCTTGACCATTTTGCCCGCCATCGTGACTTTCTCGCCGCGAAAGATCGCGCGCAGCGCCTCGACGGTCTCGCGGATCATCGTGACCGGCTTGCGAAACGGCACGTTCATCCACTGCTCGACGATATTCGGCGTCGAGATGCCGAGCCCGAGCACAAAGCGGCCGCCAGTGAGCTGTTGCGCCGTGATTGCGGACATTGCGATGAGCGCGGGCGGACGGGTAAAGACCGGCACGATCGCGCTGCCAAAGCGCATCTTGTCCGAGAGCATCGCCGCCGCGGTTATCGGAGAGAATGCGTCGGTCGAAAACGATTCGTACGACCATGCCTCGCTGTAGCCGCAGCGGTCGGCGGTGCGGACCAGTTCCTTGAAGTGGGTGTTCGAAAATGGATCGAACGGGATCGTGATTCCAAGTTTCATCATGAGGTATTTGTCTCCAGCGCCTCGAATCTAGCGTACGCCGCAGGCGCTCCGAAAGCCGTAGCGATCGTTCAATCAGGCGGCGCCGGAGCCGCCGCTATTGAGGACCTGCGCCAGATGCATTGGGCTGCGGCCGGGGCATAGATGGCGAATCTGCGCGCGGCACGAAAATCCGTCCGCGATGATAATCGTCGCGTCCGCGCTTTGCCGAATCGACGGCCCGAGCACGCGTTCTCCGGCCGCGCGCGAAACCGCGTAGCGCTCCGAATCGTAGCCGAACGCACCCGCCATCCCGCAGCATCCGGCGTCGAGCACCGTCAGGTCGAGTCCCTTGGCGCGCGCGAGAAGCGAAGTCTCGGCGCCAACTCCCGCGAGCGCCTGCTGATGGCAATGCCGATGCAGGAGCGCGGGCGCGGACATTGCGGACGGCGCGAACTCGGGGGCCTCGCGCGCGAAAAATTCGCCGAGCAGCATCGTGCGCTCGGCGAGCGCGGCCGCTCGCGTATCGCGCGGAAACATCGACGGCAGTTCGTCGCGAAAGGTCAGGATACAGCTCGGCTCAAGGCCGACGATTGGAGTGCCGCGCGCCGCCGCCGGCGCCAGAACTTCGAGCGCGCCGATGAGGTAGCGCTTCGCGCGCTCGAGCATCCCATAGTCGTAGAGCGGGCGTCCGCAGCATACGTCGCGCGACGGAAGTGTGACACGGAACCCGGCGCGCTCGATGACTTCGACGGCGGCGATCGCGACCTCGGGCTCGAAGAAATTATTGAATGTGTCGGAGAACAGAATCACTTCGCGAGCGCCGGACCGCGCGCCAGTTGCCGATCGGCGCGACGCGAACCAGGAGCGGAAGGTGCGCGGAGCGAAGCGCGGCAGTTCGCGCGCCGGATCAATTCCGAGTGCGCGGCGGGCGAGCGATCCGGTCACCGGCGCCTTCGCGAGAGCATTGACGAGGCGCGGAGCGAGCGCCGCGGCGCGCGCGATGTCGTGCATCCGGCCAAAGAAATGCGCCGCGAGCGGGCGGCGATGCTCCGCGTAATAGTGCGAGAAGAATTCCGCGCGATACGCCGCCATATCGACACCCGACGGACACTCGTTCTTGCACGCCTTGCAAGCCAGGCAGAGGTCGAGGGCGTCTTTAAGGGCAGGGTCGGTGAAGCCGCCCGGGATGGCGCTGCCGGCGAGCGCCTCCAGGATGATTCGCGCGCGCCCGCGCGTCGAATGCTTCTCGTCGCGCGTGACCATGTACGACGGGCACATCGCGCCGGCGTCGGTCTTGCGGCATTTTCCGATTCCGACGCACTTCAGCGCGGCTCCGGCGAGGCCTCCTTCGCTCGCGAAGTCGAAATGCGTCGCGACGGCGCGCGGGTTCCATCCGGCGCCCTGCTTGAGATGCGAATCGAGCGGATGCGGATCGACGATCACGCCGGGGTTCATCCGCGCGTCGGGATCGAAAGCGTGCTTGAAATCGCGGAATGCCGCGATCAGTTCGCGCGGATACATCACCGGAAGCAATTCGGAACGGGCGACTCCGTCGCCATGCTCGCCCGAGAGCGAGCCGCCGAGCTCGGCAACTATCATGCCCAAGTCTTCCATCGCGGTGCGAAACACAGCGATACCCGCGCGCGTCGCGAGGTCGAAGCTGACCCGCGCGTGGACGCATCCTTCGCCGAAGTGGCCATAATAGGTTGCCGCGATTAGCGCATGACGCTTTAGCATCGCGTCAAACCGGCGCAGATATGCGCCAAGCTTTTGCGGCGCGACGGCGGCATCCTCGGCTCCCGGCCAGGTGCGCGGGCGTCCGGCGATATAGGCGCTCGAGCCTAGACCGGACTCGCGGATTTTCCATACGGCGGTCTGCTCGCTTGCGTCGATGAGGATTGCCGCGCCGGTGGATTCGCCGACCCGGCGCGCCTCGGCGAGCATCGCCTCCGCGCGTCCCCGCGCTTCGTCGGCGGAGTCGCCGCCGAGTTCGACAACCAGGAAGGCGCGCCCTTCGGGCAAGTAGGTGACGCCCGGCATTTTCTTTTCGCGCGCAAAGTCAGGCAGGTTGTGATCGAAGCCTTCGAGCGCCTCCGGGCGATGCGTCAGCATCCAGGTCATCTGATCGGCGGCGCGGAATACGTCTTCGAAACCGAGCACCAGCACCGCGAGTGTTTTAGGGCGCGGCACGAGCCGGAGCGTCGCGGCGGTCGTGATTGCGCAGGTGCCCTCAGAGCCAACCAGAGCGCGGGCGAGGTTGAAACCGCGCTCGGGCAATAGTTCGTCGAGGTTGTAGCCGGAGACGCGGCGCGGAATCCGCGGATAGTGCGCGCGAACGGAATCGGCGACTCGATCGCGCAAGGTGAGAATCGCGCGGACAAGTTCCGCCACGCGATCGCCACGCGCAAGAGCGGCGGCGATCGCGGCGGCGTCCACCGCCCCGGAGAGCTTGAGCTCGGCGCCATCGTAGAGAATCGTGTCGAGCGCCTCGAGGTTATCGACCGTCTTGCCATAAGCGGCGGAATGCGCGCCGCACGAGTTGTTGCCGATCATCCCGCCGATAGTGCATCGGTCCTTGGTCGACGGGTCCGGCGCGAAGAACAGGCCATGCGGAGCGAGCGCGGCGTTCAGGTCGCTTTGCACGACGCCGGGCTCGACGATTGCAACGCCGCGTGCGGGCTCGATCGCAAGGATGCGATTCATGTACTTCGAAAAATCGAGCACGAGCGCCGCGTTGGCAGCCTGTCCGGCAAGGCTGGTGCCGCCACCGCGCGCGAGGATCGGGAGCGCGTTCTCGCGTGCGACCTCGAGCGCGGCGGCGATATCGCCAGCATGGCGCGGAGCGATTACGCCGATCGGAACCTGCCGGTAGTTTGATGCGTCGGTCGAGTAGGCGGCGAGCGTGCCGATATCGAAACGCACGTCGCCCTCGACAACCGAGGCGAGCTTGCGTTCGAGCGCTTT
>DATLTX010000279.1:0-14113 GCA_035533435.1 Binataceae bacterium (SeqCode)
CAGACCCGCGCCGCGCGGCGCGCGCCGATCGCAACGGGAGAGAATATCCGCTTCAAGGCCGAGCCGTCGCCGCGATGCGCGAATCCTAATTGCATCACCCGCTTTGAGGGCGCGTACCTGGCTGCGCGTTTCAAGCTCGCGCGCGCTGTAGATCGCGGCGTGCTTCCGCTGCGCTGCGATTTCTGCGAACGCGAGCTGCGGGTCGAATTCGTCGGCCACGCCCGATCGCATCGCTATTACCGTTACGATGAAAACCTCTACGGCTACGTCCGCCAGTGGATCGCCGAGGGATCGCTGGCCGTATTCGATAGCGTCAAGCAGGCCGAGGAATCCGGCTACGAGCCTTACAAGCGCGGTCCCCAGCGCGAGGTCATGAACGCCGACGAAATCGCGAGCGCCGTCGATTCGATGGCCGCGCAGGTCATTGCCGACGTGCCCGACCTCACCAACGTATCGATCGTCGGCGTGGTCAGCCATGGCGCGATGCTCGCGATACGGATGCGCGATTCGATCGCGGCCAGGTCGGGAGTGCGTCCGCCCACCGCGGCGCTCGACGTTTACAATCCCGCCGGAACGATCGTCGCGCTCGACGGCGGCGAGGTGTTCGCCGTCGAACGTCGCGCGATCGTGATCGTCGATGACGTAATCAACAGCGGATGGACCGTGCAGCGCGCGATGACCACGCTATGGCAGCGCGGACGGCCAGCGTCCGTGAAGCTCGCCGTCCTCATCGACCGGGGGCATCGCGCGGTTCCAATTCGCCCCAACTATGTCGGCAAGAACATCCCGACTTCGCGCACCGATCGCGTGCAGGTCCGCCTCGCGCCGCCGGACACCGACGGAAAGCATCGCTTGCACGATCGCGCGATGATCTACTCGATGCTCGAAGCGATGAAGGCGCCGGAGAGCGCCGGATGAGCAGGATCGCGATGACCACGACGCTCATCCGCGGCGGCCGCGTGATCGATCCCGCATCGCGGATTGACGGGATTTTCGATCTCCTCGTCACAGGCGGCGAGATCGAGGCCGTCGAACCCGGCGGTACGATTGCCCCCGCCGATGGCGCTGCCGTGATCGACGCCCCCGGATGCTGGGTCGTGCCCGGACTTATCGACCCGCACGTGCATCTGCGCGATCCCGGCTTCCCCGAAAAAGAAACCATCGCGAGCGGCCTGCGCGCCGCCGCGGCCGGTGGATTCACCGCGGTCGCCGCGATGGCCAACACCAATCCGGTAAACGACTCGCCCGCGACGACAGCGTATATGATCGAACGCGCGCGCCTTGCGCACGCCGCGCGCCTGGTTCCGGTTTCCGCCGTGACGCGCGGATTAGCGGGCGCCGAGTGTGTGGATTACGCCGCGATGGCGCGCGCCGGCGCGCGGCTGTTCTCCGACGATGGGATGCCGGTGGATGACGAGGTCCTGCTCGGCCGCGCGATGGACGAGATTGGGCGGCTGAATTTCGCGATCTCGCTGCACGAGGAGGATCGCGGCCTGTCCTGCCATGGCGCGGTCAACGCGGGCGATATCGCGCGGCGGCTTGGCGTGCCGGGTTACAGCGACGCGGCGGAAGCAAATCGCATCCGGCGCGACCTGGCGCTCGCAATCGGCTCGGGCGCTCCGATTCATATCGCGCACGTATCGACGCGCGAGTCGCTCGACCTGATTCGCGCCGCGCGGCGGCGCGGCGCGCGCGTCACCTGCGAGGTGACGCCGCATCATTTCGGGCTCGACGAGCGCGCGGTGCTGCGATGGGGTCCGAACGCCAAAATGAATCCTCCGCTGCGCTCGCGCGACGACGTCGCCGCGATTCACGAAGGAGTCGCCGACGGCACGATCGACATGATCGCGAGCGATCATGCGCCGCACGATCCCGCTTCCAAGCATCTCGATCAGGTCGCGGGATACTTCGATCCGGGGCACGACGCGGACGAGCTTCCGCCCGATGCGGCGCGGGAGTTCTCGGCCGCCGCCAACGGTATCGTGGGCCTGGAGACGTCGCTCGGCCTCGCCCTGGAATTAGTGCATCGATCATTGATTGGCGCCGCGCGATTGGTTGAGATGATGAGCCTTGCTCCCGCCGCGCTGCTCCGGCTCGAGGCGGGAACCCTGGCGCCGGGAGGAGCGGCGGATATTACGGTGATCGATCCGAACATGGCATGGACCGTCGAGCCGGCGCGCTTTCGCTCGAAGAGCCGTAACACCCCATTCGCGGGCAAGGCGCTGCGCGGCAAGGCGCTCATGACACTCGTCGCCGGCGCGGTCGTGTTCGACGCGCGCAAGGTAGAGCAATGAGCGCCGTGGGAAAAACCGCAATCCTCGCGCTCGCCGACGGGCGCGTGTTCCGCGGACGCGCCTTCGGCGCGATCGGCGAGCGATCGGGCGAGATCGTCTTCAACACCGCGATGACCGGCTATCAGGAAGTGCTCACCGACCCGTCCTACAAGGGCCAACTCGTCTGCATGACCTATCCGGAGATCGGCAACGTCGGCATCAATCGCGAAGACATCGAGTCGCGCCGGGTTTACGTCGAAGGCTTTATCGTCCGCGAGTGCTGGGAGCGTCCATCGAATTGGCGCGCCGAAATGCCGCTCGGAAAATATCTCGCTGAAGCGGGCGTGCCTTGTATCGAGGGAATCGACACGCGCGCGCTGGTCCGCCATATCCGCGAGCACGGCGCGCAGGAAGCGGTGCTTTCGAGCGTCGATCTCGACGAGGCTTCGCTGATCGAAAAAGCCAAAGCCTCCCCCGGTCTCGTCGGCCGCGACCTGGTCAGGGAAGTCACCTGCGCCGCGGCCTATGACTGGGAGACGGGGGCGTGGCGGCTCGCGGGCGGCTACCCCACTGCGACGCGCGAGGAGTTGCGCGACGCGCCGCTCGTCGTGGCGCTCGACTACGGAATCAAGCTCAACATCCTGCGCCAGCTCGTCGCGACCGGATTTCGCGTGCGCGTGATACCGGCGCAATCCACGGCCGAGGAGATTCTCGCGGCAAATCCCGACGGGGTTTTTCTCTCCAACGGCCCCGCCGATCCCGCTGCCCTGCCATACGCTCACAGAGCGGTCGCGGGGGTTCTCGGCAAGCGCCCGGTTTTCGGCATTTGCCTGGGCCATCAGATACTCGGGCTGGCGCTCGGCGGCAAAACCTACAAGCTCGATTTCGGGCATCACGGCGCCAATCATCCGGTGATGGACCTGCGCACGCGCAGAGTCGAGATCACTTCGCAGAATCACGGCTTCGCGGTTGATCCGGATTCGGTCGCCGGCCGGGCCGAGCTGTCCCATCTGAACCTCAACGATCACACCGTCGAGGGGTTGCGCGGGCAGGGCGCCGCCTTCTTCTCGGTGCAGTATCATCCCGAGGCGTCGCCGGGTCCGCATGATTCGAGCTACCTGTTCAAGCGCTTCAAGCGGATGGTCGAACTCTTTCCGAAGCACGGCGCCGAAACGCTAGACCGCGTCGCCGCGGAAGAAGCCGCCGCCGCGAAATGACGACGGGAAAAATTCGCAAGCTTCGCGACGAGAAGATTTAACGTGCCGCTGCGCAAGGATCTCAAATCAGTCCTCCTCATCGGCTCCGGCCCGATCGTGATCGGGCAGGCCTGCGAGTTCGATTACTCCGGCACCCAGGCGCTCAAGGCGCTGCGCGAGGAAGGGCTGAGGCTCATCCTCGTCAACTCGAACCCGGCGACGATCATGACCGATCCGGAGCTGGCCGATCGCACCTATATCGAGCCGATGACGGCGGCGGCGATAACAAAGATTATCGAACGCGAGCGACCCGACGCTCTGCTTCCAACCGTCGGCGGGCAGACCGCGCTCAATCTGGCGATCGAGCTGGCCGAATCAGGCGTGCTCGAACGCTTCGGCTGCGAGCTAATCGGCGCCAAGCTTCCCGCGATCAAGAAGGCCGAGGATCGTGACCTGTTCAAGCAGGCGATGATCAAGATCGGACTCGAAGTGCCGCGCTCGGCGATCGCCCATTCGATGGAGGACGCCGAGCGGATTCGCACCGCGCTCGGAATTCCGCTGATCATCCGTCCGTCGCGCACGCTAGGCGGCACCGGCGGATCGATCGCGCGCACCCTCGAGGAGTATCGCGCCAAGGCCGCGTGGGGACTCGAAATGTCGCCGATCCACGAGGTGCTGATCGAAGAGTCGATCGAGGGATGGAAAGAGTTCGAGCTCGAAGTGATGCGCGACATGGCGGACAACGTCGTCATCATCTGCTCGATAGAAAACCTCGATCCGATGGGCGTGCATACCGGGGACTCGATTACCGTCGCTCCCGCGCAAACCCTGACCGACAAGGAATATCAGATCATGCGCGACGCCGCGCTGCGCATCATCCGCGAGATTGGCGTCGATACGGGAGGCTCCAATATCCAGTTCGCGATCGAGCCGCGCACCGGGCGCATGGTGATTATCGAGATGAATCCGCGCGTGTCGCGAAGCTCGGCGCTCGCATCAAAGGCGACCGGGTTTCCGATCGCGAAAATCGCCGCGCGCCTCGCGGTGGGTTACCGCCTCGACGAGATTCCCAACGACATCACGCAGAAAACTCCAGCCTGTTTCGAGCCGACGATCGATTATGTAGTCACCAAGATCCCGCGCTTCACGTTTGAGAAATTCCGCGGCGCCGCCGACGAGCTAGGCCCGCAAATGAAGTCGGTCGGCGAAGCTATGGCGATTGGACGCACCTTCAAAGAGTCGCTCCAAAAGGCGCTGCGCTCGCTCGAAATCGGCTCGTTCGGTCTCGAATCGGCGCTGACCGGCGGCAACCGCGGCGCGATGCTCGCGGAGATTCGCGCGCAGGTCGCACGCGCCAGCAGTCATCGCCTCTATCACCTGGCCGACGCGCTGCGCCTGGGAATATCGCGCGGCGAAATTCACGAACTCTCGAAGATCGACCCGTGGTTCATCGACGCCGTCGCCGATCTGGTCGAAACCGAAAAGCGGGTCGCCGCGGAACCGCTCTCAGAGCCATTCTTCCGCGAATTCAAGGCAATGGGTTTTGCCGACCGCCGGATCGCCGACCTGCGCGGATGCGAGGAAGCGGAAATCGCGGCGAGCCGGCGCCAGTTCAACGTCACCCCGGTCTTCAAGACCGTGGATACCTGCGGCGCAGAGTTCCACGCCTTCACCCCGTACTTCTATTCGACCTACGAAGGCGAGGACGAGGCGCGCCCGACCGATCGGCCCAAGGTGATGATCCTGGGCGGCGGCCCGAACCGGATCGGCCAGGGTATCGAATTCGACTACTGCTGCGTTCACGCAAGCCTTGCGCTCAAGGCGGCGGGCTTCGAGACGATCATGGTCAATTGCAATCCGGAAACCGTCTCGACCGATTATGACATTTCCGATCGGCTGTATTTCGAGCCGCTGACGTTTGAAGACGTGATGGCGATCGCCGAACGGGAAAAGCCGATGGGCGTGATCGTTCAGTTCGGCGGACAGACTCCGCTGAAACTCGCCGTGCCGCTCGAACGCGCCGGCGTGCCAATCCTGGGTACGACACCCGACGCGATCGATCGCGCCGAGGATCGCGAACGCTTTAACGCGGTCGTCGAAAAGCTCGGCCTGCGGCAACCCAAGGGCATCCTTGTCCGCGGACTCGAGGAAGCGGTCGCCGGCGCGAACCGGATCGGATATCCGGTGCTCATCCGTCCGTCATACGTGCTCGGCGGGCGCGCGATGGAGGTAATCGCCGACGAGGCCGCTCTGCGCCGCTACGTGGCGCAGGCTTTCGCCGCGTCCGAGCGCCATCCGCTGCTCGTCGATCGTTACCTGCAGGGCGCGATCGAAGTTGACGTGGACGCGATCGCCGACGGCGAGATCGTTGTGATCGGCGCAATCATGGAGCACGTCGAGCACGCGGGAATTCATTCCGGCGACAGCGCCTGCGCGCTTCCGCCGCGCTCGCTTTCCGCCGCCGTCCAGCGCGACCTGATGGAGCACACGCGCAAGCTCGCGCGCGAGCTGGGCGTGGTCGGTCTGATCAATGTGCAATACGCGATCTTCGGCGGCGAGATTTATATTCTCGAAGTGAATCCCCGCGCCTCGCGCACCATTCCCTTCGTCAGCAAGGCGATTGGCGTTCCGCTCGCCAAACTCGCCGCGCTGGTGATGGCCGGCAAGAAGCTCGCGGAGCTTGGCTTTACGACCGAGCGCGTGCCGAGCCACGTCGCGGTCAAGGAATCGGTATTCCCGTTCGCGCGTTTTCCGGGCGTCGATACTATTCTCGGTCCGGAAATGAAATCGACCGGCGAGGTGATGGGAATCGACACCACGTTCGCGATGGCGTTTGCCAAGGCGGAACTCGCGGCGTCTTCGGATCTGCCGCTCGATGGGCTGGTGTTTATCAGCGTGCGCGACGACGACAAGCCGCAGCTCGGCCCGATCGCGCGCGGGCTGGCCGAGATGGGGCTGCGGCTGGTCGCGACTGGCGGCACCGCGCGCTTCATTCACACGCTCGGCTACCGGTGCGAGACGGTTAACAAAGTTCTCGAAGGGAGTCCGCACATTGTCGATGCGATGCGCGCGGGAAAGATCGCGATGGTGATCAACACGCCCGACGCGACCGGCACCGCCGATTCGTTTTCGATTCGGCGCACCGCGCTCGAAATGCGGCTGCCCTATTTCACCACGATGGCGGGGGCGCAGGCGGCGGTCGAAGGAATCGCGGCGCTCAAATCCGAACCATTCGAAGTCCGCGCCCTGCAGGACTATAACCGCGGTTAGGATGCCGCGCACGAGGGCTCTGAAAGCCGATGCGCGCATCACCAGCCGATAGCGCCAAGCCCGCGGACGCGAGCCGTCCGTCGCTGTCGCCCGACACTCCCGTCGCCGATTTGCAAGGCGTCGGTCCCAAGCGCGCCGCCGCGATGGCCGAGCGCGGAATTCTGACTCTGCGCGACCTGATTTTCCATCTGCCGTCGCGCTACCAGGACTGGCGCGGCCTGACTTTGCTGGCCGACCTTGCACCCGGCGCGACGGTGACCGTGGCGGGCGAGCTCGGCAAGATATCTGAGCGCCCGATGCGCGGATCGCCGTGGCGCCGCCTCGCAAGCGGGATGCTGACCGAGCAGGGCGGGGCGAAGGTCCGGATGGTCTGGTTCAATCTTCCCGGCTACATGCGCGGACGGATGCCAGCCGGGGAACGCGTGCTCGCGCACGGGCGGGTCAGCGAGACTGCGGACGGGGGGCTCGAAATCGTTCAGCCAGAGCTCCACTCGCTTTCGTCCGGAGAACCGCCGCCGGTGCGCCCGGTCTATCGATTGCCGGCGTCGATCGGCCAGCGGCTGTTTGCCACGTTGGCTCACAAAGCGCTCGGGGGAGTCGCAGAGCAGATCAGGGGCGCGCTGCCGGATCAGTTGCGCACGGGGCTCTCGATTTCCGGGGCGCTGCGCTACTTGCACGAACCTCCCGCCGACGCGGACCGCGCGGCGCTCGAGCGCGGCGAGTCGCCGGGGCATCTGGCACTCGCGTTCGACGAGTTGTTCGCCTTCGAGCTTGCGTTGTGCCTTGAGCGCGAGCGTGCCGCCGGGCGTTCCGGTATCGCACTGGCAAGCGCGGATCCCGTCACTTCGCGATGGCTCGGCGAGCTGCCGTTCGCGCTGACCGGCGCGCAGTCGCGCGCGCTCGCGGAAATCGGCGCCGACTTGGTGCGGCCATCGCAAATGAACCGGATGCTTTTGGGCGACGTCGGCAGCGGCAAGACGATCGTTGCGTTCTGGGCGGCGCTGCGCGCGGTCGAGTGCGGCTATCAGGCGGCAATCATGGCGCCGACCGAACTCCTGGCGGAGCAGCATCACGCGAGCTTCCAGAGCCTTTGCGGCAGACTGGGAATCGCGGCGGGACTCCTGACGGCGAGAGTGACGGGCGCGGCGCGAGCCTCTACGCTGCGCACGCTCGAATCGGGGGCGATGCCGATTGTGTTCGGCACGCACGCGATTATCCAGGAGCGAGTGAAGATTCGCCGGCTGGGCCTGGGCGTGATCGACGAGCAGCATCGCTTCGGTGTTTTCGATCGCGCGCGCCTGAAGGCGCTCGGCGCCGAGGCCAATCTGCTGATGATGACGGCGACGCCGATTCCGCGCAGCCTTGCGCTCAGCCTGTTCGCGAATCTCGAGGTCTCTTTTCTCGACGAGTTGCCGCCCGGACGCACCCCGATCGCGACGGAGATTTTCGCCGAAACCGATCTCGATCGTCTGGAAGGAATCGTGCGCGAGGAGCTGCGCGCCGGAAATCGCGCGTACTATGTGCTGCCCCGAATCGAGACCGCCGAGGACGCTGACGACGACGAGGTGCGCTCGGTCACGGCGATGGCCGAGCGGCTGCGGCGCGGCGCGCTCGGCGAATTCAGGATCGCGATCATGCACGGCAGGATGCGCGCGAGCGACAAGGAAGCCGCGATGCGCGAGTTTCGCGACGGCGCAATTCAGGCGCTGGTCTCGACCACGGTGGTCGAAGTTGGAATCGACGTGCCCGAGGCTTCGGTGATCGTTATCGTCGCCGCCGAACGCTACGGCCTTGCCCAGCTCCATCAGCTGCGCGGACGGGTAGGGCGCGGACGCGCGGCCTCGCGATGCTTCCTGGTCGCCTCGCGCGAGGCCGACGACGCGGCGCTCGAGCGGCTGAAGGTGATGATGGCATGCTCGAGCGGCGCCGAGGTGGCGCGCGAGGATTTGCGGATTCGCGGTCCCGGCGACCTGTTGGGGGCTCGTCAGACTGGAGCGCTGCCACTCAAATTTATCCACCTGGTGCGCGATCCCCGCACGATTGAGAATGCGCGCGCGATGGCCGAGCAGTGGCTGCGCGGCGACCCCGGTCTCAAGTCGCCCGCGTCGCAAGGCGCGCGGCGCGCCATACGGCGGATGCTCGCGCATGGGTTTAGCCTGGGCGATGTGGGCTAGAATGGAAGGCGCAGATGACAGGCGGAACAAAATCCAAACCCGGCCATCCGGGCGCGGCGCGGCGCCGGATTCCAGTGCGTCGCGAAGTCTCGGCGGGCGGAATCGTATGGCGCCGCGGTGCATCCGGCTTCGAGATCGCAATGATCCGGCCGCGCGGTTCAGAGGCGTGGGCTCTTCCCAAGGGTCATATCGAAAAGGGCGAGAGCGCCCAGCAGGCCGCGGTTCGCGAGGTTCGCGAAGAGACGGGACTTGAGGTCAGCGGAGCGCTTGCGCTGGGCTCTGTGGCGTACGTGTTTTCGTGGCGCGACAAGCGCCGCGGCGCGATCACGCGGGTCAGCAAGCGGGTGCATTTCTATCTGATGGAATTCGCCGGCGGCAACACCGCCGATCACGACGGTGAGATCGACGAAGTCGCATGGGTGCCGATTGACGCCGCGCTCGTGCGCGCCAGCTACGCCAACGAGAGGGCGCTAATCGAGAAAGCTCGCGCGCGGCTTCACGGATGATTCGGCGACGTGTCGCCGGGCATCCCGGCCATCGCGGCGTTCGCCACCGGATGTCCGCCGATCGTGCTGGCGCGCCAGACCGACGGTCCGAGCACGCCCATGTAGTGCGCAGCCTCGCCGATAACGATCAGGACCGCGTTGTCGCGATAGTCGATCTCGTGCGCGGTTGAGCCGAGCAGCCGATCGAGCAGGCTGGCGTATGCGATCGCGAACTGCGCCGCGGCGCCGCTGTCGGTGAATGCGATGATGCCGATGACCGAGATTGCGCGTTCGTCCTGCAGGACGACGAAGCGGTCGCCGGTCCATCGCTGGGCGAGCCTGATCCTGGCGGGGTCTTCCGCCGGGTGGCGGTCGAGATCGCGTTCGAGGATCACGCGAAGCAGCAGTTCGCCGTAGGTGGTTTCGTCCACTTTTTTCCACGCCGCCATTACCGGCTGATAGCCTCCGATCGAGATTTTCAGCGGCGGCTCCGGATGGTCGAAATAGTCTTCGGGATGGATAATCTCATGCGTGGACTCGGGCGGCTTGGCGTACAGCGCATCGACGGCTGTCCATCCCCCGCGCCGGTAAGCTTCGGCAACGAATCTGACCCCCGCCGAATATTGAAATAGCAGCGGCGCGCCCAATCCCCTGGGCGTGCCGGGCGTCTCCGAGGCGAAAATCTTCGGAAGCTTGTCGAGTTGCACGGTGATCGTGTCGAGCGCGGCATCGTTCATCGATCCGGCCACGTACGCCATCCCGGCAACCGTCGCGTCGCCTTCGGCGACCGCCTGCAGCGCCAGCCCGCGATCGTCGTCGTCCTTGAGCGCCTCGAGGCGATTGCCCAAATCAAAGTTCTGGTCCTGCAGGGCGTGCGTCAGCTCATGCGCGAGGATCATCTCGCCGACCAGATCACGCTGCACCATGAACTCTGCCGCGCGGTCGAAGAACCCGATATCGGCGGCGCCTTCGACCAGCACCATCTCGTGCTCATGCGGGTCATAGAAGCCGATCACCTGGCTGCGCAGCAGCTTGAGCTGCTGCTGCTTGAGGTCGATTCCGGCGGGATAAAGTCCGACCAACGCTCCAGCGGCGCCATCGGCGGCGATCTGGTCGTCGGTGTACTCGCGTTCGAGCTCGCGCTCCATCTGCGCTTCGGCTTCATCCTGGGTTTCGAGGACCAGCGGCACGGGAGCTTTGAATTTCAACTGGCGGAGTTGCTGGATGCCTTCTTCGACCTGGTCGGCCTTTGAGTCATTGACCTTGCCGCCATTGACGAGCGCATAGGCGCATCCCGCCGCGGCCAAGGCGAATCCGGCCAGGATCGCGGCGCGATACGCGGCTCTTTGCGGACGGATTTCGCGGGGGATCATTCTCTGTCGATGGTGTTCAGTCGCTGAGGATAACGACCGGATAGCCACGTCTTGCGGTCTGCGCGGCGCGCGCCTCGGCTGCCGCGCGGCTCTCGAACGCGCCCATTCGCACACGGTAATAGCGGCGCGGCCCGGCGGCAACCTGATCGATGCGAACGTCGCGATAGAGCAGGCTTAGCCGATCGCTCAGCTCGCGCGCGTTGCTGGAACTTGCAAACGAACCGACCTGCACGTAGTAGTGCGGCTGCGAGCCGACCGGCCGCGAGCCGGGCGGCGCCGAGAGCAGATCGATCCTCACGTTCGCGGTGCCGGCATTGAGCATCCCGATCATCGCGGCGGCCTTGTGCGAGAGGTCGATCTTGCGGCCCTTTTTCAGCGGACCGTGGTCGTTGATCGTCACCTCAACCGAGCGCTCATTGTCCAGATTCGTCACCATAACGTGGCTGCCGAGCGGATAGACCATCGAGGCGGCGGTCAGATCGTTCTGGTCATAGATCTCGCCGGTCGAGGTCCGGTGCCCGTTGAACCCGGGACCGTACCATGAAGCGACTCCATACTGCGTGGGAGCGGAGGCTGGCGCTGGCGCCACAGGCGCAGGCGCGACAGGAGATGGAGGCGGCGGCGCAGGCACATACTGGGTGGTCGCGCACGCGGCCAGCGCAACGCTCATCGCGAGCGCGGAGGCGCAACGCCAAATCAAGTTGCGGGTCGGGTGGGCTCCCGTTGCCGTCATCTGGAAATTACGCGGTGGATTATGACGTTTCGCCATATTGTCGAGAACGGGTTTGGCTCGTCGCCGATGCTTGTTGAAGAATCAATAAGCGGGCCTTAGAAGCCACCCCCACTCATGGTAGCATCCGAAGCGTTAGCGAAAAGACGAATATGTTGCGGACGAGGCAGGACTTGGAGGAAATTGAAGCGCGCACGCTTGCGCCCTATGCGATGGCGTCGCGCAGCAGCCGCGGACGCCGCGTCGCCGAGCCTGAGCATCCGATGCGCACGGTCTTCCAGCGCGACCGCGACCGCGTGATTCATTCGGCCGCGTTCCGTCGCCTGGAGTACAAGACCCAGGTCTTCGTTAATCACGAGGGCGATTACTACCGTACGCGCCTGACTCACACGCTCGAGGCCGCGCAGGTGACCCGCACCATTGCCAAGGCGCTCGGGCTCAACGGCGAGCTGGCCGAGGCTATCGCACTGGCGCACGACTTGGGCCACACTCCGTTCGGCCACGCCGGCGAAAGGTGGCTCAACGAACTGATGGAGCCGTACGGCGGCTTCGATCACAACGCGCAGAGCCTGCGCACGGTTGATTGGATCGAAGTGCGCTATCCGAACTTTCGCGGACTGAACCTGAGCTTCGAGGTGCGCGAAGGAATTATCAAACATTCTCATTTTCAGGATCGTCCCTCGGCGCAGGAATTCGATCCCTCGACCTATCCGTGCCTGGAGGCGCAGATCGTCGATCTGGCCGACGAGATCGCCTATCTGGCGCACGACGTCGATGACGGGCTCAAGTCCGGGATGCTGACGGTGGAGAATTTGAACCAGTCGGCGCTGTATGCCGACGCGGCGGCCGACGCGCGCGCGGCCAATCCAGAAGCCGACGCGCGGGTGATGCGCTATCAGACCGTGATCAGGATGATCGACGCGATGTCCACCGACCTGATGACGAATCTCGCCGCCGAGATCGCGCGCGCGCGAATCGCCAGTGTCGCGGACGTGCGCCGCGCGGGCCGGGCGCTGGCCGCGTTCTCGCCCGCGATGGGCCCGCGGGTCGATGAAATGAAGCAGATCATGCGCGACCGGCTCTACCGGCATTATCGCGTCAGCCGGATGACCGAGAAGGCGGGCCGCGTGCTCGCGCGCCTGTTCGAAACCTACATGACCGAGCCGCGCCAGATGCCCGAGCATGTGCTGGCGCGCGCCGAACGCGACGGCGAGCCGATCCCGCGCGTGGTGGCCGACTATATCGCCGGGATGACGGATCGGTTCGCACTCGACGAATACCGGAAGTTGTTCGATCCCGATGAACGCGTCTGAGGGCGCGCCGCCGCGCGGCGCAAACCGCCGCGTGCGAACGCTGGTCTTGCGGCGCGAGGACCATATCGGCGACGCGCTGGGCCTCGCCTTCCTGGAGGCGCCGGAAAGCGCGGGCGAGGCGATCCTCGCGCGGGTGCGCGCGTACCTGGGCGCGAAGTTGAGAATCCTCAAAGCGGAAATCTCCCGCGACCGGATCGAAGTCGAAGTCGAATCGCGCGGATGGCCTGAGGAAGCCGCGCGCCTTGCCGCCGCCGCGCGCGACCTGAGCGAGAAGGGCGCAAGGCGCAACGCCGAATCGATGTTCCGCGAGGCGATCGCGATCGATCCGCTGAGTCCCGACGCGATGGCCGGCCTGGGCCTCGCGATGGCGGCGCGGGAGCGCGACCTCGAAGCGCTCGAGGCGCTCAGACGCGCGCGCGAGTTCGGCGCGAATAGCGCGGAGGTGCTAATCGCGATGGCGCAATGCGCGGCGCGGCTGGACCGAAGAACCGCGGCGCTCGGCTACCTTGCACAGGCATTGGAGATCGACCCAAAGAATTTCGCGGCGCGCCGGACGATGAAAGCTCTCGGCCGCAATCCGCAACCAGCGCCGGAAGCCGCGTCGCGCACCAAGCGCAAGTAGGCGCAAGTCCAGATTCGCGATTTCTTGCGCGCGGCAGCCGGAGTCGGCTCTGAACCTGCCGAAGGGCGCGGCGATGGCATCATCGGTGGCGAAGCAAGAAGCGCGGCGCTAATATCCGCTTGTGAAGAAATCCTCAAAGGAACCAGCCCCTAAAGGCGCAAAGGATCGCGCGCGCGAGGAACAATTGCGCGAGATTCTACAGGACGCCGACCTAAAGAAATTCGACCCCGAGCTCGCGCGGATAGTGATTCCGCGAATCCCGAAACGCAAGCCCTCGAAAGCGCGCTGAAGCGGGCAGGGCGGACGCGCCGCACTCCGCAACTCCACGATGGCCGCGCGCCCCTTTACCTATGTCATTCCCGCTAGCGCCGCCGCGAGACTTGCCGAAGCCGCGCCGGTCTTCGCCGCGCTGGGCGACGAAACGCGCCTGCGTCTCGTCGCCCGCCTGAGTACGGAAGGGCCGGTATCGATAGTGCGCCTGACCGAAGGCGAAAAGGTTTCCCGTCAGGCGATCACGAAGCATCTCCATGCGCTTCAGGAGGCCGGCCTGGCGCATAGCTCGCGCGCCGGCCGCGAACGGATCTGGGCGCTCAGGACCAAGCGCCTCGCCGAAGTACGGCGCAATCTGGATCAGATATCGCAGCGATGGGACGCCGCCCTGGACCGCCTGCGGGCGT
>DATLTX010000280.1:0-3906 GCA_035533435.1 Binataceae bacterium (SeqCode)
TATGCGACTATATCGCGCTCAAGATGATCTTCGAGCGGCGATGGTATCTGCCGAACTCGGGCGTGCTGCCGCGCAACCGGGTGAGGCTGATCGACGGAATCGCCGTGACGATTGAAAAGGAATGGCTCACCCCCGAGATGATCGGGCGCAAGCTCGGCGAGATGGATCTGGTCGCGCGCGCGGGCGCGTACCTGGCCGAAATAGAAATCGAAGAGGTGCTGGGCAGCGAGGCGGTCGCGCATATTCTCAGCCGCGTGACCGCCGCGCTCGAGTCTGAGCAGGCGCTCGACCGGCTCGACGCGATCTTGCGCAAGGTGCTGCCCAAAACCTTCACGAGAATTTACGCGGCGCTGAACAAAGTCGGGGTGCGGCCGCTGAGCGCGCGGATCGTCGCGAATTTGCGCCATCGCATTCCCGAGCTGCGCGAGGATCCGGAGCTGATGAGCACGCTCGAGGGAGCGCTGCGCGAGCTTGGCGCCGAACTGCAAAAGCCCGCCAGCTTCGCGCACGAGAAAGCCAGCGCGATGATGGCGGCGATGGTGCGGCGCGCGGTCGAGGCGAGCCGCGGACAGATCACGCAGATGGTCAAGGACAATCTGGCGCGGCTGACCGACGATCAGATTCGGATCCAGATCGAGTCGAAGACGCGAACGCATCTGGACTGGATTCGCGTCAACGGCGGCCTGTTCGGCGCGCTATTCGGGCTGTGCTTCGAGCTCTCGCGCCTGGTCGCGCAGCACGGTCCGTGGCTGCTGGCGCATCTGCAATCCGCGATGTAGCAGCGGAAGAAAGAGAAACCGCAGATTGCGCAGATTACACAGATTGTCCTGTCCGGCGCGCAGCGCGCCGAACAGGACGAATGAGTTGAAATTTCTGAATCTGTGAAATCGGTGAAATCTGCGGTTGCTATTAGCCTTTCTTTTTTCCTTGTGGCGCGGGGGGTGGCTCTTCCGCGGGCGGCTCTTCTTCGGCGGCGGCTTCGGGCAGGACAACCGGTTTGACCGCGAGTTTCTCGCGAATCTTCGCTTCGATTTCCTCGGCAAGTTTCGGATTTGCCTTGAGCAAGTCGCGTGCGTTCTCGCGCCCCTGGCCGATTCTCTCGCCATTGTAGGAATACCATGCGCCGAGTTTTTCGATCACGTTCATCTCGGCGCCGATATCGACCAGCTCGCCTTCCTTGGAAATTCCCGAGCCGTACAGGATATCGAACTCGGCTTCGCGAAACGGCGGCGCGACCTTGTTCTTGACGACTTTGGTTTTGGTCCGCGAGCCGATTACTTCAGTGGCGGACTTGATCGTGCCGATACGCCGGATATCGATTCGCACCGACGCGTAGAACTTGAGCGCGTTGCCGCCAGTGGTCGTCTCCGGATTTCCGAACATCACGCCGATCTTCATCCGAATCTGGTTGATGAACACCACGATCGTGCGCGAGCGCGAGATGATCGAGGTGAGCTTGCGCAGCGCCTGCGACATCAGGCGCGCCTGCAAGCCCATCTGCGGCTCGCCCATCTCGCCTTCAATTTCGGCGCGCGGCACCAGTGCCGCGACCGAGTCGATCACCAGCACGTCGATCGCGCCTGACTGGACAAGGGTTTCCGCGATCTCGAGCGCCTGCTCGCCGTTGTCGGGCTGCGAGATGAGCAGCTCTTCGACCTTGACTCCCAGCTTGCGCGCGTAAGCGGCGTCGAGCGCGTGTTCAGCGTCGATAAACGCGCAAGTGCCGCCGCGCTTTTGCGCCTCGGCGATACACTCGAGCGCGAGCGTGGTCTTGCCCGAGGATTCCGGGCCGTAGATCTCGACCACGCGCCCGCGCGGCAATCCGCCTACGCCCAGTGCGATATCGAGCCCGAGCGAGCCGGTCGGCACGACCGCGATATCGCCGGCGATCGCCTGCTCGCCGAGCTTCATGATCGAGCCCTTGCCGAACTGTTTTTCAATTTGGCTCAGCGCCAGGTCGAGCGCCTTGCTTTTGATCTCCTGCGCCATCGATGGATCCCCGCGTACGAAAGGCCGAAAGAATTTTGACTGGAGCGAATCTTGCCATAAATCGCGCGCAATAGCGCTAGCGCCGCACCCGCCCGCATCCACAGGAAGAAAAGAAAAAACCAGACCATCCACAGATTACACAGATTTCACGGATTAAGAGATCCGGCTCGGCGCGCAGCGCGCCGAGCCGGATAATCTGTGTCATCTGTGTAATCTGTGGATTGCTTTTATCTTTCTGACCGCCCCCAGGCTTCGATCAGGCGCTCGAAGGCCTGCTTCAGCTCGGGATTGCGGATTGGAGGAAGCTCGATCGCGTAGCGCACCTGACGCGGCACGGTGCGGAGCTTTGGCGGATTTCGCCGCGACAGGCGGCCGGCGATAAAGCGCAGGTCGCGCACGATATCGTCGCCGACGGTCTCGCGCACGCGCGCCAGGATCTGCGCCTTCATCAGGGTCAGCTCCTGAATCCACATCGCGCCGGAAACTTTAATCACAGCGGTATGGTATCGCAGCGACGCGACTTCGGTGCGCCGCGCGATCGTCTCGCCGGCGATCTCCGGCCACGCGCGAATCAGGCGGCCGAGTCCGTACTCGCCTTCGATATCCAGGCGATCGAGAATCGGCTGTAGGGCCGATGCGATCTTGACGATCGGTCGCGAACGTTTCGATGCCATCGCGGGTTCAAGATAGCGCGGATGAATCGGGCCTGAAATGACGCGTCGAAATGAATGTGCGAGGTCTGCTCACAGGCGTGATCCGGCGCTGTCCGCTGAATTAGGGGAGCTAATCTATGTCGATTCTACTGAAAAGCGGAACTACATGGGCGAACTATTTACGAAACATTATCCACAGCCTAATATATGGGTTGTGAACAACCTCATCCACACTACAGGTTGGGGATTCGCACTTGACATCCGACTATCGCAGAGAGCATATTTTCGCCCACGTCGCACAATCTCCCGGCTCTATATGTGGTGGTGGAAGGGATACTTTCGGGCGATCGAGCGCAAGGGGCTGGGGGCAGTTTTTAACAGGGACGCAAAGAGGCGGAGGTGGGGCGATGGCGGGTGGAGCGGTAGAGTTGGATAAGATGGCAACCAAGGCCACAGAGCGAAATCAACAGCCCGGCGCGCGCAACCCAATCGCGCTCGAGCGCTTCTTTACCCGCCCCGGCGTCGATCCGATGAGCGAAGTCGAGTGGGAGCTGCGCAGCGCCGTGATTTCGGGCGAAGACGGCCGCGTCGTCTTCGAGCAGCGCGACGTCGAAGTGCCGCGCTTCTGGTCGCAGACTGCCACCAACGTTGTCGTCTCGAAATATTTCCGCGGCCCGCTCGACGGCAAGCCGCAGCCGGGAGTGCTGAGGCGCGAAAATAGCGTCCGCCAGCTTATCGGCCGCGTGGTCGAGACGATGGGCCAGTGGGGCGAGCGCCAGGGTTATTTCGCCGCGCCCGACGTGCGCGAAACATTCAAAGCCGAGCTGACTCATCTGCTGCTCAACCAGATGGCGTCGTTCAACAGCCCGGTCTATTTCAACGTCGGTATCGAGCCCAAGCCGCAATGCTCGGCCTGCTTCATTTTGAAGGTCGATGACAACATGGATTCGATCCTGGGCTGGTACCGCAACGAAGGAATGATCTTCAAGGGCGGCTCGGGCTCGGGAGTGAATCTGTCGGCGTTGCGCGGCTCGCACGAGAAGCTCTCGTCGGGCGGCACCGCGTCGGGTCCGCTCTCTTTCATGAAGGCGGCGGACGCTTCGGCCGGTGTGATCAAGTCGGGCGGCAAGACCCGGCGCGCAGCCAAGATGGTGGTGCTCAACGTCGATCATCCCGACGTTGTGGATTTCATCAAGTGCAAGGTCGAAGAGGAAAAGAAGGCATGGGCGCTGATCGACGCGGGCTATGACGGCTCGCTCGACGG
>DATLTX010000281.1:0-7037 GCA_035533435.1 Binataceae bacterium (SeqCode)
CTTGCGCGTCCCGACGATATCCGTTTCACCGAGGCGCTGCCCAAAACCCGCAGTGGCAAAATCATGCGGCGGCTTTTGCGCCAGATAGCGGCGGGCGACCAGACCCTCGGCGACACAAGCACGCTCGAAGACCTGTCAGTCCTGGCCAAACTCCGCGACGACGACGAATGATCCTTTCTGAATCCCTCGCCTTTTCAGGGGCTGTCGATAAAGGCCGAACCGTTGTCCGTCATCCTGAACGGAGGCTGCTCCTTCGACCGCGCTCAGGACTGGCTCCGTGAAGGATCTTCGCGCAGCGATTAGTGCAACCAGCCTGGGCCTTCCGCACTAATCGCTTCGCGGAGATCCTTCGCCTACGGCTCAGGATGACAACATCGGAGCGTTTGCGAGAAAATCGACAGCCCCTGAAAGGGAGGTGCCACTGGCACGCGGCCAGGTGAGGGTCAGTTTCCGCGCGGCGCATTAGTGCCGGGCGCTCAAGATTCTTCAATCCGCGCACGAACGCTGACCCGACATTCGCAGCCGGTTGCGCGATCAGGGCCTCGGCGCAAGTTCGATCTTAATTCCGCCAATCTGACGCGCGATCAGATTGTAAAGCCACGCGCAGATCGCGATAAGTATCGCTCCAAGAATCCCGTAGGCGACGCCAAGCAGGACAAACAAGAGGTTGCCACGGCCGAGGTGGCCATGAATCATCGCCATCATTGCATACACCAGCGCCCCAAACTCGGCGAGGATGAAGTACAGCAACCCTCCGACGATCGCGGCGGATATAACCCCTATCGACTTGATTTCCTGCATTAGCCCCCTCCGTTGCGGGTTCGGTCGAGTGACCCGCTGAGGCTGGACGATATTCCACTTTTGGCTTAATGAAAATCGAAGTGTTTTCGCCCATGATCCCGGCCTGAATGCCCGCCGCTTCTCTCGCTCCTTGCCCAATCCGTGCGCGCGGGGTATCCTATCTACCGTGAGTGGGCCTGTGCCCACTTTTTTGTTGGTGTCGGCGACGGATCCGATAAATTTAGCGACCCCATGGAGGCATCCGCGATGCTAGTGCTGGCGCTACATCCGGTTGCCGCGAAGATCGCGGAATTGCTCGAGCCGCATATCGAGCGTCAGGGCTACGAGCTGGTCGCGGTCGAGTATCACAAGGGTACGCGCAGCTCGCTCGTGCGCCTGCTGGTCGATAAGCCCGGCGGCGGTATCGGGCTGGACGATTTGGAGAAGCTGAGCCCGGTTCTGAGCGACCTGCTCGACGTGTACGATCCGGTCACGGAGCGGTACACGCTGGAGGTTGCCTCGCCGGGAGTGAATCGGCCGCTCTCGAAGTTCGAGCACTTTGCGGCGGTGCGCGGTGGGCGCGTCAAGGTGCGAACGCATCAGGCGCGCGACGGACAGAGGACGTTTACCGGCAGGCTGGCCGAGCTGAGCGAGGCCGGAATCGAACTGGACGACGAGATCAGCCATCGCCGGGTCGCGATTGGGTTCGGCGAGATGGCGAGAGCGAATTTCGAATACGATTTTGACGAACATAAGAAAAAAGCCTGACGAAATGCACAGCGCGAATCATCGTCTGCGATTCGACGCCGAGCCGGCCCCAGCATTCGGGCCGCAGTGCGATGGCGTGCGGGTCGCCGCGCGCTCCGGGGAGGCGGTATGCAGGTCGATCTGAACCGGGTTATCGAGCAAGTCTCGAAGGAAAAAGGAATCGACAAAACGATCGTGATCAACGCGGTCGAGGAGATGATGCATTCGGCGGCGCGGCGCACTTTTGGCGCCGAGCGCAATATCGAGTCGCGCTTCAATACCGAGCTCGGCGAGATTGAACTGTTCGAGATCAAGACCGTCGTCGAGACGATCGCCAATCCCTCGGCCGAGGCGACGATCACCGAAGCGCGCGCCAAGTACGATCCCGAAGCCGAAGTCGGCGACGAAATTTTGATCAAGCTCGACACCGCGACGATGGGCCGGATCGCGGCGCAGGCGGCCAAGCAAAACCTCATCCAGCATATCCGCGACGCCGAGCGCAAGCAGATTTTCAACGAGTTCAAGGACCGCAAGGGCGAGATTGTTTCCGGAATCGTGCAGCGCTTCGAGCGCAAGAACATGATCGTGAACCTGGGCCGCACCGAGGCGATTCTGCCCGAAAAAGAGCAGATCCCGCACGAGCGCTACCGCCAGGGTGACCGCATTCGCGCGCTGATCCTCGACGTCGATCTCTCCGAAAAAGGCCTCGCGATCGTGCTGTCGCGCACCTCGAACGATTTCCTGATCGGACTGTTCGCCCAGGAAGTGCCGGAAATTTACGAGGGTATCGTCGAGATTCGCCAGTGCGCGCGCGAGCCCGGCGGACGCGCCAAGGTCGCCGTCTATTCCAAGGACTCCGATGTCGATCCGGTCGGCGCCTGTGTCGGGATGAAAGGCACTCGCGTGCAATCGGTCGTGCAGGAGCTGCGCGGAGAGAAAATCGATATCGTGCCGTGGACCGACGACCAGGCCGAGCTGGTCTGCCGCGCGCTCGCGCCGGCCAAGGTCTCGAAGGTGGTTATCGACGAGGACGAGCACGCGATGGAAGTGATCGTTCCCGACGACCAGCTTTCGCTCGCGATCGGCAAGCGCGGCCAGAACGTCCGCTTGGCGCATCGCCTAACCCAGTGGAAGCTCGACGTGCGCAGCGAAGCCGAGGCCGAAGAAGAGGCGCGCTCGGCGCGCGCGTCGCTCAACGCGATTCCGGCAATCGGCGATATCAACGCCGAATTGTTGTTCCAATGGGGCTATCGCTCGGCCGAACAGCTTTCCGAAGCTGATGAAAATAATTTCGAGGTCGAGGGTATCAGCCCGGAGCGCGCAAAGCAGATTATCGCCGCCGCGCGAAATCATGTCGCGGAAAAACGCAAGCTCGAAGAGGCGCGCGCCGAGGCGGAGGCGCAGGCCGATCGCGCTCGCGCCGCGGCCGCCGCGGAAGCCGCCGTCGAGGCTGCCACGCATGAGGCCGCTGAACACAGTGACGAAGCGCCGGCCGCGCTTCCGGCTGCCGATGCCGAAGGAAAGTCATAGCCCCGTCCGCACCTGCCTTGGATGCATGCGGCGCGACACGCAATCCGCGATGCTGCGGATCGCGATTCGCGACGGCTTGCCGGTGCTTGACGAGCGGGGAAACATAGCGGGACGCGGCGGTTACCTGCATCCGGGTGCCGAATGCCTCGAGCGCTTCGTCAAGTCGAAGGTCAGGCAGTTCAAGTCGCTGCGCAGCGGGATCGATCGGGAACAACGGATGCGGATCGTACAATCGATCCGCACGCGACTGGATAGCGAAGCTTCGCTCGAATAGAATAGCCAAGATGGCGCGAAAGCGGATCAAGACTCTTGCAGTGGAATGGGGCGTTTCCGTAGATGACGTGCTCCAGAGCAGCGTACGGCTGCGCCTTGGGCATACGCATTCGGAATCAAGCCTGTTGGCTCCTGAAGAAGCCGACAGGATAAAGGCCGACCTCGACGAGCAGGCGCATCGCGCCGTGCTGCTGCGGCGCGAGACGGTCGTCGAGACCAGCGCCGGCAAAGTGGTCGAAAAGCGGCTCAATGCCACCGTGATGCGCCGCCGCCACGCCGAGACTGGCGCCGTGCCGCAGGATCAGCCTTTTCATTTCGAGGTTGACAGCAACGCCGAAGAGACCTTTGTCGCGCCCTTTATCGAAGAAACGCCCGCGCCGATTATCGAGACTCCCGTCCTGTTCGATTCCGAACCGGCGCCTTCCGTCGTTGCCGAACCCGAGCCCGCGTCGGCCGCGCCTGCGGTTGATGCCAGCGTCCCTGCTGCCGCATCGGCGCCGCCAGCCGAAGCGCCGCTGCCCGCTGGTGAGGCGCGACCATTGGAACCCGCCGCGCCGGTCGAGGTATCGCCGCCCGCCGTCAGTCCGGAGCGTCCGGTACGCATCGAGCCGCCTCGCGCGCCGATAGCCGAGACCCGTTCCGCACGCAATGGCGGTCCGACCGTAGTAGTCACCCGTCCCTCGACCCAGGTCGGCGAGCGCGGCGCAATCAATCTTACCAAGGGCGTTCAGGGCGGCCCGACACTCGACGACGGCCAGCGCGGACCCAAGGTGCTTGGCAAGATCGATCTGCGCCCCAAGGCTCCCGTGCGTCCGGCCTCACCGCCGATGCGCCCCGGGCAGGTGCCGCGTCCCGGCGGTCCGAGCCGCTTCGGCGCCACTGCGCAGCAACCCGCGCCTCCCGATCTCGGCGCTCAGCCCGGAGATACGGGCAAGCCGGGTGCGCGCACCGTCAAAAAGCGCAAGGTCGTCAAGAAGGGAACCGTTGATTTCACCGCCGAGCGCGAGATGCGCGGCCTGCGCGTGCCCAAAAAGCGGCGCGCGCTCCCGGGCAAGGAACAGCGCAAGACCGAAATCACGACGCCCAAAGCCTCCAAGCGCGTGGTCCGGATCACTGAAGGCGTCACCGTCGGCGATCTCGGACGTAACATGGGCGTCAAAGCCGGCGAACTGATCAAGAAGCTGATGGAGATGGGCCAGATGGCCACGCTCAATCAGACTCTCGACCTCGATACCGCGACCCTGCTCGCCGGTGAATTCGGCTATAGCGTCGAGAACGTCGCCTTCGACGTCGAACAGGCGATCGAAGAGACCGAAGAGGCCGAGCCCGGCGAAGCGCTGCCGCGTCCCCCGGTGGTCACGGTGATGGGCCACGTCGATCACGGCAAGACCTCGCTGCTCGACGCGATCCGTCATACCAGCGTCACCGCAAAAGAATTTGGCGGAATCACGCAGCATATCGGCGCCTACATGGTTACCGCCAATGGCCGCGAGATCACGTTTGTCGATACCCCCGGCCATGAGGCTTTCACCTCGATGCGTGCGCGCGGCGCCAAGGTCACCGATATCGTCGTGCTGGTGGTCGCGGCGAATGAAGGCGTGATGCCACAGACGATCGAGGCGATCAATCATGCCAGGGCCGCCAAGGTTCCCATAATCGTCGCGATCAACAAGATCGATTTGCCTGATGCCAACCTCGACCGCACCAAGCAGCGCCTCGTCGAGCAAGGCCTGATTCCTGAAGACTACGGCGGCGACACGATTACCGTGCCGGTTTCCGCCCGCACTGGTGAGGGAATTGAAAAGCTGCTCGAGATGATTCTCCTGCAGGCCGACGTGATGGAGCTCAAGGCGACTCGCGACCGCGCCGCGCGCGGCACCGTGGTCGAGTCCGAACTCGATCGCGGCCGCGGTCCGGTGGCTACGGTCCTGATTCAGGAAGGCACCCTGCATCAGGGCGATGCCTTCGTCTGCGGCGTCAGCTTCGGACGGGTGCGCGCGATGCTCGATCACATGGGCCAGCGTCTGACCGAGGCCAGCCCCTCGACTCCGGTCGAAATCTTCGGCCTCTCGAGCGTGCCGGAGCCGGGCACCGCGTTCGTCGCCGTGACCGAGGAATCCAAGGCCCGGCAAGTCGCCGAGTACCGCCGCTCCAAGCAGCGCGAAGGCGAGCTCGCCAAGACCAGCCGCATCTCGCTCGAAGATTTGAGTCAGCGGATGGCGGCCGGCGAGGTCAAGGAACTCAAAGTTATCGTCAAGGGCGACGTGCAGGGTTCCGTCGAAGCGGTCACCGAGGCGCTCACCCGGATGTCCACCGGCGAGGTCAAGCTCGAGGTGATTCACAGCTCGGCGGGCGCGATCTCCGAAACCGACATCACGCTCGCGTCGGCTTCCAAAGCCGTCGTGATCGGATTTAACATCCGCCCCGAACCCAAGGCCGCGCAGCTTGCCGAGAAGGAAGGCGTCGATGTGCGCCTGTACACCGTCATCTACGAAGCGATCAACGACATGCGCGAGGCGATGGAAGGGCTGCTCGCGCCGACTTACCGCGAAAAATCGCTCGGCCGCGCCGAAGTGCGCAAGACCTTCACCGTTCCCGGCGCCACGATCGCGGGCTCGATGGTGGTGGACGGCAAGATTACCCGCAGCGGACGCGCGCGCCTAGTGCGCGACGGCCGCGTGGTCTGGGAAGGCAGGATCTCTTCGCTCAAGCGCTTCAAGGACGATGCGCGCGAAGTTCTGACCGGCTACGAATGCGGTATCGGGCTGGAAAATTTCAACGACGTCAAGCCGGGCGACGTGATCGAAGCCTTCGAGATGGAGGCCGTCCTGCGCAAGCTGGCGCCGGCCCCGTCGGGACCCGCGCGCGGGCAGGCTGCGGCCGAAAAGCAGCTTCAGCCCTGACGCGGGGTCGAACGTTCTTGCGCGTCGCCACGCGCGTGCGGATGACGCTTGGCGATGACGCATGCGATGCGGGGAGGGGGCGACGCTTATGGTCGTCGGTGTTTTGCGGCTCACGCTGTTTCTGCCGGAAAACCATTCGCTCAAAGGCAAGCGTCAGGTGCTCCGCGCGATCAAGTCTCGCGTGCGCAACAAGTTCAACGTCTCGATCGCGGAATCCGACGGCCACGACCTCTGGCAGCGCGCCGAACTCGGCATCTGCCAGGTCGGCAACGACCGTCCGTTCGTGGACAGCGCGTTGCGCGAGGTCGTCAACTTTATCGATTCGCTGGGACTTGCGCCCTTAGGACCGGAACAGCTCGAGATTATAAACTGCTAGGCGTGCATGAAGAGAACTAAAATCCAACGATGCTTGCGCCTGGAGAAACTCAAGTGAGCGAAGCAAGACGGTCCGAACGCGTGGCGGAAATGATTCTGCGCGAGCTTTCCGCCCTGCTGATGCGCGATCTGCGCGACCCGCGCCTGCGCGGCGTCACCCTGACCCAGGTCACGATGACCGACGACCTGCGCCACGGGCGCGTGTACTTCTCGCATCTCGAAGGTTCGGCGCGCGCGCCAGAGGCGGTCGCCGGCTTCAAGAGCGCGAGCGGGTTTATCCGCCGCGAGATGGGCCGCGTCCTGGGACTGCGCTACACTCCCGAACTCGATTTCGAGTTCGACCCCGGCCTCGAGCGCGCCGCCCGAATCGAAGTCCTTCTGCGCGAATCCCGTTCCCGCCAGTAAGCCCGCTCAACACCTCACCCGCAG
>DATLTX010000282.1:0-3447 GCA_035533435.1 Binataceae bacterium (SeqCode)
CGACTCCAAGCAGCTCACGCCCGAAAAACGCGAAGCACTCTACGAGCCGATTCTCGCCGGCGCCGTCGCGGTGGGCGTGGGAATTGCCGAGGTTGAAGAGATCGACCGCCTCAATATCTTTTGGGCCACGATGCGCGCGAGTATTCGCGCGGTCGCCGCGCTGGGCCGCACTCCCGGGCACGTGCTGGTGGACGGCCGCGAGATTCCGGGGCTCGGCCTTCCGCAGACCCGCATCGTTGGCGGCGATCGCAAGAGCTTCTGCATCGCGGCCGCTTCGATAATCGCGAAAGTCACCCGCGACCGCATGATGCTCGAATATGACGCGCGCTTCCCCGGCTACCGCCTTGCGCAACACAAGGGCTATTGCACGGCCGAGCATCTCGAGGCACTGCACCGGCTCGGCCCTTCGCCGATTCATCGCCGCTCGTTCGCGCCGGTCGCGATGGCGGCGCAGATGAAACTGGGGATCGCGGAGTGACCGCGATGCTGCATCGAGCTGCGATAGCCGCACTCGCGGTCTGCGCGCTCGCGGTATCCGCCTGCGCGCCGGTCTCCTCGAATCCGGTGACACTCGAATATACCCCGCCGAATTTTCTGACCCCCGCGCCCGGCGCCGAAGGTGTTGCAATTCGCATCGTCGTGGACGACTTGAGATCCGACAAGACCCGGCTCGGCGACGTGCTGGATAATTCCGGTGCGACGATCGCCCCGATCCTCGCCGCCGGCAGCGTGACCGACACGATCGCGCAGGCTATCGCCAGCGGACTCGGCACGCGCGGCTTCAACGTCACGCCGGCGGCACCCGCCGTGGTGCGGGTTGACCTGACCCGGTTCGATTGCACCTTCCAGTCCGGGATGCTCTCCGGATCGGCGAGCGCGCGTATGACGATGAACGTGCAGGTGATCGCGCCCGACGGGAAACCCGTGTATGCCGCGGCGTTCTCCGGCGAGGGAGACAACGGCGGCTTCGAGGACTCCTCTAGCGATAACGCCAAGCCCGCTCTGGACCGCGCGCTCAACGACGCGGTCAATCGGCTGATCGGCGACCCGGGCTTTGTCGCGGCCCTCGAGCGCGCGTCGCGTGTGGCCACTTGAGCGCAGGCTTGCGCGCGCTTATCGCGGATTGCCTTGCGCGCATCGCGCGTGTTAGCAACCCGTCCGTGCTGAAGTTATCAATTCGACGGCCGCGTGCGGCGGCGTGCGGGCCGGTATTGCGCGCAGCGATGTTCTTCGCCGCCGCGGCCCTGGCGGCGGGATGTGCGAGCGTCTATCCGTCGCGGGTGGAACTCGAGTACCTGCCGTCGCAGTTCTATAACCCGGTCGTGGGTGCCGCGGGCGTCGCGGTTCGGGTCGAAGTTCGCGACCAGCGCAGCGACCAAATCGATGTCGGCCAGACGCTCGACAGCAACGGGAAGGAATCGGCGCCGATCACAATAAAGAACGACGTCGATTATGTGCTGCAAAAGTCGATGGAAAAGGCGCTCGCGATGCGCGGATTCGATATCGCGGCGAACGCTCCGGTCAGCGTGAACCTCGAACTCTCACAGTTCTACACGACCTTCCAGCCCAACTGGCATGCGGGCGTCGCGCACGCGACCCTGGTGATGAACGCGCAGATCGTTGCTCGCGATGGAGCGGTGACGTTCTATCAGACCGTCTCCGGCGAAGGCGGCCGCAACGATCAGAATCTCACCGGCGACAACCGCGCCGCCGGACTCGACCAGGCGCTCAGCCGCGCGGTCAACAACCTTGCCGATCGCCAGGACTTTCAACACGCGATTCTCTATGCCGATCGCCTTCGTCCCGTGCCCGTTCCGATCGCATCCCCCGCGGCCGCGCCCGGCTCTTCGAGCATCGCACCGCCTCGCTAGATCGCGGCGCTTCGTCTAGCTTGGAAGCCGGAGAGGGCAGCCGGCCGGCGGCGCCCGGAAGCTGGGAGCCGAAAACGGAACCCGAAGATAAATCCAAAGACAAAGCCGAAGCTGGATCCGATCCGGCCGCGCACGCCGCATTCGACGACCGCGCGTTCCAACTGTACCGCGCGATGATACTGGTGCGGCGCTTCGACGAGCGCGCCGCCAAAAGCGGCTGGCGCGACTGTGCTGACGCCGCGCTCTACCGGGGCGAGGAGGCGGCCTCAGCCGGCGCGATACTCGCCCGCGGCAAGGGCGACTACCTGGTCTCCGCATACCGCGAGCACGGTCATCGTATCGCCGCTGGCGCCGACGCGAAGATCGCGACGGCCTATAGATGCGGCAAAATCGCTCCCAGCGCGATCGGCGAGGCCGATGCCGATTTGCACTTTGCCGGCGGACCCGCGATCGCATCAGACGCACTGGCAATCGCCGCCGGGTTGGGTCTGTCGATCGCGTACCATGAAACGCACCGCGCCGTGTGTTGCATCTTCGGCGACGAAATGTTGGCGCAGGGCGCCTTCCACGAGGCGCTTAATCTCGCCTCGCTCTGGAACCTGCCGGTCGTCTTCGTGTGCGAAAACAATTTTCACCCGATGGGCACGATCGTAGCCAATGCCGTCTGCCAGGAGGAACTCTACCGGATGGCCGCGCCGTACAAGATGGCAGGAGTGCGCGTGGACGGGATGGAGGTGCTGGAGGTTCACGCCGCCGCGGCCCAAGCGCTCGAGCGCGCGCGGGCTGGCGCGGGTCCTTCGCTCATCGAGGCGGTCACCTACCGTCCGCGCGATTCACCGGGGGAGAACAGGATTGCGCTCGAACGCGATCCAATCGCGACGGTTCGCCGCCGAATCATCGATCGCGGCGACGGCGCCGAAGCGCGCCTCGATCAAATCGACCGCGAAATCGAGCGCGTCCTCGACGGGGCTGCCGCGTTCGCCGACGGCCTTCCACCATGGCGATAATCACTTACCGCGCAGCATTAGCCGCGGCCCTGCGCGAGGAACTCGCGCGCGACGAGCGCGTGTTCATTATTGGCGGTGAGGTCGGATTCGCCGCCAGCGCGTCGAGCGTCACCGCCGGGATGGTGGCGGAGTTCGGGGAGCGCAGGATTCGCGACGCGCCGCGCTCGAACGCAACGCTGGTAGCGGCGGCGATTGGAGCCGCGCTGGGCGGGCTGGTGCCCGTCGTCACGATGAGTAGCGCTGCGCTTGCAAGTGCCGCGGCTGGACAATTGATGGACCATCGCAATCTCCCAATCGTGATTCGCGCGCCGCTCGGCGAACACACGCGGGCAGGCCGCGCGCGCGCCGCGGCATTCGCGCCGCTTGCGACAGGCCATACGGGCGTTCGCGTGATCGCGCCCGCGTCACCCGCCGATGCGAAGGGGATGCTCAAGGCGGCGATCAGATGCGGCGGCCCGGTCATCGCGATCGAGCATCAATCGCTCTATGAATCGCGCGGCGAGGTGTCCTCCGATCCTGATCGCGTTGCGCCGCTCGAAGGCGCGCGAATTATTCGCGAGGGCGCGGGC
>DATLTX010000283.1:0-4599 GCA_035533435.1 Binataceae bacterium (SeqCode)
TCGCAACGGTGCGCACGAGGTTTCGCACAACGTCGAGAAGCTTGGCGCCGCTCTGGGCGCGCTTTCCGAGTACGAACCCAAACCGGGCGAGCTGCGCGCCGATCAGGCCGTCATCGCGGCGCGCGCGCTGGCGGGTGCTTACGACAGCGTCAACGGTGGAATTGGCGGCGCGCCGAAATTTCCCAACACTTTCGTCTTCTCGCTTTTCCTGCGCATTTTTGACGGCGAAGGGGACGAGTCGATGGGTGAGATGGTTCGTCACACGCTGAAAAAAATGGCGCGCGGCGGAATCTACGATCAAATCGGCGGCGGATTTCATCGCTACAGCGTCGATGAGCGATGGCTGGTGCCGCATTTCGAAAAGATGCTCTACGATAACGCCCAGCTCGCGGCGCTCTATGCCGACGCGGGCCGCGCGCTCAACGAGCCCGAGTTCCTCGATCTATCGCGCGATATCCTGACCTATGTGCTGCGCGAAATGACCAGCCCCGAAGGTGGCTTCTACTCGAGTCAGGACGCCGACAGCGAGGGCGTCGAGGGGAAATTTTTCGTCTGGGAGCCCGAGCAGACCGAGGAAGTTCTGGGCGCCGATCTGGCGCAAATCGCCGAGCGATTTTACGACATCAGCATCGAGGGCAACTTCGAGGGCGAAAATATCCTGCATCGCACGCTCGAGATCGCCGACGCGGCGCGGATGTTTCACCAGCCCGAAGCGGAAATCGAGACCGCGCTGCGAACGATTCGCGAAACACTCTTTGCCGCGCGAGAGAAACGCGTGCATCCGGGCCGCGACGACAAGATTCTCACCGCGTGGAACGCGATGACGATCTCGGCTTTCGCCGCCGGCTTCCGCGCGCATCACGAGTCGCGCTTTCTCGAGGCTGCGCGCCGGGCCGCCGATTTCATGATGACGAAAATGTGGGATGGCCGCGCGCTCAAGCGCTCGTACAAGGACGGCACCGCGCGCTTCAACGCTTACCTGGAAGACTACGCGTTGCTCGTGGGCGCCATGATCGATCTCTACGAAGCGTCGCTCGACGCGCGCTACCTCGAGCATGCGCGCGCGCTCGCGGCTGTGATCCTCGAGCGGTTCATCGATCGCGCCAAGGGTGGCTTCTACTTTACCTCCGACGATCACGAGGCGCTCATCACGCGCAGCAAGGCCGCCTTCGACGGCTCGACGCCGTCGGGCAACAGCGCGGCGGTGATGGCCCTTCTGCGGCTTTTCGAGTACACGGGTGATAGTTGGTACCGAATCGAGGCGGAGCGGGCGCTCAGGCTCTTTCGCGAGTTTATCGAAAAGCAGCCGTTCGGATTTTCGCACATGCTCGAAGCCGTCGATTTGTATCATCGCGGCGCAACCGAGGTGGTGATCGTGGGCGCGCACGATTCGCCGGAGTTTCGCGAATGGATCGAGCGCCTGGGGCTGCTCTATATCCCGAACCTCGCGCTCTTTGCCGCGGGTCCTTCCGGCGAGGCCGCGTCCGGATTTTTGCCCGAGCAGGTCCGGGGCAAACGTCAGGTCGATGGCAAGGTTACCGCGTACGTCTGCCGCGACCGCACCTGCACGGCGCCGATCACGGAATTCAAGGCGCTGGAGAACGAACTGCTCGGGTGATCGAACCCTCATGAATCGGCGCGCCGCCGAGTATCCGCGCGAACCTGAACTCCAGGCGCATCCGTACGCCGCCGTGGTTCGCAACCTACCCGCGCGCTCATCGAGCGGTCCGTTCCGCGTGGTCGAGCTCAACCTTGCCGGAGGCGCGCGGTTCGAGGAGATCGCGCGATGCCTGGGTCGCGCGCCGCTGGCCGAAGCGTCGGTAATCCTGCTCTGCGAGGCCGATTGGCGCACCGCGCGCTCTGGCCGCAGGGAAGTCGCCGCTGAGTTGGCGGTGCGGCTCGGCATGAGCATGGCCTATCTGCCGGAGTTCGGCCGCCGGATTCACGGCGGAGAAAAGATGGCGTTCATGGGCAACGCGATCTTGTCGGCCGCGCCACTGGAGGAAGTCCACGCGATCGCGATGCCGGATCCCCATCCCGGAGACTCCCGCAACCTGCGGCGCGGCTACGACGGAGGCTTCACGGGTTTGGCCGCGCGCGCGAAGTTCGGCGCTGCTTCGCTTTGGATTGGCGTCGCGCATCTGCATAGCCGCTGCGCTCCCGCAGGGCGTGCGGCACAGATAGGGGGCTATCTGGATAGCTTCCCGAAAGATGGCCGCGCGATTTTCGGCGGCGACCTGAATTCCACGACCACCGAGCTGATGAGCGCGGCTGCATACGCGCGCACCTTTGCAAACATGCTGCTAAATTCGCGGCGCTTCAGAAATCCGCAGCGGCACGAGCCGATGTTCGCGCGGATGGCGGCGGCCGGGTTCGCAATCGACGGCGCCAATGCGCTCGGCCGCCCGACATTCACCTTTTCGCGCGCAATTCCGCCGCTGTGGCGTCCGCGCCTGGACTGGATCGCGCTGCGCGGCGTGCGGCCGGTTGCGAACAGCGCGGCGGTAGTTCCCGCGCGGCGCTCATTCGCGTCGCGCCGCCTTTCGGATCACGATTTCATCACCGTCGCGCTCGACATTTAGCAAGCCTGCGCGCGCTTCCGCGCCGAGCGCGCGATCGCCTACAATTGCGCGCGCCGGGGAGGGCGACTGGCGATGGCATCATCATTCAACGGACTTGGCATGCATCTCGGCTCGCTGTGGCGGCTCTCGAACGCCGACTCGCGCTCGATCAGCCCCGAAAATCCGACCGGCGAGAAGGGCCGCGGCGCGATGGCCGAGCCTGACGCCGCGACCAGTCCGGCGCGCAGCCTCGGCCGCGGATGGAAAGTGCGGCCATACATCATTATCGGGCCCGGCGAGACGGCGAAGCTTGCCGATATCACGGGGCAGGGCGCGATCCAGCAAATCTGGATGACGCCGACGGGTCCGTGGCGCGCGTCGATCTTGCGGATCTATTGGGACGATCAGGCCGCGCCGGCGGTCGAGTGCCCGGTCGGTGATTTTTTCGCCTGCGGATGGAACCGCTACGCGCAAATATCCTCGCTCGCGGTGTGCGTGAATCCGGGCAGCGCGTTCAATTGCTATTGGGAGATGCCGTTTCGCAAGCGCGCGCGAATGACTATGACCAATATCGGCGATAAACCGATGATCCTGTTTTATCAAATCAACTACTCACTGACCGAGGTGCCCGCCGACGCCGCATACTTCCACGCTCAGTTCCGGCGGGTAAATCCTCTTCCATATAAAGAGGTCGTGACGATCCTCGACGCCGTGCGCGGGCAGGGGCACTACGTCGGCACCTATCTCGCCTGGGGCGTGCACAACAACGGATGGTGGGGAGAGGGCGAGATAAAGTTTTTTCTCGACGGCGACGGCGAGTTCCCGACGATTTGCGGCACCGGCACCGAAGACTATTTTGGCGGGTCGTACAATTTCGATGTCGGCAAGGAAAACGGCGGCTACCGCGAATTCACTACTCCATACTCGGGCCTGGCGCAGGTAATTCGTCCCGACGGACTATATGATTCGCAGATGCGATTCGGTATGTACCGATGGCATATCGGCGATCCGATCCGCTTCAAGCGCGACCTGCGCGTGACTATCCAGGCGCTCGGATGGAAAGGCGACCCGCGCAAGGGCGCCGAGTTCCTGCCCCTGCGCGACGATATCGCCTCGGTCGCGTTCTGGTATCAAACGCTCCCGGCCGCGCCTTTCCCCGCGTTGCCATCGGCGGAGGAACTGCAAATCGTCTGAAGCGGCAATTGCCATCGGTCGGTTGATGGTTCGCTTGCTACCGGCGGCAAATCCAATCTGATCGCTGGCTTTTTCCAGCGTGCTGCGCAGCGACGTGACGCGACGATTGGATTTTACAGAGTGTGGCAGGAGGAGAATGACTGGAGCTCAAGCGGCGCGGAGTTTGATGACAGGACGCGAGCGTGTGGCCTTTGCAAACTTCAGGAGAGTATTCACACTGGGCATCCGGGCGCCGCTCTCGAGCCGGGCAATCGCTGATTGCGTCGTGCCCATCCGATCGGCCAGTTCCGCTTGGGTCAACCCTGCGCGCACTCGGGCACCGATCAATTCGCGTGCGAGGTTGAATTCGTCGGCGAGCGCGTCATAGGCGGTGCGGACAGCGCGATCGGAGAGCATCTTCGTCTTTATTGAATGGAGACTCTTTTTCACGACACGATCTCCTGAAAAATTCCTGCCGTCCACCGGTCCACCGGTGCAGTATAGCAGTTTTGCTATACAGGGAAAACTGTTTCCGTCGAGAGGCGCGTCTTTACGGTGCGCCGGACTTCCGATCCCGCTCGTTAACTGGCGCGAGGAGTTGGCGCGCTCGTGGCGCGATTTCGACTGCTCACCCATCGGCGGTGAGAGTGGCGGCGTCGCGCAGGGCTTGTTCCACGATTCCGGCGTCGGGAACTCCGACCAGGAAATAGTGCTCGATGCCGGAGGCGGGGTTGCGCTGAATTGAGGGATTGGCGAACAGCATCAGGTTGTTGCTGAAGAACGTCCCGGGTGAACCGCGATAGATTTCGACCGTGGTGCCAAGCCGCACGAAGCCGAGTTGCGAGTCGCGGAAACTGTCGAGCGC
>DATLTX010000284.1:0-8365 GCA_035533435.1 Binataceae bacterium (SeqCode)
TCCAGCGGCAAGGATCAGACTCAGCAGCAGCAGTCCTCCGGCGACGATCTGCCAGTTGCGCTTGCCGAGAACAAGATCGGAGTAACGTTCGTCCCATTCGCGACGGGCTTCGACGTAGGGATTCGAGTTCATAGAACCCCCTCTTGCGGTTTGTTAGAAAAGCGACCGCGCACACTCAAGGTGTTTTGATTTAATGATTCCCTCAGTGGCTCCAAACCGTTGGGGTGGGGCCAGGGTGGGGAAAACTTCCCGGACTGAACGAGATCTGGCGAGACTCGATGGGACACGTCTCGACCAGCCCGGATGCGCCAAGTCGCACTGCCGCAAGGGTTTTCTGTCTCCAGGAGTCTTGAGAAGGTCCTAGTGTTCGCGGGCCGGAAGTAGATTGCTAATCTGGCGTACTGGGCAACCGGTACCGAGGGTTCGAATCCCTCCCTCTCCGCCAGTTTTATTGGGCTTTTTCTGATTTGGATCATTGTTTTACGAGTTTGCTTCGGTCGTGGATTCGAGCGCTATGGGCATGTTTTGCGGCCGACGGAGCCGCCGCGCCTTCGAGACCTCCAGCTCGCCGCACCTGCCTTCCATCGATATCAGGTCGCATCCGCGATCGCGTGCTCGCCGCACTACTCGCCGATAGGCTTGCCCATCTCCGCCTGCTTAAGAATCCCGATGATCCGCTCCTCGCAGTATTGCCTCCGTCGCATGTCCTCCTCCTTGGGATTCGGAGAACCCCGGATTTCAGCCGGTCCGCTTTCCGCGGTGCAGGTCGAATCCATCAATGAAATCTTATTTGCGGGACACCACGCCAAAGCGCTTTCGACATAGTCACTTGGCTTTGATGCGGCTGCGCAGATATGCGACGGCGCCGTCAAGGGTTGCCATCCTGGGATAGTCCGCCTCGGGAATGTCCACGCCGGTGGTTTCATGAATGGCGACAGCGAGATTGAGGATGTCCATGGAGTCAAGGTCGATTTGTTCGCGCAGATCGGCGGCGCCGTCGAGCCCCTCGAGGTCAGCTTCCGGCGCGATTTTCTTAAGTTCGCGCAGTACGAGTGACTTGATCTCCACGTCCGTCATAACTTTTGCGGCTCCCTCAGTATGCGATCGATCGCGGCGAGGAAGAGTCCGCCTCGATGTCCGTCGCTGACCCGATGATCAGCGGCGAGCGTCGCCGTCATGACCGGACGGGCTCCGACCATGCCTTTGTCCGCCCACGGACGTTCGACGATCCTGCCGAAGCCGACCAAAGCGACCTGCGGCGGGTAGATTATTCCAAATACTGTCTCGACTCCCTGCTCGCCGAGGCTCGTGACCGTCAGGGTTGCGTCGGCGATCTCGGAACTGCGCAGGATGCCGGCACGCACTCGCTTTACCAGTTCGCGCAGACTCACCATGATCTCGTCGAGACTCAGTTTATCCACATCATGAATTGCCGGCGCGATGAGTCCGCCCTGACGAAGCGAAATGGCCACACCGACATGAATTGCCGCGCTTGATTTGAAGACGCCATCCACCCAGTAGCCGTTCATCTCGGGGATCTGGCGAACGGCGATTGCCACGGCCTTCAACAAAAGCGCCGAGTAAAGCAGGCGATTAGTCACTGGGCGATTGAGGTTTTCCGCTCGTAGCCATTCCATCGCCGCGCTCATGTCGATCTGAGTACCCAAATAGTAGTGAGGGATTTCGCGCTTGGAACGCCCCATCGCGGCCGCGATAGCCTTTCGCATCGCGGCCTGGCGATCGCCGGCGGCCGGCGCCCTTGGCATCGAAACCACTTTGATCGCTTCGCCTGGGCGAGGCGCCGGAGGCTGCGCCTGCGCGGCTGCGGGTGCGGCGGTCTGCGCCGCGGCTTGGGCCGCTCCTTCGACATCCTTTCTGGTAATTGCGCCGTCGGGACCGGTGCCCTTTACCGATAGCAGATTCACCCCCAAATCCATCGCCACGCGCATCGCAAGCGGCGACACTCGCAGGCTGCGACGCGCCAGTGCCGGGGCTTGCGCGGGCGGCGGGACGATGGCGATCGGCGGCGAGGGTGGCTCGGCTCGAAGAGGTGCGCGAGATGGTGCCGGCGATGGCGGCGCCGGCTTATGGACAGCCGCTGGGGTTGGCGAAGGCGCTCGTGGCGCCACGGCTTCCGCCTCGCCCCGGATCATCGCGAGAGCGGTACCAACCGCGACCGTCTCTCCTTCCGGAACAACTATGCTCTCGACGATGCCATTTTCGAAAACCTCTACCTCGATCGTAGCTTTGTCAGTATCAACCAGCGCTACTATGTCCCCGCGCTTGACCTTGTCGCCGGGCTTGATACGCCATTCGATTATCTTGCCCGAATCCATATCAGCGCCGAGGGCCGGCATGCGAAACTCAGCCATCGCCTTTCACCATCTTTCGCGCCGCCTCGATAATCGCCGCGGGCTGCGGAAGGGCCGCGTCCTCGAGATGCTTTGCATAAGGCATCGGCGCTTCGGCGGTGCAGATTCGCTCGATCGGCGCGTCGAGTTCATAGAATGCATGCTCCATAATGCGCGCGGTGATCTCGGCCGAAATCGAGCCGCTGCGCCATCCTTCGTCGATTATGATTGCACGATGCGTTCGCGTAACTGAATCAACGATGGTTGCGGTGTCGAGCGGACGCAGCGTGCGCAGATCAATCACCTCGGCGTCGATACCCATTGCCGCCAAGTCGCCGGCCGCCCGTATCGCTTTATCGAGAGTGCCACCGTATGTAATCAGGCTTAAGTCCGTCCCCGGCCTGCGCACAACAGCTTTGTCTATATCCACCGCGCCGGCGTCGGCGGCGAGATCGCCCTCCATGTTGTAGAGGGATCCGTGCTCGAAGATCAGCACCGGGTCCGGATCTTCGAGAGCGGTCCACAGCATTCCGCGCGCATCTTCCAGCGTGGCCGGAGTGAGCACCTTGATGCCGGGGATATGCGCGTACCAACCCTCGAGACTGTGCGAATGTTGGGCAGCGAGTTGGCGGCCGGCGCCAGTGGTCATCCTGATGACGAGCGGAATATTAAATTGGCCGCCCGACATATAGTGAATCGCGGCGGCGTTGTTCATGATTTGATCGAGTGCGAGCAGGCTGAAGTTGACCGTCATGATTTCGACGATCGGTCTCATCCCTCCCATCGCGGCGCCAATTCCAGCGCCGACAAAAGCCGATTCGGAAAGCGGCGTGTCCCGAATGCGCTCGGGCCCAAACTCTTCCAGCAGCCCCTTGCTGACCGCGAAGCTGCCGCCGTAGCGTCCTACGTCCTCGCCCATCAGGAAGACGCGCGGATCGCGCTGCATCGCTTCGCGGATCGCCTGACGCATCGCCTCGCGGTAGGTCGTGCGAATGAGATTCGCTTGCGATGTCATCGCGCGGCGCGCTCGGAGTAAACGAATCTGGTCAGCGCTTCGACCGGCTCCCATGAGCCCGCTTCGGCAAACTCGACCGCGTCGGCAATCTCCGCCGCGACCCGCGTCTCGATAAGCCCCAGGTCGTCGTCATCGAGGTTTCGATTCTCGCGCATGCGCTGCTCGAGAGTGGCGATGGGGTCGCGCTGCTTCCATTCCTCGACTTCCTGCTTGGTGCGGTACAATTGTGGGTCATACATCGAATGGGCGCGAAACCGATAGGTGCGAAATTCGAGGAAGAACGGACCCTCGCCCGAACGCACGGCAAGCACTGCCCGTCGCGCCGCGTCTTCGCACGCGACGACATCCATCCCGTCGATCGGCCACGCCGGAATCTCGTAGCTGGTCGCTTTCAGGCACAGGTCAGTTTCCGACTCGGAGCGCTTGAGCGCCGTTCCCATCGCGTAGAGGTTATTCTCGCAGCAGAACAGCACGGGCAGCTTCCAGAGCGCCGCCAGGTTCATGCACTCGTGAAACTCACCTTCGGCAACCGCACCTTCGCCGAAGAAGCAGGCGGTCACTCGAGGGCGTCGCTGTAGTTTGTCGGCCAGCGCCAACCCGATTGCGATCGGCAATCCGCCGCCCACGATCGCGTTGCCCCCGTAGAAGCGCGTCGCCGCATCGAAGAGATGCATCGAACCGCCGCGGCCGTGACTGCATCCCTCTTGCTTGCCGTAGAGTTCTGCCATGATCGAGTTCGCGGAGATGCCGCGGACCAGCGCGTGTCCATGCTCACGATAGGTGGCGACGATCGCGTCGTCAGCTTCGAGCGCCGCGATAGCGCCGACGGCCACCGCTTCCTCTCCGATGTACAGATGAAGAAAGCCGCGGATCTTGCCCGCACTGTACAACTCCGCCGATTTTTCCTCGAAGCGGCGAATCCGAAGCATCTCGTGCAGCAAGTGCAGCGAATGCTCTTTGTCCGGAAGCGGCGTGGTGAAGTCCATCTCGGCTGCCATCAGTCATTCTCCAGGGTCGAGGTATCTCCCTCGGGGAGCCCAAGCTCGCGCGCCTTGAGCAGGCGGCGCATGATTTTGCCGCTGCGCGTCTTAGGGACGCTGGCCACAAAATCTATTTCCCTGGGTGCCACCACCGCGCCGAGCCGCTTGCGCGCAAACCCCAGCAACTCGAGGCGCAATTCCTCGCCCGGCGAGTAACCCGGCTTGAGCGACACGAAGGCCTTTACAATCTCGCCGGCCACCGGATCGGGCTTTCCGATAACCCCGGCTTCGGCTACGGCGCGATGCTCGAGCAGTGTGCTTTCAACCTCGAAGGGACCGATCAGGTGACCCGATGATTTGATCACATCATCGGCGCGCCCGACGAACCAGAAGTAACCGTCGGCGTCGCGTCTGGCGAGGTCACCTGTCAGATACCATCCACCGGCAAAGCATTTCCGGTAGCGCTCTTCGTCGTGCAGGTAGCCGCGAAACATTGACGGCCATCCGGGACGCAGCGCAAGCTCGCCCTCGACGCCGGGTTCGGTAATTTCCTCGACGGATTGGTGATCGCGATGACGAACAATGCCCGCGTCGATCCCGGGCAGAGGACGGCCCATCGATCCCGGCCGGATATCCATCGATGCGTAATTGGCAATCATTATGCCGCCGGTCTCGGTTTGCCACCAATTGTCATGAATCGGGAGACCGAAAGCCTGATTGCCCCATATCACCGCCTCTGGATTAAGCGGCTCGCCGACGCTTGCGATAAAGCGCAAGCTCGCAAGATCGAATTTGCGGATCACCTCGGTCCCAATTTTCATCATCATGCGCACCGCGGTCGGTGCGGTGTACCAGACCGTGACTCTCTGATTTTGCACGATGCCGTACCAGCGCTCGGCATCGAAGTCGGCTTCGTCGATGACGCTGGTAATGCCATGCGTCAGCGGCGCGATGATGCCGTATGAAGTTCCAGTTACCCAGCCGGGATCGGCGGTGCACCAGAATATATCGTCGGGATGGAAATCGAGGGCGAAATAGCCCGTCATGTGATGGGCGACAACCGCCTCATGCACATGCATCGCACCTTTCGGCGCCCCGGTCGTACCACTGGTGAAATGCAGCAACGCCAGATCTTCCGGATCGGTCGGCGGAATTTCGAAATGTTCATCCGCATCGTTCATCAGTTTATGAAGATCGTGCGTGTCCGGGATCGCCGCCAGCTCCTCAGCCGTGCCGACCAGGAGGACGTGCTGAAGATTGGGCAGATCGGCGCGCGAGCCGGCAACTTTGCGCTTGTACAGCGCGGCCGTCGTGATCAGCACACGGCCATCGCCGCGGCTGATCCGCTGGCGAATCGGCTCTGGCCCAAAAGCCGAAAACAGGGGACAAAATACACTTCCATTCTTCAGCGTACCAAGAGCGGCTATGTAGAGTTCGGGAATTCTTCCGGCTAGGAGAAATACCCGGTCGCCCTTGCCCACGCCGAGTGTTCTCAGCACGTTCGCAAATCGGTTCGTAACCGATTCCAACTGCGCGTAAGTAAAGTCACGAACCTCTCCGCGCCTGCCAAGCCATCGCAGCGCCAGGTGATCGCGCAGCGCGCCCGCGGCATGACGGGTCACCGCTTCATGCGCGATATTGAGGCCGCGGCCACCGGGAAGACCCGCGAGCTCATGGCGGGCCGCTTGCCAGGAAAATTGTGCGCGGCTTTGCTCATAGCTCCGCAGATTGGGAATAACGCGCCCGCCGTCCCGGGGCTTTTCTATTGCTTTCCAATCCACGTCACTAAACCTCAGCGCCATGCGGCGCGCCTTCGAAGTTTAGTTCATTCGCCGCCCGCTATAAACTCGCCAGGAAACGATGCGCCGCAAGCCATCACGTGCGTGATCGCGTCGAAATCGTATTCGTCGCCCGATCGATAGCGTTCGAAATACGAGTTCAGTCGCGCGACGCGCTCCGGCCATGCCTCGACGGCCTGAAGTCCAATCGAAACGCCATAGTTTGTGAAGGCAAATTTTACCTCAGGCATTGCCGGTTCGCGGCAGAAATAACCGGGCGGGTCGATCCACAACCGATCGAGCATTTTTAAACTCCTGTCCCGCTGAACACGCGCCCATTCCTCCTCCGGAAAAAAGTGGGTCATCCAGAGCATCATCCCCAAACCCAGATCCTGACTGATAGCCAGATCCTGAAAGCTTCGTTCGACCAATAGTTTCATCTGCCCGATCTCGCCGGCCAGCGCGGCTTCATCGAGCAATCGGTAAACAACATATCCGTGAAAATGATCGAGCGCGCCCAATCCGAAGCCGGAATATGGCGCGCTAAGGTCTTCGCGCATCTTCCAATGGACTCCGCGGCCGGGAATGACGAATGCCGAATGAATGTCTTTCACGAGTCGGACCGCTTTCGCGCGATACACCGGATCAATTTTGCCGAGCCGCGAAAGCGCGTAAACCCACATCGCGAGATAATGATAGTATTGCCCGTCGCGATCCGGAGCCTCGCCGATTCGGAAACCGCGGCGCCGCCCGAGCACACGCTCGACCTCGGCGACAACCCATCGGGCTTGATCCAGGAACTGGCCGCGTTCCAGTGCACGATAGAGCGAGACCAGCAGGACCACGCCAAAGGCATCGGTCCACAGGTATCGCATTCCATTGGGCCAGATGCGATTCGCGCGCATCCACTCGAGCGTCTGTTCGACCTTTGCAATCGTTTGGGGCATCGCCTGCTTCCGTGCGTCATCGCGCGAATAGCTAAACCCCGAACGGGTACGTTTCCGGAACCCCGTGCGCCGCGATCGCGGAAAGCGGCGAAACAGCGCGAGTTTCGTCGAACCAGATGTACTCGTCGAACTGCCTTGGCAGGCAGGCCTGAAAATAGTGACTGGCCAGTTCCGATTCGGGCCGATAGACGACGCCGATAGCTCGTTCAAGTCGCGCGGCTTCCAATTCGTCGCGGACGTCCTGCCGGGCAGGTTCTCTTAGGTGCAACATGAACGCTGCGACACCGGAGTCATGGCAAAGCCGTTCATAGCTGGCTTCGTGCGCGGGACGGATGCGCTTGACTTCCATCGGTCCGTCCCAGTCCGACGCCGCTGCGACGGTTCCGTGGTCGGTTCCGAAGCCAAGCAGAAATGCGGAGTCGGCGAAGCGGGCACGCGATAACTGTCCAACGTTGTGCTCGCCGCGAGCGCTCATTTCAGTCGCCGCCGCGTCACCGACGTGCGAGTTATGCTCCCAGACGATACCTTTGCTTTCGGGACCGTGAAATTCCAGCAATCGCTCGAGCGTGTCGAACATATGCTGGTCGCGCAGATTCCATGATTCGGCCGAACCGTAATACATCACGCGGTAGTAGCGCTCCGCCGCTGCTACTAATCGGGCGTTCTGCGCGGCATCGAAAAAGCTGTCACCGTCGCGCTGGGAATATTCGATTCGCCGATTGAGCATCTCACGCAGCATCGCAACGACGGCAGATTCGCAGTCATGATAGCGTCCGCTCAGCACCGCTCGCCCGTACACGGGCGGATCATGTTCCCACGGACTTAGACATCCGTAACGGCGCCGCGCGATCGCCGCCATCGCCGGATCGACGCCCCCGAGGTATGTAATCACAGCGTTGATCGACGTGAACAAGCTATAGAGATCGAGCCCATGGAAGCTGGTGCGCCGCTGCGGTTCGCGCTGCTCGGCGTTCCATGCGCGAATCCATTCGACCATTTCCAGCACTTCATGGTTTCGCCACATCCAGGTGGGAAACCGGGCAAACGCCTTCCATTGCTCCTGACGAACCGGTTCCTGGCGCACGTATTGATTGATCCGCGCGGCGTCCGGCCAATCGGCTTCGACCGCGATAAAGTTGAAGCCGTGGCGCAAGATCAGTTCCTTCGTGATACGGGCACGCATGCGATAAAATTCGGACGTCCCGTGAGTCGCTTCACCGAGCAGCACCACGCGCGCATCGCCGATTCGATCAAGCAGCGATCCGATATCGGCCTGCTCGATATCCGCGATAGG
>DATLTX010000285.1:0-14810 GCA_035533435.1 Binataceae bacterium (SeqCode)
GAGACATCTCGGCGGGAGGTTGCGCGAAATGGATATTGGCGAATTGGCAAAGCGGATCACGACCCTCGAGGATATCGAGGCGATCAAAAAACTCAAGGCGCGATATTGCGCGATCTGCGATGACGATCACAATCCCGACCAGATCGTCAAGTTATTCGCCGAGGACGGTATTTGGGAAGGCGCCGGCGTCGGCGTCAACCAGGGCCACATCGCGATTCGCAAGCTGTTCGAGGGCTTTCGCGAGCGAATCAGCTTTTCGCAGCACAATGTGATGAACCCGATAATCGAGGTTGACGGAGATCGCGCCACCGGCATCTGGTATTTTCTCGGCCCGTTCACGATGCGCAAGGGAAACCGCGCGATGTGGCTCGGAGCGCGCTACGAGGACGACTACGTAAAGATTAACGGGCAGTGGAAGTTCAAGCATCTGCGCGCGATCGGCAGGATGGCGGCGCCGTACGAAAAGGGCTGGGCGAAATAACCAGGCGCGAGCGCGGATGACGCGCGCTCCGCGACACGTCGCCCAGAGAGTCGCTTCCTTGCCTTCATTCCCCCACGCGAAACGTCCACGCGTAGGTTTTCCCATGCGCGGCGATCGAAACCGAATAGCTCTTGCCGGGCTCGAGCGGGTTGCGCGGAATCAGCACCACCGCGCCCGCGCTGCGCAATGCCCACCGGCCATATTCCTGCGCGGCGAGGTCGGGATTGCGATAGCCGTGCGCGTCGAAAGCGCAACTTTCGACCGCGGCGCCATCTTCGGTCAACGAATGCGCCGTCAATTGCGCGTCGAAGAGGCGCCCAAGCTGAAGCGTGATCGGCAGTCCAACCGGCATTTGATAATTCGGGCAAGTTGCGATCGGATCTGGATACTCAACTCCAGACCACTTGATCGAAACCGGTGCGCCGTCGGACGGAAATTCGATCGGAGTTGGGTAAACCATCGGATGCTCTTCGGGCGCGGCCAGTCTCAACGCCGCAACCCAGCATCCGGCATCGGTCGACTCGCCGAAGCCCGCCTCGGAGAGCAACGGATCGAGCATCGGTAGACGATGAAAAGGTCCGGCGACCCATTGATCGATCTGCTCTTCAATGTCATCGGCGCCACATCCCCACGCGAGTTGACTATTCGGCGCCGCTGCCGCGCCAGCCGGTGAGTAGTCCTTGTCGCCGTGACGCTCCTCGTGGCCGGCATCGCCCAGCGGCTCTCCGCTGCTAATCTTCCCCATGTAATTGGCAAGCAGGTATCGCGAATGCGCCGCGGCCGCTGCGCTCACCGAAGAATCTTCGTGCAATAGTCCAACCCGTGCGATCGCCCGGTACCGATTTATTCGTGCAAGCCACGCAACCGGCGGCGATGACGATATACTCCCAGATGAAGCTGCGGGCGAGGGCGGCGAGGCGGCCGGAGACGCCGATTGCGCCGACGCAGGCCCTTGCCCCGGTGCGTCTTTGCGATCGGGAGTTGACGGATTAGCCGGCGAGAACTCAGCCGCGGCCGATTGGGTGGGATTTGATGCGCTGCCAGGGGATGCGGCAGCCGCCGCGCTCGGCTCACGATGGGATATATCGGCGAAACTCGAGGTCGCGTACGACTGCGCTAGCGCCGCCACTTGTATGGCACTCGCTGCCGAGAGCATGCCGTCATCCCATCCCGCGCGATGCACCAGCATTCCGGCGATCGCAATTGCTGCGACTATCGCGGCTTGAACGACTCGCCGATTCCGTCGGCGACTCGCCGCATCGGGGTCGATGAAACGGTATGACCAGGCGGCGCCGAACCGCAATCGGTCGCCGTGTGAGAGAACGCGGGGGCGGCGGCGCACGCGCCGATCGTTCAGAAAGCTACCGCTGGCAGATTTAAGATCGACGACGTAATAACGTCCGCGCTTATATCTAATCAGCGCATGGCGCGGCGCAATTTCGGCGTCCGCGATCTTGACTTCACTGCCCTCTGCCCTTCCTACCGTTACTTCCCTGCGCCCGATTATCGCGAGCCGAGTGTCAGGCGCGCGACTAGCAATGGCGAGCAAACGCGCGGATTGTGTTCGTCTCAGCATCCGCGGCCGTCTCTTCTGTGATGATGACGGCAGAACTGTTCGGGCACGGCGTTCAATCCTTCAGAGAATCAACGCGGAACCCTTGGTCGGCGGCGCGGTCGGATTATCGGTGCAATATGGTTGCGGGCCGGTTTCGTTGCGCTGCGCCCGATCGGCGAGCAGCTTCTTCAGATCATCCTGACAGTGATTCTGGCCTTTCGCGTAGAACCGGTAACGGGTCGCGCGCGCCGGTGGAATGGCAGGCTCGACCATGACTGTCTTACTCAGTTTCGCGGCTTCTTCGGGGGAAAGTCCGAGCGCGCCGGTAGTCAGCGGCGGTTCAGGCGCCTTGGATTGCCAGATGGGCATTCCCGGCAACCCGACGGATCTCAAACTACCCTGTGAATCCTCAGTCCACTCAAAACATCCGGCGGTCATACATAAACATATCAACCCAATTGCGAACAGAACATTCTTCACGACATTCCCCCATCGCCCGGAATCGTGCCGATCGTCCGAACCCGAACGGAGTCCGTATGCCGGGATCCAGGGTGAACTGATACACCATCGGCCTTAAGCCGTCCACTCGTGGTCATCACGCGTAGCGGGCGGAACTTGTAGCCGAGTCGGGAGAATTCGCGCCGATCTGGCGCGGGGCACGCCTTAGATCGTGTCCGAAACTCCCGGGATGAAGAGGGGCTCCATCGCGTAGCGATCCACGTCGGCTTGCATCGCTGCGCGCTCCGGTGCAACCGCCGGTTCGCGGGCCGCATCGAGGATGCTCTTCAGGATGGTCGTGTCGCTCGAGCTATTGAGGAACAAACCGGGGCGACTTAGCACGAAATGCACGGCGCGGCGGATAGCGTCGCGCTCCCGCAGCGGTTGATACCAACTGAACTTGCGCTCCGGTGGAGTTTGCTGATTCTGCGCCGAATCCTGCCAGCGCCGGCGCGCCGCCGACTTGATCGTCTGAGTTGCGACGCCGCGTTCCCGGCAGAGCTTGATCAGCGCTTCCGCGTCGGCCGCGTACTGCGCGATATTCAGCATCGTGAAGTTATAAGGAAACAGCACCGAGTCGAACGCGAAGCGCTCAAGGCTTCGCAGATGCATCGCCGCAACCCTGCTTCCGTGCCCAGTTACTCCGATAAATCGCGTCAGCCCCTGGGATCGCGCCTCGACCAGCGCCTCGAGCGCGCCGCCCGGCCCGAGCGCGATTTCCCATTCCTTTTCATCGACCAGGTTGTGCATCTGAATCAGATCGACGTGGTCCACGCGCAAACGCTCGAGCGAGTGATGCAGGCTCTCGCGTGCACCGCTGTACGACCGATCGCCGGTCTTGGTCGCGAGGAAAAAGCGCTCGCGATGCTCGCGCATCCACGGTCCGATTCGCAGCTCTGATTCGCCGTACGACGCGGCGGTGTCTATGTGATTGATCCCATACTCGAGCAGCGTGTCGAGCACCGCATCGGCCTTTGCCTGATTCATCGCGCCCAAAGCAGCCGCTCCGAAAATCACGCGCGTGCTCTGATGGGCCGTGCTTCCGAATGCACTCGTTTCGATCACGATTCACCTCCGCAGCTTTGCCTGATCGCTATGTTCATTATCGCAAATGCGCGCGCTCGTCGAAATGCCGTCACGCCGTTTCGGACGGTGCTCTCCTGTGCCCCCGCGCTGTACCCGGAGCTGCGGGTGGGCGGCAAGCGCATGTACAAGCTCGATCCGGTGGTCGCCCATGGGGGCGAACTCATCATATACCCTCCGCTCACGTCCGCCGGATTGGAGACTACGACGCTGGCGTTGAACGTGCCGTATACGGGTCACGCTCGCGACAGGAATCGCAAAGGATATATGCGCCGCGATCAATCTTGGTTAGCGAGACCCCGCCACCACGAATCCCGCGGACTATACCGATCGCTAAGGCGATGGCATACTGACCGTACCAAGCTCCGGAGAAATGCTATACCATCTAAGAGGTCGCCCCGTCTGGGCTCGGAAGATGTAATGCCAAAACACTCGCTACACGAGGCAACCTGTCATGGCGTCTAAGGACTCCGGTTCGACCCCCGCTTGGAGTCTTCCTCGCACACGCGCCGTCACGGTTACCGAGAACGTCTGGATTCCGCTCGAGGACGGCACTCGCCTCGCCGCGCGGATTTGGATGCCCGAAGACGCACTACTCGATCCGGTTCCCGCGGTGCTCGAGTATATTCCCTATCGGAAGCGCGATCTCACTCGCGCCCTCGATGACACGTGGGGATTTCAGTTCGCGCAATACGGGTTTGCGTACGCGCGCGTGGATATCCGCGGCTCCGGCGACTCTGAAGGCATTCTAATCGACGAGTATCTGCCGCAGGAACAGAAAGACGCCGCCGAGGTGATCGCATGGCTGGCGCGTCAGCCGTGGTCAACCGGGGCCGTGGGGATGCGAGGGATATCATGGGGCGGGTTTGCAACGATGCAAACCGCCGCAACCGCGCCGCAGGCGCTGAAGGCGGTGCTTGCATTTTGCTGCTCCGACAGTCGTTTCACCGACGATGCCCACTATATCGGCGGCGCGCTGGCGTTTTGCAACTTCAGTTGGGGAAACGCCTTCCAGAACGTGTTAATTGGACCGCCCGATCCGGCGATCGTTGGCGACCGGTGGAGCGCCATGTGGCTTGATCGCCTTGAGGCAGTACGCCCAATCCTGGCAAACTGGCTAACGCATCAACGCGACGATGCATTCTGGCGGCACGGGTCGATCGCGACTGACTACCGGACGATCAGATGCCCAGTTTACCTTGTTGGCGGCCTTGTCGACACCTATAACAATGCCATCCCCCGGTTGCTTGAGCGCTTGACCGTCCCGCGCCGTGCGCTAATCGGCCCGTGGGGACACACCTATCCGCAATTCGGCGTACCCGGACCCGGACTTGACTGGGTAGCCGAAGAAGTGCGCTGGTGGGATCAGTGGCTGAACGATCACGACACGGGAATCATGCATGAACCGATGCTTCGCGTCTTCATGCCGGAGCGCACGGCCGCGGAATCCTACCCGAATGACACTCCAGGCGGCTGGATTGCGGAGACAGTATGGCCGTCACCGGCCATTTCACACATGGTATTGTCGCTCAATTGCGACGGGCTATCGGCCACCCCCGGTCCGCGTGAGAATGTTGACTATCCCGGGGAAACACTCGTTGGACATCGCACGCGCGAATGGCTACCTGGACTGATGAGCGAGGATCTTCCCGCCGAGCAGACTCCTGACGATGTCAACTCGCTGACAATCGACTCGCGGCCGCTTCCGCACGCCCTCCAAATCCTGGGCAACCCGCGCGCCGATCTGCGTATCAGTTCAGACTCGCCGGTGGCCCAGGTCGCGGTCAGACTAACCGACGTCAAACCAGATGGAAGTTCGTGGTTGATTTCCTACGGACTCCTGAATTTGACCCATCGTGAGGGTCACGAAACTCCGGAACCGCTGGCGCCCGGCCGGTTTTACGACGTGCGCGTGCTGCTCAACTTCGTCGCGCATCGCTTCGCCTCCGGCAGCAGGATTCGCGTCGCCATCTCGGAGAGCCTGTGGCCGTTGGTATGGCCTTCTCCGGAGCCGGTCCGACTGAGTATCGCCACCGGAGAATCAACGCTCATGCTTCCCGTGCGCGCCGCGCCGGAGGCCGAGCCCTCGATGCCGATTCCAATGATTCGCGATTCGCGCAGGGCCCGGAACCCGCCGCGTCCGCAGGTCACCGTTTCGGGCCCCGATCGCGAGGGCAAAATAGTGATTCGCCGGCAAACGGAAACGCGACGGACAATAAATGAAACTGGGACCGAGGTCTCTACCCGAATTGAATCGTATCGTGAGATCAAAGCAGGGGAACCGAACAGCTCGCGATGGCACGGTACATGCGCCACAAGCTACCGGCGCGAGGGATGGGAAGCCGCGATCTCAGCTTCATATGAGCTGACTTCCACCCCTTCACATTTCCATCTAACCGAGTCGGTCAGTGCGCGTCGGGGAGACAAAGTGATTTTCGAACAGACGTGGATAAATCGCGTCGAGCGCGATTTGATGTAACGGGAGACTATGGAAGACAACGACCTGCGGATTATCAGTCCGGGAATCGGAATCACCGCCCGGATTCTGTTTACCCTGATTTTCTTTCTTTCGGGTGTCACTCATATCACCTCGATGCAGAGCTATATCGATCTGATGCCCGCGGTGATCCCGTGGCGCGCATTCTGGGTCGTTATTTCCGCCGGAGTCGAGTTGCTCGGCGCGGCGATGGTCCTGCTCAATGTTCGGCCGCGTCTCGGCGGATGGCTGCTGGTATTGTTCCTGGTTCCAGTAACGATCGTAGTGCATGGCACCGCGATGCTCACGCTCCCGGATCCGGTAATGCGCGCGGTCAACGTCGCAATGTTTCTGAAGGGGCTTGCGATGATCGCGTGCGCGCTTTTCATTACTCAGTTCGGCGTTCGTTCCACGATCGAGCGCGCCGGTTGAGATTGCGCCAGCGTTAGGGGAAAGAAAACTGGCGCGGCCCAGGGACCGCGCCAGTTATTCCAACTCATCGCCGGAAGCCGGCAAGCATTTCCTCAGCTAGTTCCGCGCGACGTTCACCACCTGAATCTCGGTGAACCCGAGCAGTCCCCAGGTTCCATTCTCCACGCCAATTCCCGACCACTTCGCGCCGCCGAAGGGCAGGTTCGGGGCGATCGCCAGATGCTGATTCACCCATGCTGATCCGCATTCGAGCTGCGCGGCGACTTCGGCGCCCCGCTCCGCATCTTTGGACCAAACCGATCCGCTTAGCCCATAGTTGGTCGAGTTCGCGCGGCGCACCGCGTCATCCACATCCTTGTAGGGAATGATCGGCAGCGCGGGTCCGAACTGCTCTTCGTCAACCAGGCGCACGCCGTCGGAGATTCCGCCGACGATCGTCGGCTGGAAGAAATACCCTTCGCTGCCCTGGCGCGAGCCGCCGGTGATGATCTTAGCGCCGTGCTTCTTCGCGTCTTCGACCAATTCAGTCACGCGTTCGAATTGCATCTTGTTATTGATCGGCCCGAGTTCGCTACCCGCGTCCAGGCCGTTGCCGACCTTGACGTTCTTCGCCAGCTCGCCCAGCTTCTCGAGCATCGTGGCGTACATCGCCTCCGGCACATAGACGCGCTTGATCGCGCTGCAAATCTGTCCGCTGTTCTCGAACGCGCCCCAGAAAATCTTGGGCGCCACTTCCGCCGGATTCACGTCCGCCAGCACGATCGCCGCGTCGTTTCCTCCCAGTTCAAGCGTGATCCGCTTCAAGTCGGGCGCCGCCGCGGCTGCGACCTTCTTGCCGGTCGCGACCGAGCCGGTGAATGAAATCTTGCGCGGCACCGGATGGCTGGTCATCCACGAACCCAACTCGTCGCCTCCCGAAACTACGTTGAGCACTCCGGGCGGCAGCACGTCGCGCAGAATCTCACCCAGCATCAACGAGGTGATCGGAGTGTAGGGCGAGGGCTTGAGCACGATCGTGTTGCCCGCCAGCAGTGCCGGCGCGATCTTCCACATCGCGAGCATCAGCGGATAGTTCCACGGCGTGATCGCGGCGACCACTCCGACCGGCTTGCGCCGAATTTCGATCTTTCCGGCTGAATTGTCCTGAATCACTTCGTTCGGAATCTCGAGACTGGCCGTGTACGACGCCCAGATCGAGCTGCCCATGATCTCCTGCTGCGCCTTGGCGAGAGGCTTGCCCTGCTCCTGCGTGAGCGTGCGCGCGAGCCCTTCGGGCGGCGACTGAAGGGCGGCCGCAACCTCGCCCAGCAGCTTGCGCCGGGCGTCTATATCCTTGCTCCAGCTGCGAAAGGCGCGATGCGCCGCGTCCATCGCCTGATCGAGCTCCGCCTTGGTGCAGTCGGGAACCTGGGCGAAGACTTTTCCGGTGGCGGGATTTATCACGCCGACAGACTTCGACCCCTTAACCGACTTGCCGTCGATTGTCATCGTGTACTCGGACATCAATTTCACCTCTTGATTGCGAAAGTAGCACGCGCCGCGAAGGCGCCTCTTCGTCAACTACAATGGCGCGAGCCTTTAGCGCAAGTAGTGCGACAATGCCCCCGCGATGCATAATTGTGCCCGGCCTCAGCTCCAGGACGAGATTTATCCGATGAAGCCTCGCTCGGAAATCGTAATGATGGACGCCGTCGCGCTCTCGCGCGCGATCGGGTCGAGGCAAATCTCTTGCCGCGAGGTGATGACCGCGTATCTCGATCATATCGACGCGATCAATCCCGCCGTCAACGCGATCGTCTCGCTCCTGCCGCGCGGCGACCTGCTCGCCGCCGCCGAGCACCGCGACGCCGAGCTTGCGCGCGGCGAATATCTTGGCCCGATGCACGGTTTCCCGCACGCTATCAAGGACCTCGAGGCGACCGCTGGAATCCGCACCACGATGGGCTCGCCGATCCTGCGCGACTTCATTCCGCGTACCGATTCAATTCTGGTCGAGCGGATAAAACGCGCCGGCGCAATCATCATCGGCAAGACCAACGTCCCCGAATTCGGACTCGGCTCGCATTCCTACAATTCCGTGTTTGGCACCACGCTCAACGCCTACGATCAATCGAAGACCGCCGGCGGCAGCAGCGGCGGCGCCGCGGTCGGGCTGGCGACGCGGATGCTGCCGGTGGCCGACGGCGGCGACCACGCGGGATCGCTGCGAAATCCCGCCGCGTTTAACAACGTGTTCGGCTTTCGCACCGCGTTCGGCCGGGTGCCGTCCGACGTACGCGAGGTCTTTGTTCCCGCACTGTCGGTGCATGGCCCGATGGCGCGCACGGTGCCGGACCTCGCGATGCTGCTGTCCGTCATCGCCGGATACGACGCGCGCGTCCCGCTCTCGATCCGCGAGGATCCCGCGCGCTTCACCGAGCCGCTCGCGCGCAATTTCGCCGGCACGCGAATCGCCTGGGGCGGCAACTTCGGCGGGTATCTGCCCTTCGAGCCGGGCGTGCTCGAGTTGTGCCAGAGCGCGCTCGGCGTTTTCGAGACGCTCGGATGCGTCGTCGAGGATGCCGTGCCCGACTATCCAATCGAACGCGTCTGGCAAGCCTGGCTGGTGCTGCGCGCGTGGCAGGTAGGCGGCGTGCTGAAAGCTTTCTACTCCGATCCGGCGCGGCGCGCGCTCATGAAACCCGAAGTGCGATGGGAGATCGAACGCGGCTTCAAAATCAGCGCATACGATATCGCCGACGCATCGGCGGTTCGCAGCGCGTGGTATCAGGCGATGCGCACGCTGTTCGAGAAGTACGACTTCTTCATACTGCCGTCCGCGCAGGTTTTCCCCTTCGACGCCGCGATCCACTGGCCCGAGACCATCGCTGGCACTGCGATGAACACCTATCATCGATGGATGGAGGTCATGATTCCGGTGACGATGTCGGGATGCCCGGCGCTGAATGTTCCCGCCGGTTTCAACCCCGCGGGCCTGCCGATGGGAATTCAGATCGTCGCGCCGAATCACGCCGAGTTCTCCTGCCTGCAACTCGCGCACGCCTACGATGGGTCAACGCGATGGGTTGAAACGCGCCTTCCGCCGCTGCTCGGCTGAACGTCTGTCAGCAAGATACGCGTCGGCCGCGCGCGCTTGAAATGAAGGAGCGGAGGCGGCTGTGAGGTACTGATAAGCGACGGTCATGCAGGGTTTTGAAAGCTAAAGCACCGAGCCATCATTCGTCATTTCGACCGCAGGGAGAAATCCCGAGCGACGGGCCACTGCATGTCGCGTTGGCGCAGAGCATGTACGCCTCGGGATTTCTCGCCTATGGCTCGAAATGACGATCGGGAGGATCGCCGACGAGGCTCCTCTTCACGCCGCGCGATTGAAATGATCCGCGAGGATCTGCGCGACCGCGGCGCTCAGGCGCTTCGCGGTCGGGATGTGCAGGAACTCGTTGGGGCCGTGCGCGTTCGCACCCGGTCCAAGCACTCCCGTGATCAGGAACTGCGCGGAGGGAAAGCGCTCACCCAGCATCGCCATGAACGGAATCGTCCCGCCCTCACCCATGTACGCGGCCGGTTTTCCGAACTGCGCGCGCGACGCCGCCTCGAGCGTCGCCTCGAGCCACGGCGCTATCGCGGGCGCGTTCCATCCGGTCGCCGCCCAGTTCGACTCGAAGCTGACGCTCGCGCCGTACGGCGGGTCGTCTTCCATCAGGCGTTTGAGCGCGCGCTGCGCCGCCTCCGCGTCGCAGGTCGGCGGAAGTCTGAGCGACAGCTTGAGCGAGGTCTCCGGGCGCAGCACGTTGCCCGCGTTGGCGGCGGGCGGTAGTCCGTCGGCGCCGATGATCGTCAATGCGGGACGCCAGGTGCGGTTAAGGATCAGCTCGGTCGAGTCGGCGTTTTGCGCGCGGGTTTTTCCCGCGAACGGAAATTTGCCGTGGATGCTGTCGCCGAGAATCGGGGCGGCGGCGCGCGCCTGCTCGATTCGCGCCGCGGGAATCTCGCCGTGAAACTCGGGGGCTAATATCGCGCCGGTTTTTTCGTCTTCAAGCCGCGAAAGTATGGTCCGCGCGATCCGGAAGCTGCACGGCACCACTCCGCCCGCGTCGCCCGAATGCATCCCCTCGGTCAGCACCTGCACCGTAAGCGTGCCTCCGACCAACCCACGCAGCGAAGTCGTACACCATAGCTGCTCGTAGTTGCCGCATCCTGAATCCAGCGCGACGACCAGGCTCGGCTGCCCGATTCGCGGCGCAAGATGTTCGATATAGTGCGGAAGATCGAAGCTGCCGCTCTCCTCGCACGCCTCGATAATCACGACCATCCGCGCATGCGCGATCTTCTGCGCCTTGAGCGCGCCGATCGCGCCCAGGCACGCGAGCATCGCGTAGCCGTCATCGGCGGCGCCGCGCCCATAGAGGCGATCGTTCTCGATAACCGGTGTCCACGGATCATGCCCCGCGCGCCATCCCGCCATCTCGGGCTGCTTGTCCATGTGGCCATAGAGCAGAACGGTATCGTCGGAGTCGCTGGGAATTTCAATAAACAGAAGCGGGGTTCGATTTCCCAGCCGCACGACCTCGAGGCGCATCCCGGCGATCTCGCGGCCGAGCGCCCATTTGCGAAACCGCTCGACGACGCGATCCATGTGGCCGTGCGCGCTCCACTCGGGATCGAACGCCACCGATTTGTTTGGAATCTTGATGTATTCCGCGAGTTCCGGAATCGCGGATTGATCCCACATCTTTCCAAGGAAGGCCGCCGCCGCTTTCGAGTCCATGACCAAAGGCTACGCGAAATCCCGCGTCTCGCGCAAAACGTTTTCACGCTTGCGCGGGTTAAGCGTTATTCGCTTCTTTGTGACAAAGGCGCGAGATTCTGCAAGAATCAACCTGCTTCCTGTCCAACAACTCTATCGAGGGAATTTCACATGAGCGTGATTGTATCGACCCGCGACGGAAAGCTTGAAGGCGAATCCAATTCCGACCTGTGCGTGTTAAGAGGTATCCCGTTCGCGGCGCCTCCCGTCGGCGCGCGTCGCTGGACCACGCCGGAGCGGCCCGCGCGATGGCAAGGCACTCGCGACGCACGCAAATTCGGGGGAGTTGCTCCGCAAAATAGCATGGCGAACGGCGCGCTCGCCGCGATGGTCGTAGGCGGCGAACAGACCGAGGACTGCCTTTATCTGAACGTGTGGACGCCCCGATGCGACACCGCGCGGCGTCCCGTGATGGTCTGGATTCATGGCGGAGCATTCGCGATCGGCTCCGGCTCGCAGCCGCTTTACGACGGCTCGGTACTCGCGCGCCGCGGCGACCTTGTGGTCGTGACGGTCAACTACCGCCTTGGACCGCTGGGCTTCATTCGGCTTTGCGATCTGACCGGGGGCAAGATTCCCGCCACCGGCAACGAGGGGATGCTTGATCAGGTCGCGGCGCTGCAATGGGTGCGCGACAATATCGCCGAGTTCGGCGGCGACCCCGAAAACGTCACCATCTTCGGCGAATCCGCCGGCGGCATGAGCGTCGGCACTCTGCTCGCGATGCCCGCCGCGCGCGGATTGTTCCACAAGGCAATTCCGCAAAGCGGAGCGTGCCACACCGGAGCAACGGCCGAGCGCGCCAGCCACAAGGCCGAGCGGATCCTCGCGCGGCTCGGAGTGTCGCCGTCCGACACGGCCGCGATCCGCGCGCTGACTCCGGCGCGGTTGCTGACCGGCACGCTGATGCCCGACGGCGTGACGCCGGATCCGGAACTCGGGATGGCCTATCAGCCGGCGATCGACGGTGCGCACGTACCCAAAGTCGCGATCGAGACGGTCGCAGGCGGCTCCGCCGATGGCGTTGCGATTATGGCGGGATCGACGCTCGAGGAATGGAAACTTTTCGCCGCGATGGATCCGTCGCTTCCCAGGCTCGACAACGCCGGACTGGCGGCCAGGTTTGGCAAGCGCTTTGGCGCCGGGACCGCGTCCGGTCTGATTGAGAATTACACGCGCGCACGCAGCGAGCGCGGCGATCTGACCACGCCGCAGGAGTTGTTCTCGGCGATCGAAACCGACCGCGTGTTCCGGATGCCCGCGCTGCGACTGGCCGAGACTCACGGCCGCCGCAAGGGGCGCATCTTCAATTATTTGTTCACCTGGAAATCGCCGGCGATCGGCGGAATGCTCGGCTCGTGCCATGCGCTCGAACTTGGCTTCGTCTTTGGCACGAACCATATGCCCGGGATGGCGCCGTTTGCGGGGAGCGGACCGGCCGCCGAGAAGCTGGCAACCGAAATGCAAGACGCCTGGATCGCGTTCGCGCGCACCGGCGACCCGAGCTGCGAACTACTGGGCGACTGGCGCGAGTACGACGAGCGGCGCCGCGCCACGATGGTCTTCGGTGAGGCGACCAAGTCCATCGACGCCCCGCTCGAGGGCGAGCGCGGCGCATGGACGGGCGTACCCGACCAGATCCTCGGCTCGCTCTGAAACGTTCCGCGGATTTCACGAATCGGCGGGGATTCCGCGCGCGGAATCATTGGGAGACTGGCAGTGGCATCTCTGACGGCCGCCGGGTCGATTCAATCGCAACCCGAGTCGCCCCCCGCCCACAACCTCGCGCTCGGATATCTGCGCGGCTTTCTCGTGGTGCTGGTTTTGGCGCATCACTCGGTGCTCGCGTATTTCAAGAGCCCGCCGCCGCTTCCAAAATCGCTGACGGACCCCGTGCGATGGTGGCGCGCATTCCCGGTCATCGATCAACACGCGCATTGGCCGGGATTCAACCTGTTCATCGGCTTCAACGACGACTTCTTCATGTCGCTGATGTTCTTCGTCTCGGGGCTATTCGTCTGGTCGAGTCTTCGGCGCAAGGGTTCCGGGACATTCGGACGCGACCGAGTGATCCGGCTCGGAATCCCCTTTTTGGTCGCCGCGGCGGTCGTCGCGCCGATCGCTTACTACCCCACCTACCTTCAGAGCGGCGGACACGGAATCTCCGGCTATGCGTATGCGTGGATGTCCTTCGGAGATTGGCCGACGGGACCGGCGTGGTTTATCTGGCTGCTGCTCGCGTTCGATCTCGCCGCCGCCGCGATCTTCGCGGCAATACCAGGTTTCGGCGACGCACTCGGCAGGCTCTGCGCCGGCGCCCGCTCGCATCCGGTTCGCTTTTTCCTGCTGTTCACCGTTATTTCGATTGCCGTCTATACGCCGATGTCTTTAATTTACAGCGCGAACTACTGGACCAGTATCGGATTATTCCAGTTCCAGACCTCGCGCTTGTTTCTTTACGCGGTCTATTTTCTCGCCGGAATCGGCGTCGGTGCTTACGGGGTGAATCGCGGCCTGCTGGCCTCCGACGGACTACTCGCGCGTCACTGGGGTCGCTGGGTCGCGTGGGGTCTCACCGCGTTTTTTCTGAGCGTGGTCTATTTCTTCATCGTGTTAGCCTACCGCAGCGCGATTTCGCCGAATCTGCTCGGCGTCGCGGGAGGCTGCGTCTTTGCGATCACATGCGGCAGCCTGTCCTTCGCCTTCCTCGCACTGTTCATCCGTTTCGCCACTCGCCGCCGATGGGTTTACGACCGTCTGAGCGACAATGAATACGCGATGTATCTGATCCATTACATGTTCGTCACCTGGCTGCAGTTTGCACTGCTGTCCTTCGCGCTGCCCGCAATTGGAAAAGGCGCGATGGTTTTCGCGGGCGTGCTGCTGCTGAGTTGGGCGACCAGCGCTGCGCTTCGCAGTATCCCCGGAGTAGCGCGCGTAGTTTGAACGGCGGCCTTCGCGCGGACGTTCACGGTGTCCCGCACAGGGTGCCGTTGTCGTCGCATTGCGGTTTGATACCGCGCGAGCGTTGCTGCGAATTGAGCGACGCGATCAACGAATCGGTTTGGGTGTTGATCGGGCATCCGCAGAGTTGGCTCGCGCAGCAACTGCACTGCGCGGCCTCCTCGGCTTTTATTATTTCCGAAATTTCGCAAGTCGAAAGTCCGGCGCACGCGGTCTGCACCAGATCCCGGTCGCTGCATTCGTCGGTGCACAGGGTCGCGTCACAAGTAAGGCCGGTCTGAATTCCTCCCTGCTGTGAGCAGGTGCTGTATTCCTGGCATACGACCTGGCAATTCACGTTGCTGCCGGGCGGCAACGCTGTCTGTCCCGGAACATATAATGGGCACCCGAATCCTCCCGGGACATCCGGCACGCAACTTATCGAGGCAGGGATCGCGCCAGACTTCTCGCTCGTCGGGGGCGGCGCTGGAGTCGCGGTTGGCGTCGCCGCGGGCGCGTACGCTGCCGACCATAC
>DATLTX010000286.1:0-9525 GCA_035533435.1 Binataceae bacterium (SeqCode)
CACCGCGATCGATCCCAAGCTCCGCGAGCTGGCGATTCTGACCGTCGGCCGTATCACCGACGCGCAATACGAATTTACGCATCACTGGAACCTCGCGTTGCGCGCGGGCCTCACGCACGACAAGCTGAACGCGCTCGCCGATTGGGAGAAGTCACCAGCCTTCACCGATGAGGAGCGTGCCGTGATCCGTTACGCCACCGAGGCGACCGAGAAGATTCGCGTAACCGACGCGACGTGGACCGCCTGCACGAAATTCCTCGACACGCGCAAGATGATGGAGCTGGTCCAGAACGTCGCGTTCTACAACATGGTCGTCCGCATCCTCGAACCGTGCCGCGTCGAGTTGGAACCGGGCGCGAAGAAGAACTAGTTCGACTGCGGCGCGCCGTGCGATCGGCTATGCTCGCGCTTGATGGCGCGCAAGCACGATCGCGAATGGTTCGACGATGGGATCGCGCTGTTCAATGCGGGGCGGTTCTTCGAATGCCATGAGGCTTGGGAAGAAATCTGGAAGCACGCGCACGGCGAGGACAAGCGCTTCTATCAGGGCCTCATTCAGGCCGCCGTCGCGATCCTGCACGCGCAGCGGGGGAATCGCGAGGGCGCGGCGAAACTCTATGCGAAGGCATCCGAGAAACTCGACGGCTTTCCAGATTCGCACATGGGCTTGGCGGTTGCAGGGTTCAGGCGCGCACTCGAAGCATTCTTCGCTATCGCACTGAGTGCGCCGCCTGATGCGCCGCTGCCCGCGTCGCCAACGCTCAGGCGAGTCGAGTGATCGCGCGCACGCGGCTAATCGCGGGCAGGGACGCCCGCGCCACTGAAGAAACTCTCTGCGTGCATCTGAAAAGGCACAAGTGAAGATTCGGCCGTAGCGGCCGCCAATCGATTCAGTGGGGCGGGCGTCCCTGCCCGCCATTGCCGGCGCGCGAGTAGTTACTGCCAGCGGTCCGCGCCTTGACGAATTCTCACCAGGGTGTAGGGGCGGCCCTGCGTGGCCGCCCTCCAGACTTGAGGCCGATTCCCTAGAAAGGAATATCCTCGTCTTCCATCGGGGCGATGTCGTCGCCTGCATGCGAGGCACCCGCGCTTGCGGCGGGACCGCGCGCCTCCGCGGCTTCATCGCCAGCGCCACCGGGGCGTCCGCCAAGGAACTGCACCGTCTGCGCGACGATCTCTGTCACGTAGCGTTTGCCGCTGCCGTCTTTGGCTTCATAGTTGCGCGTCTGCAGGCGTCCTTCGATATAGACCTCGCGCCCCTTTTTCAGGTACTGGCCGCATAGCTCCGCCGTCTTTCCCCATACGACGATATTGTGCCATTCGGTGCGTTCCTGCTTGGAGCCGCCGCGGTCGGTAAAACGCTCGGAGGTTGCGACAGAAAAATTGCCGACCGCCTGCTGCGAGGCGGTATAACGGATCTCGGGATCCTTCCCGAGCCTGCCGATCAATATCACCTTGTTCACCGACATCGATGTCCACCTCCGCAAGCGAAACCTAACTCCCGCTGTGTTGGGACGCAAGCGAGCGCTCGATTGCCTGTGAACAGCCGCGCCGCGGACCGCCGCAATCCCCGCGCGATCGACCTTTCGGGCTGATTTTCAACCCTATATACTCAAATGCGGTGCAGTGGGACGGGTGGGATTAGGGTGATGGCGGAAAGCACTTCCACAGCCATTCCGGTCAGAATCGCGGCGCTCGGCGGGTTGGGCGAAATCGGCCTTAACCTGATGGTGATCGAGTGCGCGGGGCGCGGGGTGATTATCGATTGCGGCGTGATGTTCCCCGAGGAGCCTCTGCTCGGCGCCGGAGTCTATATCCCGGAGCTCGCCTGGCTCGAGTCGAGCCGCATCCAGTTCGACGGGATCATCCTGACCCACGCGCACGAGGATCATATCGGCGCGCTGCCGCATCTGCTGCGCCGGATCAAAGCTCCCGTCTATGGCAGCGGAGTCACGCTCGCGTTCGTGCGGCGCAGAATCGCCGAGGCCGGGTTCGCCTCCGAGGCCGACCTGCGCGCGATGTATCCGCGGCGCACGTTCGATCTCGGCCCGTTTAATATCGAGCCGATCCGCGTGACCCATTCGACACCCGACTCGATGGCGCTTGCGATTCGCACCCCGGCCGGCATCATCGTCCATACCGGCGATTTCAAGATCGACGAGACTCCGGTTGACGGCCAGCTATTCGATCGCGAGCGCTTTGCCGAGCTTGGGCGCGAGGGCGTGGCGCTGTTGCTCTCTGATTCGACCAACGTCGAGCGAACCGGGCGCACTGGCTCGGAGAGTTCGCTTAAGCCGGTCTTGCGCGAGATCGTCTCGCGCACGCGGCGGCGTTTTTTTCTGTCTTCATTCTCCTCGCATCTTCATCGCATCCGCCAGGTCGCCGAGGTCGCGCGCGAATTCGGCCGGCGCGTCGTTCCGCTCGGTCGCCGGATGGCCGAGAGTGTTCGCCTTGGCGCGGAAACCGGCCAGCTCGCGTTCGCACCCGGATTGTTTATCGAGCCGGGCGAGGCCGAGTTCCTCGAAGCGGGGCGCCTTGCCTACGTTGCCAGCGGCAGCCAGGGCGAAGCGCTCTCCGCGCTCGCGCGAATCGCGGCAGGAACGCATCCGAGGGTTGCGCTCGAACCCGGAGACGTGGTGGTGCTCTCGTCGCGCTTCATTCCGGGCAACGAGCGCACCATCGGCACGATGATAAATCGGCTCTACAAATCCGGCGCCGAGGTGATGTACGAATCGGTCGCGCCGGTGCATGCCTCCGGCCACGCGAGCCAGGACGAGCTGGCCGAGATGATCGCGCTTACGCGGCCGGCAAATTTTGTTCCGATTCATGGCGAGTACCGTCATCTGAGCCGCCATCTGGCGCTGGCGATCGCGGCCGGAGTGCCGGAGCGCAACTGTTTTGTGCTCGAAGACGGCGACACCCTGATTCTCGACGGCGCCGGCGCGCATCGCGGTCGCGCGGTCGAAGCTGGGCGCGTCGTGATCGAAGGCGGCGAGCCCGGCGATCCGGCGCTGGTCGGCGAGCGCAGAATTCTCGCGCGCGACGGCACGGTCACCGCCGTGCTCGTCGTCTCGGCGAAAACCGGCCGAATCGTCGCCGGTCCGAATCTGGTGTCGCGCGGCCTGGTCAGCGGCGACGGAACCTCTGAGCATATGCGCCGCGCCCGCGAAGAGCTTGCCGCGCGTATTGCGCTGTATAGCGGACCGATGAGCGCGGGCGAGATCACTCTTAAGGACGAAGTGACGCGCGCGGTGCGCCGCTACTTCAGCGACGAGCTGGATAAACGCCCCCTCGTCATCCCGCTGATCGTGGAGGTCTGAGTCCCATCGCCAGCAAGAGTATCAAGGGTCCGCCCGAAGCCGCGCCGCCCGCGGCGCCCGGCCCGTTGGCGATTGCGGCGCCCGCAGCGCCGCCGAGCCGTATCGCGCGCGAGTTGTGGGCGCTCGCGCTGATCGCGATCGCGGCGTTCGCGGTCGCGAGCCTGGTTTGCTTCGATCTCGGGCGCACGCCGAACCTCGGCGGTCCGGTCGGCGACGCGATCGCCGCTGCGATGAGCGCAATCGTCGGGTATCAGTCATACGCGATGCTTGCGTTGATTGTCGCGCTCGCAATCCGGGTATGGTCGCGGGTCCCGGCCGCGACGCTCGCGCGCGAGATTGCGGGCGGCGCGATTATCCTGCTCGCGCTGGCGACGGCGGGCGGCCTGTTCGACCTGAACGACGCGCATTTCGGCGGCGCTGCCGGAGTCGCGATCGCAAGCGTGCTGGCCGCGTCGCTGAATCTCGCCGGCGGATACCTGGCGGTGACGGTCGCGGTGACTTGCGGGATCGCCCTGATGCTCAAGCGGGCGCCTACTGAACTGGCGGCCGCCGCGGCCGGGAAACTCCGCCCGCGATCGCGGCGCGGAGCTGACGACGATCAGGCCGGCGGATCGAGCGCGCGGGGATCGCGAATCGTCGAGCTGTCGGAAGCGATCGGCGAATTCGATCCCGATGGCAACGGCAAGCCGCCACCGCTCAAGGTCAGGAAGATCGAGCTGCGTGAAATCCCTTCGCGCGACAAGCGCAAAGAGGCGGCCAACGCAAAGCCGCGCACCAAGGGTGCGTTCAAAATTCCGCCGCCGAGCCTGCTCGACATGCCCCCCGCCGAGCATACGCAAGTCGATGAAGCCGCGCTCGAGCGCAGCGCGCGGGTGCTCGAACAGAAGCTCGCCGACTTCGGCGTCGAAGGGCGCGTCGCCGAGGTGCAGCCCGGCCCCGTGGTCACGATGTACAAATTCGAGCCGGGCTCGGGAATCAAGGTCAGCCAGATCGTGAATCTCTCGGACGACCTCTCGATGGCTCTGCGCGCCGCCGCGGTGCGAATCCAGGCTCCCGTGCCGGGCGAGGCGGTAGTAGGAATCGAGGTCCCGAATCGCAAGCGCGAGCGCGTCTATCTGCGCGAAATCCTCGAGGCCGGAGAGTTCTCCGCCGAGGGTAGCCAGCTCACGATCGCGCTCGGCAAGGATATCGCCGGGCGCCCGGTCGCCGCCGACCTGGCGCGGATGCCGCATCTGCTGATCGCGGGCGCGACCGGCACCGGCAAGTCGGTGTCGATTCACACCATGATCGCTTCGATTCTGTTCAACGCGACCGCCGATGACGTGCGGCTTATCCTGGTTGATCCCAAGATGCTCGAGTTGTCGGTGTACGAGAACATTCCCCATCTGCTGGTCCCGGTCGTCGTCGATCCGGAAAAGGCCGCCGCGGTTCTGCTCTGGGCCACGCAGGAGATGGAAAGCCGCTACATGAAGATGCGCGAGCTGGGCGTGCGCGGGATCGACGGCTACAATCAGGCGCTCGCATCCGGCACTTCGGTAACCGATTTGAAGGCGGCGTCCGGGCCGGGCGGCGGCAGCCATGGCCTCGATTCCACCGCCGAACCGTTCGAGCACAAGAAGCTGCCGAAAATCGTGATCGTTATCGACGAGCTGGCCGACCTGCTGCTGAGCGAGGGCAAGACCGTCGAGCGCGATATCACGCGCCTTGCGCAGAAAGCGCGCGCCGCGGGAATCCATCTGATTCTCGCCACGCAGCGGCCGTCGGTCGATGTCATCACCGGCATAATCAAGGCCAATCTGCCGGCGCGAATTTCGTTCCAGGTGACCTCGCGGGTCGATTCGCGCACGATCCTCGACGCGATCGGCGCCGAACGCCTGCTCGGCGCCGGCGACATGCTCTTCATGCCGCCGGGCACGGCGAAGCTGCGCCGCCTGCACGGCCCGTTCGTCTCCGAGCACGAAATCCGCAAGCTGACGGATTTTCTGCGCGAGCAGGGCACGCCCGAGTATCGGATGGAAATTCTCGAGACCAAAGCCCCCACCGACGACAGCGGCCTCGGCGACGACGAGCATGACGAGATGTACGACGAGGCGGTCAGGATCGTGCTCGAATCCAACCAGGCTTCCATCTCGATGATTCAGCGGCGGCTCAGAATCGGCTACAATCGCGCGGCGCGGATGGTCGAGCAGATGGAGCGCGAGGGAATCGTGATGCCGGCAGACGGCGCCAAGCCTCGCGAGGTCCGCCTGCGCGGCGCGAGCTAGCCGCCACTCGGCGGCACTTCATTCTCGGGATTCCAGACCGAATCGGCGTTACACTTGAACTAACCGGACGTCTTCGTCGTCCCTACTATTGACGCAAGCGAGGTGGCGATTGGCGCGTACGCATAACATCCGACTTCAAGTACGCGTGGCGATTGCGGCTGTAATAGCTGCTGTATTGCTCCCGCTTGCGGGGCGGGCGCTCGCCGAGACCTCCGTCGCCGTAACGCATGCGAAGTCCGCCGACGGCAGCCTCGATGCGACCCTCGACGCGCTGCAGCATCATTACGAGACCACGCGGTCATTCAGCGCGAAGTTCACTGAACAGATCGCGGCGGTCGGCGCTCCGGTGCGCTCGCGCCAGGGAACGGTGTCGTTTCTCAGACCGGGCAGGATGCGCTGGAATTTCGAGTCGCCCAACAAGGAATTGCTGGTCAGCAACGGACACACGGTTTTCAGCTACGACCCCGGACTCAATCAGGTCGTCGAGACCCCGCTCAAGGACGCGCTGCGAGCGCCGGGCGCGACTGAGTTCCTGCTCGGGGCGGGAAATATCCGCAAGGATTTTATCGCCTCGGCGCCGAAGTCGCCTCTGGCCGACGGCTTGACCTACGTGACGCTCCGACCCCGCCAGGGCGGCAACACGATCGAGCTTGGAATGGAACCCAAAAGCGGCGATATCCGGCGGCTCAAGATTGTCGATCAGCTAGGCAATGTGACCTCGCTCGAATTCAGCGATATTCGGGACAATGTTGAAATTACAGACTCCGAGTTTGATTTCACGCCTCCCGCCGGCGCCGATATCGTAGCCCCAGCGCAGCCGCGCTGATTGCCGTAAGCGTGGCCGCCGTATCGCTGGCACACCGATTGCCTCGCTTGATGGCGGCGAGTAGAAATGTATGCCCGCAAAGGGCCGATCATGGAGAAAGTGCATCTTCTTACCTTGGGTTGCCCCAAAAACCTCGCCGATAGCGAGTTGATGCTAGGGGCGCTCACACAGGCCGGGTTCGAGATTACCCTCGACCCCGAAGATGCGCAGATCCTTGTCGTCAACACGTGCGCGTTTATCGAGGCGGCCAAGAAGGAATCGCTCGACGCGATTTTAGAGGCCGCCGAGGTCAAACATCGCGGCTCCCGCAAGCGCCTGGTCGTCGCGGGATGCTTGTCGCAGCGCTACAGCGAAGAGCTGCGCGAGAAGCTGCCCGAGGTCGATGTATTCGTCGGCACGGGAAACTTCCTCGATCTGCCTGAGCTTTTGCGCCGCACCGAATCGCCCGAAGCGCGCGCGATGCCCTATCCGGGGGCGGCGCATCTGCTGCCGCGCGCCACGGCGCCGCGGGTCAAGACCGGAAATTTCTTCACGTCTTACTTGAAGATTTCGGAAGGATGCAACCATACCTGCGCGTTTTGCATTATCCCGAAAATCCGCGGACGCCATGAAAGCCGCCCGATCGATGACCTGGTGGCGGAAGCGCGCGCGCTCGCCCGCGGCGGGGTGCGCGAGCTCAACCTGATCGCCCAGGACCTGACCGCCTACGGAAGGGATCTGGAGCGGCCCGCGTCGCTCGCCGCGCTGCTCAGCGAGCTTTCGGCGGTCGAGGATTTGCACTGGATTCGGCTCCTCTACTGCTATCCGAATTTCGTCACCGACGAGCTGCTCGAAAAAATCGCGGAGCTTCCCAAGGTGGTGAAGTATATCGACATCCCGCTGCAGCACGCCGACGACGCGATGCTGCGCGCGATGCGCCGCGAGCGCTCGGGAGCCGCGCTGCACAAGCTGCTCGGACGGGTCCGTGCGCGAATTCCCGGCGTCGTGCTGCGCACCTCTTTCATCGTCGGCTTCCCCGGCGAGACCGATGCCGCATTTCGCCGCCTGGTCGATTTTGTGCGCGAGATCGAGTTCGACCGCGTGGGGGTTTTCACCTACTCGCGCGAGGAAAATACCGCCGCCTTCGATCTGCCGGCGCAGCTTCCCGAACGCGTCAAGCGCGATCGGCGGGCCGCGCTGATGGAAACCCAGGCGGAAATTTCGCTCAAGAAAAATCGCGGCCTGGTCGGCCGCGAAGTCGAGGTCCTGGTCGAGGGTCCGCTCTCCGGACGCGCCACCCGCCTGCGCGGGCGAACGCCGGGCCAGGCGCCGGATATCGACGGCTCGGTCTTTCTCAAGGGAGAGGCGGAGCCCGGAGAATTTGTCCGCGCCCGGATCGACAGGGCCCTCAGCTACGATCTGTACGCCAGCATCGCCGAGGCATCGCCCAGCGAAGAGGAGAGGGTGGCAAGTCATGGCTAAAAAACCAGCCGCCACGAGCCGCAAAAAGTTCCTTGCCAAGGTGCGCGAGCATCTGGCGGAAATGAAAGAAAAACTGCACAGCGAAATCGAGTCCGAGCTGCGGGCCGAGCGCGAAGGCAACAAGGACGAGGGGATGGACACCTATGATCTCGCCTCTGAAGAGCGCGACCGCGAGATCAATTTCATCTTGTCGGACCGCGAGCGAGTGAAGGTCAAGCAGATTGACGACGCGCTCGAGCGCCTCGACGACAATACCTATGGGGTCTGCGAATCGTGCGGGCTCGAGGTCGCCGAAGAGCGGCTGAACGCGATGCCGTTTACGCGCCTGTGCCGCGACTGCCAGCAGGATATGGAGCGCGAGGCCAAGTCGCAGCGCCGCTTCGACGACGAGCGCAACACCAACACCTATCGCAAACTCGGCTCAACCGACGGCGACGAAGAAAACTTGTAACCCGCCCGCCCGCTCCGCGATTGGATTCGCGGACCTGGAGCACAAGATCGTAGTCGCGCTGGTATTCAACGGTATGCTGGAATCGCAAGAGGGCCGCCGCGACGCGCGAATGCTCTCAACCCTCGATGCCGTCTATTCGGGGCTTGGTCTAGGTTAGCTCGGTCGGCAAGGAGGGGGTGCGGCGGCAAAGTCCCCGTATCGTCAGCGAACCTTCCGACCGTCATTTCGAGCCCTAGGCGAGAAATCCCGAAGCGTCCATGCTCCAGACCGACGCCACGCGCAGTAGCCCTTCGCTCGGGATTTCTCCCTGCGGTCGAAATGACGAATGAGGTCTCGGCGCCACGATCGCGTAGGTGGCTAGTTCGATCGGCGGTAGGAATAATTCCTTAGCCAATAAATCTCGTCGTCGAAGCCCAGGCGGCGGTACCAGTTGATCGGAGTGTCATCGGGATCGGTATTGATGATCGTGCTGCGACAGCCACGGTCGATCGCGCCGCACAGCAGTAGCCTCGCGAGGCCTCGATTGCGCATCGGAACGCGAGTCGCAAGATTGAATATCAGCCGGTCGGCGCCGCCGTAGTACGCGAGAATCGCGGCTGCTTCGCCTCCCGTCCGCGCGATGAAGAACCTGCCCGGTCCGCGCAGCTCTGCGGCGCGCACAGCGGTTTCTGCGATGATTCGTTCGACGGCAGGTTCATCTTCCGAGTGCGCGAAACCCTTGAGCTTCACAATCACGTACTCGCCGAGAGTCGCCGGAGTGACTGCCGCGATCGAGACGTCGGCGCGGTCCGAGACATGTGGCAGCGGTCCGGTATGGGCCAGAAAGATCGTCGCATTTTCGCGAGCGCATCCGGCCGCGAGCAGGGCCGGACCGAGCCTCGCGTCGGCGCCGTGATCATCGATCCAGATTTTGACTTCGCGGTTGCCGAAGTAATCCGCGGCATCGGAGAGCATCGCCGATACATCGCCTGGTGTGGCGCCATCGACGATCAGCCGCGCGGAATCGGGGTTGGCGGTATTGTGGCGATAGAGCCCGAACCGGCGCCGCTCGATCGCATATCCGATGGCCTCTGAAGGAGTCCGGTACCATGAGCGAATTTCGTCGCATAGCCGATCATGTTCAGGGTGACGCATGGAATTACCTCCGGTTGCTCACGGAATCACGCGCGCTTCCTTGAGGCGGCCGATTTCTTCCCAATCGAG
>DATLTX010000287.1:0-4283 GCA_035533435.1 Binataceae bacterium (SeqCode)
GTAGTCGCGCAGGCGATCCATGCGCGTTCGCTGCGCCGCACACGCCCGTTTGTGCCGGTAAACTGCGCCGCGATTCCGCACGATCTGCTCGAGTCCGAAATGTTCGGCCATGAGCGCGGTGCGTTCACCGGAGCGGCGGGACCGCGGCACGGGTTGTTCAGCAGCGCCGACGGCGGGACGATTTTCCTCGACGAGATTGGCGAGATGCCGAACGCTCTCCAAGCCAAGCTCTTGCGCGTGCTCGAGGACGGAATCGTGCGTCCGGTAGGCTCCGACCGCGGAACCCGAATCGACGCGCGCCTGATCGCGGCGAGCAACAGCGACCTGGCCGCCGGAGTTAAGCGCGGCTCATTCCGCGAGGATCTGTTCTACCGCTTGCAGGTGGTTCCGATCGTAATCGCGCCGCTGCGCGAGCGCCGCGCCGATATCCCGCTCCTGATCGAGCACTTCCTCGAGCGAATTCGCGCGCGCACTCCCGGCCGCGAGCTGACCGTCAGCCGCGAGGCGATGGTCTATCTGTGGTCCTATGACTGGCCGGGCAACGTGCGCGAACTCGAGAACCTGGTCGAGCGGATGGCGATTCTGTGCGACGGTCCGGTAATCGACGTCGGGATCTTTCCGCCGAATATGGTTTCGAGGCCGCGTCCACCGATCGCTGATGTTTCCGCGTCGCTGTCCAACGGAGGCGTCAACCTGCCCGCTCTGGTACGGGAATTGGAAGGCAGGTTGATCAATGAGGCGCTAAAGCAGACCGGAGGCAACAAGCAGGCCGCCGCAAAGCTGCTCGGGCTCAAGCGCACGACGTTTGCGGCGAAGCTCAGGCGCTGCGGCGTGATCGCGCAAACCTCTTCAGACGAAACTGAAGAAGGCTGAGGATACCTAAGGACGCAAATGGATGAATCGACGCGACTGCCCCGGATTTTGGTGGTTGACGACGACCCAGACACCGTCACAATTCTGGCGCGCCATCTCGAGCGTGAGGGATTTGTGCCACTCGAGGCCAGTTCCGGCGCGGAGTGTCTCAGATTGGTGCAGGACCAGGACGTCGATGTAATCCTGCTTGATCTGATGATGCCCGAAATGGACGGATTTCAGGTCTGCAAGGCGCTCAAGAATAACCCCGACACCGCCGAAATTCCGATAATCATGATCACCGCCCGCGACGACTTGGACTCTCGCGCGGAAGGAATCCGCCTGGGCGTTAGCGACTTCCTCGCCAAGCCGGTTTTCCGCCATCAGCTCGCCAATCGCGTCCGCACCCAGCTCGAGGCTGTCGCCAACGGGCGGCATACGGACGCGACCTTGACCCGCTTCGAAGACACGATGGGCAAGCGCAGGAAGTAGCGCCGCCAGGGGCGGGCTAGCCCGCGATCTTTAGTGCGTGCGAGGGGCAGGCGGCCACGGTCGCGCGCACCTTCGATTCTTCGGCTGCGGAAGTGTCGATCACGAACTTTCCGCCTTCGACCTTGAAAACCTGGGGAAGAGTCTTCACGCAGTTTCCCGAATGGATGCAGACCTTGGGGTCATAGTTGACTTCTAGCGCCATTGGCGGAGAGACCTCCTGAGGGACTTCGCTTGATTGATCGCATTGGCGCGCCCGGCCGGCAAGAGGTCGCGCCGGCGCAGCGGTAGCGCTGCGCTATCTGATTGCGCTTTCCGCTCCGCTTTGAGTACACATAATGCTCTCAAGGGTTTTCGTCAGGGTTTGGGCGAAAGTGTTCGCCGAAAGCCCGGGCGGAAATTCATCGGCTGACGGCGATTAGGAAGGAGGATCGACGATGAGTGAGGCGCGGCAACCGAATAACATAATCGCAGCGGTCACCTATCTGGGCTTCTTCGTGACCGGGATCATCTTCCTTTACCTCGAACCTTATAACCAGGACGATTTCGTGCGCTTCCATGCGCGTCAATCGATCGGGTTCTCAGTGCTGTGGTTCGCGGTCGAGATTGTGTTCGGGGTTTTTATCGCCGTGCTGCCGCATTCGCTGGGCGCGCTGCTGGCGCTGGTGCAGGGACTGGTCAATCTTGGATTTGCGATTTTCTGGCTGTTCCTGATTTACAAAGCCTATTGCGGCGAGCGTTATCGGATTCCCGAACTGGCCGATATCGTCGATAGCGTATTCAATCAGTCCGCATCGCACTAACAGCACGGCGAAAAACCTTCGTTCCCGCGCGGCGGGAACGCTTCCGAATTCAACACCCCGGGAAAAAACGGGCGGCTAGCTCTTCGCGGATGGTGCTTTCGCAGCACCGGCCGCGCCAGACGCCGCGGCGGCGTCGTCGGGGCGCTCGGCCGCGGCCGCGATCTTTTTGACCGCACCGTCGTGGTTCTCTCCGCCGTCGGCTACAACCGCTTCGTCGTGCGCGGAAATCTCGATCGGCTGGATATTCGGAATCCCCGGTGCAACCAGCTTGAGCGCGGGCTCGCGGCGAATCGCGTCGAGTACGCGGCGGGTGACCTCGTCGGCCACCTGATGCGAAGTGCGCACGCCGGCCGGGTAGCGGATGATCACCTCGAGTCCGTTCGAAGTCAGCGTCATCCGCGAGGTCGGACGCGGATTATCGAGGAGCACGTGCAGGTCGGATTCGAGATGGCGAAAATCGCCCTGCACCTTTTCGCGGTAGCGCGAGAAGACCTCGTCGACAGCGTCCATCAGGCGCTTTTCCGCGAGCCGGTAATCGCAATCGGGCGCCAGGGTCAGGCGCACCTCGTTCCACACGAAGCTCATCCCGGGCGCCTGCTTGAAGAAGTTGCCGCTGGGCTGAAAGACGATCGCGTTGGAATAGACCACCACGCGGCCGGTTGGCTGGCGGTCCGACCCGGCCAGCTCCATCAGGGTGAGCTTGACCAGTCCGATACTGATCACGTCGCCGGTGACGTTGCCGATTTGAACGCGGTCGCCGGCGCGGATTCCGAAGCGTCCGATCAAGAAAAAATATCCCGCCACGGACAGGATCACGTTCTGCAGCGCGACCGCGATACCGGCCGCGGCAAAGCCCATAATAGTCGCGAGCGAGCCGACCTGATTGGCGAAGTTCAGCAGGACCACGAAAATGATGAGCACCCACATCACGAACCGGCGCGCGGCCAGCAACTGATGGCGCCGGCGCGGATCGGCGACGAAGCGCACCGTGAAGTAGCGCCACAGGTATGCGCCACTGGCAATCACCGCGAGGATCGAAAACAATCCCACCAGCCGCACGATCAGGCTGCGCAGTTCCTGTGTCGCACGCCGATCTACCGACCCCTGCCAGCGCGCCAGGTTGTCTCCGTACAGGGCAAGCAGCACCTGCTGCTTGCTGAGCGGCAACAGGGTCGTCGCCGCGAGCTTGTGCGCGTCGATCAGATCCTCGTAGTCCTTGCGGCGTTGGCGGAAATCGGTCAGGTCGGAAGCCTTTATCTCTCGCGCAAGATCGATTCCGCGCTGGTCAACGCCCTCGAGCACCGCGATCAGCGGCGCGCGCATCGCGTTCACGCGGCGCAGCAGCGAGTTGGTCAGCGCGGTAGTTGACTCGAGGGACTCGGATTCATTGCGCAGATCGAGCAGATCCGAGGTCATCCCGATAATTCCACCCGGCTCGGGCGGCGCGATGACATGCGGCACAATCGGCTTGGTGGGGTTCTCGGCCTGCGGTACCGAGCGCTCGAGTTCATCGATCTGCGCGGCAAGCCCGGTCCCGTCAGCCGCGGATTTCGAGCTGCCGGCCGCGAACTCGACCATCGCGGCCAACGCGTCCGCGCGCGCCTGGGACAGCTCGACTTCGCTTTGCGCCGCGGCGATCTGCGCGGCGAGCGCCGAGCGTTTGCGCGCGGGCGCGCGGGCAAGGCTGTCCTGCAACGCCTTGAGGCGTTGCAGGGCGCCGTCGAGGTCGGCTTTCGCCAGTGCGGATTTCTGGTCCAGCTCGGCCAGCGCCGGCGCGCCGGCATGCACGGCGGGTTGCGGAACTCCGGGCTGAGTTTTTTCGTTATAGGCGGTCTGCGCGCGCGCATAGATAAACGCGAGCTTGACGATTTCATTCGCGGTCTGTGCGTCGTTGGCGTAGAACAGCGCTTCTTCAGGCTCGCGCACGAGCTGCGCTTCGACGCCGAGATGCCGATACCAGCTAATCGCGTCGCTCAGATAGGAGATGATCGCCTGCGAATCGGCGGGCGCGGGCGTTGGCCTTTCCGCAGCCGCTGCGGGAGCGGGTTTGACCGCGGCTGGCGACGCGCCCGCGGTCGAGGCCCGCGCGTTAGGCATCGCGGAGGCGTGCGCCTGCGCAGGAGACCCGCCCTTCGCCGG
>DATLTX010000288.1:0-9414 GCA_035533435.1 Binataceae bacterium (SeqCode)
AGAGTTTGCGCAAGAGCACGGCTTTGCGGTTCGGGGATTTGCTCCGACCACACGAGCGGTCAAGGCGCTTTCCGAGGCGGGCGTCTCCGCAAGAACTGTCGCCAGCCTCCTCGAAGGCCAACCACCGGATGCGCAAACGAAACAGATGTGGATTGTTGACGAGTCGAGCCTGCTCCCGACGCGCCAGGTGAACCGGCTTCTCCGCAAGGCTCGCGAGCAAAGCGTGGAGCGGATCGTCTTCGTGGGCGACCAGCGTCAGCATCATGCGATCGAAGCGGGACGGCCCCTCTATCAGATGCAGGAGTCCGGAATGCTGATCGCCCGCCTCGATACCATCCGCCGCCAGCGCGATCCCGAACTCCGTGAAGCGGTGATGCGCGCCGCCAAAGGCGAAGTCGCGGAGTCGCTCGCGATTCTTGACCGCCGCGGCGACATCCGCGAAGTCGCCGACATCGAACAGCGCCGCAAACAGATTGCGCGCGAGTACGTTGCTGCTCATCAATCCGGGGAGCGAGTTCTGGTGGTCAGCCCGGCAAACGACGAGCGACGCGAGCTGAACAAAGCCATTCGCGCGGAACTGATCGCGCACGGTCACGTCGCGACGGCGGGGCAGGAGCACACGATTTTAGTGAATCGCACTCTCTCGGGATCTCAGCGCGCGACGGCGTACAACTACGAGGAAGGAGACGTTCTTCGCTTCTCGCGGGGAAGCAAACAGTTCGGAATCTCGAAGGGCGACTACATCCGCGTCGAAACGGTTGATCGCGAGTCCAACAAGCTTGTGGTGCGCACCGATGACGGGCGGCGCGTCGAATACAATCCGGTCCGCCTATTCGGAGTAGAGGTGTTCCGTGAGGAGCAACGGATGCTCGCGCGACGCGACCGCGTTCTGTTCCGGAGTCCCGATCGGAGTCTCGGTATCGCCAACGGCGAATTCGCTACGATCACGTCCATTGACGAGCGGCGCATCATTTTGCGCTTCGACCGCGGCAGAGCGTTGAGCGCGGCGCGAGAACGGCTGCGCCACATCGATCACGGCTACGCCTCCACCTCCCACTCGGCACAGGGCGCAACGGTAGATCGTGTCATCGTCGATATCGATACGCGACTTTCACCCGAGCTCGTCAACCGCAAGCAGTTCTACGTTTCCATCAGCCGTGCGCGGAACTCAATCACTGTTTACACCGATGATCGCGCTCAGACCGTCCGCGCTGCTAGAAGAGATCGCGAGAAATCGATGGCCGTTCAGCATTCGCTACAAACGCCACGCCAGACCTTTACGATCTTACCTGAGGGTCGGCAGACCCTCAGTCACGGACGTGGAATCCGACGATGAATCATTATTTTGTGTACGCCTAGGTGTCGCGCTGCTCACACTCGCCCCGCGCGCGCTCTTCGCCGCCCCCTATTGGGCACGCATTCTTGTCAGCCTCACATGCCGGTATTCCGCGATGACCAACAAGACGACGACGATGTCCAAAACCGTGGCTACCCCTAAGAAGAACGAATTTTGCTGAGTAAGTTGGTAAATCTGATAAATCGTGAATCCTGTGAATATCACGATCGCTGTCGGATAAGCCCACAGCTTGTCGGCAACCAGTCCACCGACCAGCCCCAGCTTCACCACGCCATGTACGATAAGAAACACGCTGGCGGAAACCCGCGTGTGAATAATCGTCTGGGTGTTATGCAAGAGCAGGTTCGCTACCAGATCGGTCGGGTCCTCTTTTAATTCTTCCTGGACCAAAAGCCAGATGGTCCCGCCTATCGCCGCGGGCGAGAGAGCTACAAGCAAGAGACCTCCGATCAGTTCCAGGGCCCCATCGATGCCCTTTGCGATCACCCCGATCTCAAAGATGAGGTGAATAAGCGATGTGCGCCGGCCGCTCGTCGATTGGCCCTTATCGCGCTCCGTGTGGACTGTTTCTCCTTCCGAGCCCATCTCCGATCCGCTCCGCGCCGTTCGCGGTCCGTCCAATGGAGCGCAAGGCGCCACCCATCATCGCCGCCGAAGGAATCCGCTCAGTCGAACCTTCCGTAGCGAAGAGCCAGACTGGGCAGGACCAGCAAGTTGAGCGCGGTCGACGTGAGTAGCCCACCTAAGATGATGATCGCCATCGGCCCCTCGATCTCGCGGCCCGGCGTCTCGCTTCCCAAGGCCAGAGGCAACACCCCAAGCGCCGTCACCGTTGCAGTCATCAGGATCGGGAGCAAGCGCTCGGATGCTCCGCGCAAAACCGTCTCGCGTCCCCATCGAGCGCCCTCGTTCGCGACTAGGTGCTCGAAATGAGAAATCATCATGATTGAATTCCGCATGGTGATTCCGAAGAGCGTGACGAACCCGACAATCGAGCCAAGCGACAGATACCCTCCGCCGAGCCATGCGGCGAGAACTCCGCCGACCAATGCGAACGGGACGTTGATGAGCACCAGCGATAAATTCCTCAGGTTTCCGATAGCCAGATACAGGAGAATGAAGATCAGGATGGCGGCGATGATCGAGTTGAGAAGAATCTGACGCAGCGCGGTTGCCCGCGCCTGGGCGGCGCCGCTGAACTCGACATAGGTACCCGCAGGAAGCGCCATCGCACGGACCTTCCTCTGTGCCTCCGCCACGAAGGAATCGAGCGCGCGGCCCTCCACATTGCAGGTAACGATCTGCACGCGCCGTCCGCCGTCATGCAGTATCGAGTAGCGCCCGGTCCCGAGCGATACCGAGGCAAGCTCGCGCAGGGCTATGAGGTTGCCGTGGCTGTTTTGCAGCAGCAGTCCCCCGATGGCCTCCGGATCGAGCCGGCTCGCCGGGTGGAGTATTACCGAAACTCCAAAAATGCGATTTCCGTCATAGGTCTGCGCCACCACGTCACCCTGGTAGGCGGTGCGGATCGCGGAAAGCACGTCGAGCGGCTGGAAGCCGAACTGTACCAGGCGGTTGGGTCTCAACCGCACCAGCATCTGCGGCATTCCGCCTGGAGCTTGCACGCGGACATCGACGCCGCCGCGAATTCCTCCAAGCACCCGCGCGACCTCGTAGCCGGCTCGGTCGAGAGAGTCAAGGTCATTGCTGACGACGTTCACGACCACGTCCGCGGTCTGGCCGGAGACGGTTTCCTCGATGCGTTCGGTGAGAAACGAATTCAGGCCGAAGTAGTAGCCCACGAACTGGCTGAGACTCTGCCGGATTTTGTTCTGTGCCGCGTCTACATCCTCGCCATCGCGGGGCTGTATAGTCACATCAAATTCGCTCTCTTGCGGGCCGTTGGTGTCGTCACCGAGTACCGCCCTGCCGGCCCGCTGCGCGATGCTCTTCACATCGGGATCGCGCATCAATGCGCTGCTCACCGCGCGTCCCATTCGCATCGACTCGGTTATGGAAGTTCCGGGAATGCCCGCCATATGGACGATAAAGCTGTTCTCCTGAAGCTCAGGTAGGAAACTGCCACCGATGAAAGGCAACGTTGCGGCGGCGAGCAGGCATAGCGTGCCGATTCCCACCAGTACGATGCCCAGACGATCGAGCAATCGTTCCAGCCATCGTCGATACACCAGCTTGAGCCGGCGCACGAAGCGCGTATCCACCTCGGACTCGACGTTCGGCAGCATCACCGCGCACAACGCTGGTGTCAACGTCAACGCCACGCCCAGCGAGGCGAGGATCGCGAGAATGTACGCGACTCCCAACGGTGCAAAAATCTTACCCTGAACGCCGCTCATGCTCAGCACTGGGAAAAAGACCAGCGCCACCACAAACGTGGCGTAAACCACGGCACTGCGGACTTCCAGTGAGGCGTCCAGAATGACGTTGAATACAGGCCTTGGGCTCTCGCTGGTGCGATTCTCGCGCAGGCGGCGAAAGATGTTCTCGACGTCGATGATCGCGTCGTCAACCACCTCGCCGATCGCGATTGCGAGTCCGCCGAGCGTAATCGTGTTTAGCGTCGCGCCCATCTGATTGAGCACGACCACCGCGACGAGCAGGGAAAGCGGGATCGCGGTGAGCGAGATGAAGGCGGTCCGCAGATCGTAAAGAAACAGCGTCAATACGATCGCCACCAGCGCTCCGCCGATGAACAGCGACGACCGTATGTCGGCGACCGAGACCTCAATGAAGTCGGCGGCACGGAAGATTCGCGGGAACAGAGTGACGCTCTGCGCCTTTAGGGCCGGCGCAAGGTCGCGCAGTGCGCCCTCGGCTCTCCGCGTCACCTCCAGAGTGTTTGCCCCATACTGACTGGACATCACCAGGATGACCCCGGGTTTGCCGAAAATCCCGGCATCGCCGATAAGCGGCTGTGGCGCCCATGCGATACGTGCGACATCGCGCAGGCGAATACTGGTGCCATCCGCAGAAGCCAGCACCGCGTTTCCCAATTGCGCTGGTGTTATCGACTGGCCCTCGGTCCTGATTACGATTCGCTGATTGGCGTTCTCGACAAATCCTGCACCCTCGACTCCGGTCGCACGCCGCGCTGCCGCGAGCACCTGGCTGATGCTTAGCCCATGCGCGAGCAGATGTTGTGGCTGAATCTGGATCTGAAGCTGCCGCTCGCCGCCACCGTAAATCGCGATCTTGGCAACGCCCGGCACCGCGAGTAGCCGCGGCCGCATCGTCCAGTAGGCGAAGCTCCACAAATCGGTTGGCTTGAGTCGGGGCGAGGTGATGCCCAAGGTCAGGAACACGCTTGTTGCCGAGGTCAGCGGCGCCATCACTGGCTCCGGAACACCGGCAGGCATTTCACCGGCGATCGCGAGAAGCCGCTCGCTTACGAGCTGGCGATCTCGGAAGATATCGGTCCCTTCCGAAAATATGACGGTGATGACCGACAGCCCCTGGATCGACTGTGAGCGGATGCTGGCGACATCGCTCATGCCGAGCAGCACGTTCTCGATCGGCTGCGTTATCAGGGCCTCGACCTGTTCGGCGACCATTCCCGGCGCTTCGGTTTGGATCACAACCTGCGGCGGCGCGAATTCCGGGAACACGCCCAGCTTCGCGTGCGTCGCGGAATAGATCCCAAATGCGAATGCGAGACAGGCGAGCGCGATCATGATGCCGCGAAACCGTAGCGAGAATGAAACGATTGCCTTTAGCATCGGCTTCGCTCAATCCGAGGGCTGGATCTGCTGTTTCTGTTCCTCAGACAGCAAACTCTGCGCGCCTGTGATGACCACGCGCACCTCCCGCGGCAGGTTTTGGGTCACGAAGTAACCGTCGGGCAGGATTTGCGCCGGAATGATTTCCCGGCGGGTGAATCTGTCAGTGGTCAGAGCTTGGTAGACCCAGTCCTTGCCAGCGTGTCTAACGACCGCCGAACGCGGCACCATCACGCCGTGCTCGCCTGCACCCGAGAGCGGCAAAGTAGCGGCAATTGCCGCGCCCGACCGAATCGGAAGTCCATCCGCGTCCATCCGCAGGATCAAACTCTGCCCTTGCATCTTCTGATCAACGGTCGGCGCGTAATAAACAGCACGCGCGGCGATCGGATGCTGTTCCTCGCCGAGCACGACAACTTCGGCTTTCGTGGGAGGGTCATCGAGTGATTTCCCGGCAGGCACCGTGACACGTGCGATCGCCTGCCGGCGATCAACCAGGCCGCTAACGAAATCCGAGCGCTCCGCGGGGGCCATTTGTGCGATCTCGCCGCCCCATTCATCGCGAAGTTGCTGTTGCAGCGCATCAAGCCGACTCTCGTCGGCTAAATATGAAGCCTGCGCGCTTTGTAGATCGCGCAGCGAGACATTTTCGCGCTCGCCGTGAAGCCGCTTGGACCGGAGATACTGCGCTCTCGACGCGTCCAGCGCGGCTTGTGCGCTGATGAGGTCGCTGTTCAGCTTCGAAAGCGGCCCCGGATCGAGGATGTAGCCGTAGGCTTCGACTTCGACCGGTCGCGTAACAGACTCGAGTTTGCTGGTCGCCAAACCAATCTCTTTCTGAGCTGTCGGCTTGATCGTGATAAACACGTTGCCCGTCGCATCGCGCGAGACCTGCGCGGCGCTCGAAGTTATAGGCTTCTCTTCGTCTTCATCGGCGCTGACCAGCGCGGGCAGCAGCACAGCCATAACGGCGACCAGCGCGAGTAGAGTCTTTCTTCGGATCACAGATTTTTCTCGGCCACCGTGTTCTGGAGCGAGGGCGGCAGGCTGAACGATTTCAGACCGCCATCCCCAAGAGGCCGTTGAACGGCATCCTCTAGTTCACCCAGGTCATGCTGCGCCACTGCCAATGAGTTCAATTTCGCCTGCTGTGCAAGGACGCTTTGAAGCTGAGCGCTTGCGAGCGTCAGCGCATCCGCATCACCGAGTTCCGCCGCGCGCCGCATCGAGGCCATCCGCCGTTCAGAAAAGGCGGCCGAGCTCGACCCTTGCTCGTACGCGCGCAATGCGCCGCGATAGCTCGTAAGCGCACCTTTCGACTGCGCGATCACGCTGTCCTGAAGCGCCATGAACTCCGCAGCGATCTGCGCGCGCCTGGCCTTCGCCTCTGCGATCGGACCCTGGTTCTGGTTCATCAGCGGCAGAGTGATTACAGGGACCAGCTCGAAGATGTTTTCGTTCACTTCCCAGGAATAGCCGCCGCCGAGATTGATGTCCGGGTATTGCCGGGCGATTTCCAGTTTCAGCGCCTCATCCGCCGCAGCATACTGCGCCAGCATCCGGCCTATGTCGATTCGGTTAAAAAGGGCCATCTGCTGAACGCTGGCCGGCGTCAGCGAATTCTCGTCCGGTGGCCGATCAAGTTGCGGCCATAAGAATATCTTCCCCTGGAGGGACTCGATCGGAACTCCCATCGCTGCCGCGAGTGCGTTGCGCGTTTCGGGTACGAGGCTCTCGGCTTGGGCCATCTTCAAACGGGCGGCCGCAAGATTCGCCAGTGCGAGGTTCAGCTCGGGGGCCGATGCCGCACCGGCATCGAGCCGTTCCTGAAGCAGATTCGCGATACGTTCTGACGCGGACTCATAGGAGCGCGCCAGCTCGTATTGCCGCTGCGCAACGAGATAATTCACGAGCGCGGCGCGCACACCGCTGCGGACGCGCCATCCTGTTTCTGCGATTTGTAGAGCGGCCGCGTCGCGAAGATGATCCGCTTGCGCCACCCGATAGCCGCGCTTTCCCGCGGTTTCTATCGGGAAATTCACCTGAGCGGCAGCTATCGCCCAAGGGGCGAAGCTCGGAGCGGCACTGGCGGTGTATGCAGGACCGAGACCGAAGCTAGGATTTGGCCGCTCTCGGGCGGTAATAATCGCCGCCTTCGCGACAGTGAGATTCGCTTGCGCGACCGCCAAATCGGGGTTGTAAAAGAATGCCGCCAGCGTGAGTGTCGCGAGGTCCCAGCGATCCGGAGGGCAGGTAGGAAGACTGTTTCCAAGGTCCGCTCTGAGATAGCTGCATAATGCGGGATCGGCCAATGATCGCTGATCAAAGTCGTGAGCAGCCTCTGAGGGCACGAGCGGTGCCGCTCGATAGGTCGAGCATCCGCAGAGCGTGCTGGTCACAACGAGGACACTCGCGATTACCACACGAAATCTCATTGGACCCCGGAGCCGTGGGCACGCCGTCGGGCAGAACTTTAGGCGGCGATCCGGAATAGCGCACTGACCAACCGCTCGCCGAAGATGGACCCGAGCGCCACGGCCAGCAGCAGAGTCGGCAGCAGCATCGTTAGTGTGCCGCGCGCGCTCGCCTGAATTGCTTCTGAGCCGCTGGGCAGAGGACGCAGCAAGCGCGCTATCCGTTCTTTGAATGCAATCGGATCGCCGGCGAGCGCCGCTTGCAACCGTAAATCGTGTTTTTCACCTAAACGCGCGCAAGCCAGAACAGCGTCAGCCAGATCGGCGCCTTCCACTCCCGCGCAGCGTGCCTCTTCGTCACGCGCCAGTTCGAGCGCGAGCAACCAGAGTCGCAGGCGCTGCTGTGCCTGAGGCCAAGGCCACTGGAGATCGGTCATGAGTTGCGCCAGCCAGATCCGCAGCGGGTCACGATGGCGCACGTGCGCGCGCTCATGTTCGAGCGCAGCCTCCATCACTCGATCGTCAAGCTTCTTGGCCAAATAGGGCGAAAATAGAATCCGTGGCGCGAGCAAGCCCACGGTCGCCGTGCCGAGATCATCGCTGTTACGAAGCAAGGACCAGGTCGCCCTAACCGCGGCTCTGGCAAAAAGAAACAGCAGGGGAATGCTCGCGAGCAAAATCGCCGACGGCACGCTCTCCGGGGTCGGATCTGGCTCCACCAGCGCCCATCCACACAACCAGGCCGCGATCATCAATCCAGGAATTGCTGGTAGCCAAATCCGTTTCCACATCAGCCGCTCCAACTGCCGCCCGCTGGCGCCACCCGCTTGTACAACTGGCCACCACCCGCATGCGAGAATCGCGACGCCGCTCAGCAGAGCAACCAAAAGGGTCAGAAGGGACTCACGTTCCATGTTGTGACCTCCGCCGCAAAGCGACCGCCCGTTCGAGTTCGTCAAGTAGGCGAGGGTCCAGCGACTCCACGGCTTCAACCAATGCCGCCACCGCGGTATGCGGCCGTTCGCCAAATAGTCGGCCCAACATCGTTCGTGCGCGCGCACCTTCCACGGCTTCGCGGGCAACCCTCGGGCGGTAGACGAAGGCCTTGCCCTTGCGCTCGCGACTCACCAACCCTTTGTGGTGCAGGCGATCCAGAACCTTGGCGGTCGTCGTGTAAACCAGACTGGAGCGCTCGCCGACCTCACGATGGATTTCGCGAGCCGAGGCGGTCCCGAGTTCCCAGAGCTTCGCCAGCACCGCGTACTCCAGATCTCCGCCGGGAAGACGAATTTTTCTCATCGTCGCCATACTACGACGCTCGTCGTAGACAGTCAATTCAGAAAGACAGGTGCCCTCTCTGCAGCGCCGCGCTGAGAGCCATTCTGCGAGCACTCCATTAAATTCCGGCTTCGCGGCTCACTCAAGCCGTCCCCTACACAGCTGCGGCTCCGTTTCGCACCGCATTCAGCGGTGGCGCTCGCTGCGCGGGCATGGCGCGCCACCGGCTGACGCCGGACGCTCCGCTTGTCACGCCGTGCAGCGCTCCGCTTCGCGCGTCCCGGAATCCTGCGCGCTCCCCCTATTTCGGTTGAGGGGAGCGCGCCTTCCAAATGTTCACGCAATCCCATACCCCGGAAGGGCGTCCTGCCCCTTCGGGGAAGCGGACGCCAGTCCGGTGCGTTTGGCATCTTGCCGAGCCGTTCCACAATTGCGACATTATCAGTTTTGATGACATCCGCTGCTAACTGAGCTATGCTGGAATGACGAGGAGGCGGCGCGCGGCGATGGTTCGCGCTGATCAATTGGAATGAAAACCTTCGGCCAGGTGCTCAGAGAGGTTCGCAAAAAGGCGGGGCTCACCCAGAGAGAGGTTGCCGCCCGGCTAAGGCGTGAAGACGGACGACCC
>DATLTX010000289.1:0-7869 GCA_035533435.1 Binataceae bacterium (SeqCode)
GGCGCGGCCGACGACTTATGTCGATTATCCCTTTCGCGCCGCCGACATGATCGCCTTCGCGGCGCTGTTCGCAATCGCCGCCGGCTATTTCCTGATCTACTGGACCGGCTACGGCGCTGTCGTCGCATGATCTCTCACGCCGCGCCGGCGCTCGATCGGCGATTGGAAACACGCGCGGGCAATCGCAGGCGGGGACGCCCGCGCCACTGAAGCCCTCGCTCGCGCGCCTAACAGGCGTTAGAAATTTTGCCAGATTTGTTCATGGCTGAACTGTTCAGCCTTACGCGTTTCTTCAATTCGCGCATAATGGATCCGGGAGTATGGATCCGATGAAAGAAAACCCGCGCAGCCCGAAGCCCAAGCCCCACCAGACGACAGCCACGCCCGGGCCCGGTCGCCACGTTGGTTCAATCTTTTTCGCGTCGATGCCGTCAGATTTCCCGACCGCTCCCAAACCCGGAAAATCGCATCGGACCCACGCTTTCGACCAAATTCCTGAGGATTTACGCGGACAATGATCTGAGGGCAAGGTAAAAAGTTGCCAAACGAACCCACCGCGGCGCGGCTTGTGACCTGCCACAACGGCGGACCTGCGCGTATCGCTCGGCCTCGTCGCCGCGCTGTTTTTCCGGCGCGCCCGCGCGTGCTAAGTAACTCTCTCCCGGACACGCGGATTCGCCCGCGACTCCGCCTGAGGTTTGCCAGATGCTGTTCGTGATAATCGGCCACGATGGCCCCAATGGCGCCGCGCTGCGGCCGAAGCTGCGCCCCGCGCATCTGGAAAATCTCCGCCCGTTCGTCGCTCGCGGACAGGTCGTGATCGCCGGTCCTTTCACCGACGGCAGCGGCAGCCTGATTCTCGTGGATCTGGAAAACGAGGCGGCGGCGCGCGCCCTTGCCAACAGCGATCCGTACCTGACCGGCGGAGTCTTCGAGCGCGTCGAGGTCAAGCCATTCAAGCAGGTGTTTCCCGAGTAGTTATGAAAACCGAATTTTCCCGAATGGAGTGCCGATGGCAGGCGCATTATCAGATCTGAAAATTGTCGAAGTGGGTGAGCTGGTCTCGGCCCCGTATTGCTCCAAGATGCTGGCGGACATGGGCGCCGAGGTGATCAAGATCGAGCGGCCCGGCGCCGGCGATCGCGCGCGCACGCGCGGACCGTTTCCCAAAGACGAAGCGCATCCGGAAAAGAGTGGGCTCTTTCTCTACCTCAACACCAACAAAAAAGGCATCACGCTCGATATCGCGAAGCCCGAAGGGATGCGGCTGCTCGAGCAACTCGTCAAAGGCGCCGACGTGCTGATTCACAACGTCGCGCCGCCGGAGATGGACCGCGTCGGGCTTACCTGGGATCGCATGCGGCGCGTCAATCCGAACCTGGTGATGACCTCGATCGTGCCGTTCGGCCTGTCGGGTCCGTACCGGAATTTCCGCGCCGAGGATTTGACCGTGTGGGCCGCGGGCGGCGTGTGCGTGCTCAACGGCGGCGGCCCCGAGCACGCCGATCTTCCTCCGCTCAAAACCGCGGGCTCGCAGGCCGGCTACCAGGGCGGCGTCCACGCCGCGGCCGCCACGATGGGCGCGGTCTTCGCCCGCGTCCGCGGCGAGAGCGGGCAGCATGTCGAAGTCTCGGTCCAGGAATCGATTGCCGCGATCCTCGAGATGACCTTCGAGTACTGGCCGTACATGAAGATGATCGCGACGCGCCTGGGGCAGAAGCCTTTGCAGCCGGTCGAGACGATGCGGTGCAAGGACGGCTATATCTACCTGTGCTGCATCGAGGAACATCAGTGGCGCGGGTTTGTCGAGATCATGGGCAATCCCGAATGGGCCAACGAGGAAATTTTCGGCGACCGCTTGAAGCGCGCGCTCAACTGGGACGCACTTAAAGTGTTCCTTGAAGAATGGGTCGGCCAGCAGACCGTGCTCGATCTGTACCGCAAGGCGCAGGCCAAGCGCGTGCCGTTCGCACCCGTCTCGACGATGGGCGATCTGCTGAGCAGCGAGCATCTGCGCGCGCGCGGATTCTTTGTCGAAATCGCGCAGCCGGTCGCGGGCACGCACAAGTATCCCGGCGCTCCGCTGAAGTATCATCGCACGCCCTGGGAAATCCGCACGCCCGCGCCAACCCTAGGTCTGCATAACGATGAGATCTTCGGCAGCCGCCTCGGACTTTCCGCGGCCAATCTCAGCGAACTAAAAAACAAAGGTGTGATCTAACGATGGCCAAGCCGCCGCTTTCCGGAATTAAAATCTGCGACTTCACCTGGGTGTGGGCAGGTCCGTATTGCACCTTGCAGCTCGCGCACATGGGCGCCGACGTGGTCCGAATCGAAACCAAGACCCGGCCGTGCGTGACGCGGATGCTGCCGCCGTGGCCCGACGGCGTGTTCAACGGACTCAACAAGTCGGGTTACTTCAACCAGTACAACCAGGGCAAGAAATCACTCTCGCTGAATTTCAAGCATCCCGAGGCCAAGGAGATCGCGTGGCGGCTGATCAAGGAATCCGACGTCGTGATCAATAATTTCGCCGCCGGCGTGATCGACAAGATGGGTTTCGGTTACGACGAGATCAAAAAGGTCCGTCCCGATATCGTAATGATCTCGCTCTCCGGCTACGGCGACACCGGGCCGTACCGCGAGTACGTCGCCTACGGGCCCGCGCAGGTTCCGCTCTCGGGGCTTTCCTCGCTTACCGGCTACAAAGGATTTCCTCCGATGCACGCCGGGTTCAGCTACGCCGATCCCAATGCCGGAGTGCACGGCGCCTTCGCGATTCTCACCGCGCTCTACCATCGCCACAAAACCGGCGAGGGCCAGTTCATCGACATGAGCCAGTGGGAATGCGCGATGGACGTGCTGGCGGAAGGAATTCTCGAGTACACGATGAACGATCGCGAGCCCGAGCGCAGCGGCAATCGCGATCCGTTCATGGCGCCGCACGGAATTTTCCGCTGCCAGGATTTGCCGGAGAAAATCATGGACGTGACGATCGACCAGTGGGTCTCGATCGTATGCGCCAGCGACGACGAATGGGCGCGCCTGGCGCGCGCGATCGGCCGCCCCGAGCTCGCAGGCGACGCGCGCTTCAAAACGCTCGCCGCGCGCAAGCACAACGAGGACGCGATCGAGGCGATCATCACCGAATGGACCGCCAAGCGCCGCGTCGCGTACGTCGTCGATACCCTCCAGTCCGCCGGTGTCGCCGCGGGCGCTTGCGCCGACAACAAATATCTCTGCGAGGATCCGCATCTCGCCGAACGCAAATACTGGGTCGAACTCGAGCATCCGGAGGTCGGCGTCAGGCGCCACTGCGGAATCCCGTGGCGGATGAGCGCAACGCCGTGCGAGGTCAAAGCCCCCGCGCCGTGCCTCGGGCAGCATACCGACCAGGTGCTCGCCGCGCTCGGCTACGGCGAAAGCGAAATCGCGGCGCTGCACAAAAAAGGCGCGCTCGACTGAGCGCGGCGCGGATTGCAGGCGATCAGACAGGAGACGGCGATGCGCACGCTGACCACTTTGCTCGAGGGCTTAAGATTCGGCGAAGGACCCCGCTGGCATGACGGAAAACTCTACTTCTCCGACATGCACGCCGACCGCGTGATGACGGTGGACCTCGAAGGGCGCACCAGCGTTGTCTGCGAAGTGCCGAACAATCCCTCGGGCCTCGGATGGCTTCCCGATGGCACGATGCTGGTCGTCTCGATGACGGATTGCAAAGTGATGCGCATGGAGCGCGGCAGCGGCGCGCTCAGAGTTCACGCCGATCTGTCGGCGCTCGCGCCGTATCACTGCAACGACATGGTGGTCGATTCGCAGGGCCGCGCGTATGTCGGCAATTTCGGCTACGATCTTCACAAGGGCGAGAAGCCGCGGGCGACCGTGATGATCATGGTCACGCCCGACGGCAAGCCGCGCGTGGTCTCCGACGATCTGATGTTCCCCAACGGAACCGTGATCACGCCCGACGGCAAAACGCTCATCGTCGGCGAATCGTTCGGGCGGCGCCTGACCGCGTTCGATATCGCGGCCGACGGCTCGCTCGCGAATCGGCGCGTGTGGGCCGACCTGGGGAAAAATGTTCCCGACGGAATCGCGCTCGATTCCGAAGGCGCGATCTGGGTCGCCAGTCCAACTTGCTCGGAAGTGATTCGCGTGCGCGAGGGCGGCGCAGTGACTGAGCGGATCCCCGTCGCGACCGATGCGTTTGCGTGCATGCTGGGCGGCGCGGATCGCAAGACGCTGTTCGTGCTGACCTCGGCCTCGTCGGACCCGGCCGCGTGCCGCGCCAAAGCGACCGCGAAGATCGAGATCACGCGGGTCGAAGTTCCCGGCGCCGGGCTGCCGTAGCGGATGGTCAAGCGGCGCGCGCCGTGGCGTAATTATCAGCGATGAGTGAAAACGGAAATTCGGACTTCTATCGCGCCCGCCGGCGCCGCTTCCTTGACGTCATCGGCGCGGGCGCGATCGCAATTCTGCCCAGCGCGCCGGTCGCGTTTCGCTCGGGCGACGTGGAATTCATCTACCGGCAAGACAATGATTTCTACTATCTGACGGGCTTCGAGGAGCCCGAGTCGGTCGCCCTGTTCGCGCCGGGGCATCCCGACGGCGAGTTCGCGATGTTCGTGCGGCCGCGCGACAAGGACCGCGAAACCTGGACCGGCAAGCGCGCGGGGATCGAGGGCGCGGTCGTCGATTACTGCGCCGACAAGGCGTTCACGACCGACGAGCTCGAGAAAATTCTGCCGCGCTATCTCGAACAAGCCGACCGGCTCCACTATCCGATCGGGCGCAACGAGGCGTTTGACGCCCGCGTGATGAAACTCGCGCAGCATTCGAGCGCGATGCGTCCGCGGCTGGGCTCGGGGCCGTACGCGATTTTCGATCCGCGCGAGATCATCCACGAGGCGCGCATCCGCAAGGAAGCGGGCGAACTCGAGCTGATGCGCCGCGCGATCGAGATCTCCGGCTATGCGCACGAGCGCGCGATGCGCATGGCGCGCGGCGGGATGCGCGAATGGCAGATCGAAGCGGAGGTCGATTACGCGTTTCGCTCGCGCGGCGCCGCCGGGCCGAGCTATCCCTCGATTATCGCGTCGGGCCCCAACGCCGCGATCCTGCATCACATCCAGAACCGCCGCGAAATGCGCACGGGCGAGCTGCTCCTGATCGACGCCGGATGCGAATACGAGTTTTACGCCTCCGACGTGACTCGCACTTTTCCGATCGGCGCGCGATTCACCGCGCTGCAGAAAGAACTTTACGAAATCGTCCTCGCGGCGCAGGCGCGCGGGATCGATAAGGTCCGGCCGGGCGCGCGCTTCGACGATCCGCACGACGCCGCGCTGCGCGTGCTGGTGGATGGAATGCGGTCGCTCGGACTGGTCAAGGGAACGCCCGAGGAAATTATCGAGCAGGCCGCCTACCGCCGATATTACATGCATCGCACCAGCCACTGGCTCGGCATGGACGTTCACGACGTCGGCCTGTACCGGACAGGCGGCGAGTCGCGCAGGCTCGAACCGGGGATGGTGCTGACCGTGGAGCCCGGCCTTTATATCGACCAGGCCGACGACTCGGTGCCCGAGGCGATGCGCGGCGTCGGCATCCGGATCGAGGACGACGTGCTCGTCACGGCGGGCGGGTACGAGGTAATGACCGCCGCGATTCCGAAACAGGTCGCCGAGATCGAGGCGCTAACTACAGCGTGATCCGCGCCGCGAGCGCGGGTCAACTCGCGTCTTCCTACTACCGCGATCAAGAGCATTCCGCGCGAGTATAGTCGCACTGCACGAGACAATTTCCGATGAGATTGCGGCAGTAGTATTCCTCGTTGCCGTTGACCTGGCAGACCTGGTATTCGCGCTGACATTCGTAGCGGCACTGCACCAGCGCGTTCTGGCATCGACGCGCCGCGCAACCGGACAGCTCCGCCGCGATCGCGAGCATCAAGGCAGCCAGCGACAGGCTTTTCCGAGTCACGTCCAGGTGTCAGAGTTCGAGCGCGCTGGCCGAACCGACGATCGTTTTGGTGCCGTCGGACTTGTCGCACCACACTTCGACTTCGGCGCGGATGCGCTTGCCCTCCGGCGTCCGCTCGACGATTCTTCCGCGCGGCGCGGTGGTGTCGTTGCCCCACAGCACGTTGACGAGGCGCAGATCCATCTTTCCGCCGTAGAGGAAGCCGGCGCCAAACCGGCGCGTCATCAGTTCGGAAACCAGGCACACCGAGAGCATCCCCTGCACGACGATTTCCGGAAAGCCAAGTTCGACCGCCTTTTGCCGATCGTTGTGATAGTTGCGTTGCGGTCCGGAGAACGCGATGCACATCTCTTCGCTGATAGTGCGCATGGGAGCTTCGATTAGCTCGCCTTCGCGTTCGCCGATGCGAAACGAACGTTTGGAGTCCTTCTCGCGCGATTTATCGACGACGAAAGAGTCCTTGCTAGTCTGCTCAGGAAGCAGGAAGCTCTGATGCGTCTTGCTGCGCGAGACAATTTGCCCGGCGGCGTTAGTGACTATTACTTCATTGACTAGATATTCGCGATCGCGCTTGATATAGCGGCCGACGATCAGCGACCGGGTAGTCAGTCGCTCGCCGACCATCACCGGGGTGAAGATTTCCCACTCCTGGCGGGCGTGCAGGTTGCCATAGATATTTGGCAAATACCACTTGACCGTTTTGTACACTCCGGAGTGCAGGATCAGGGCGGGCGCGACGGGACCTCCCAGCGGCGAGCGATCGCGGTACCACGGGTTATCGTCGCCGGTTCCCGCAATATAGGTGGCGACGGTTTCCGGCGTGATGTCGTAGCTGACACCGCCGTAGTCGCGGCCCACATAAACTTCATCGGGAGAAAATATCTTTTCGCTCATCGCGGTCTCCGTGCCGATTTCGCTCAGGATTTCTGCTTGCTCTTGAGCCGTTCGCTGAACTTCGCGGCGTCGAGCGCCGCGCGGCGATGCGTGCCCGATCCGATCTGCTCGGCCTCGTCAAACGCGCGCACGGTGAATTCGAGCCGCCGTCCTTCGCATTTGACGACTTGGGCCTCGGCGCGAACGCGATGCCCCGGCGGAGTCGCCGCGAGATGCTGCACGTCGATCGCCATCCCGACCGAGCTTTCGCTCGGTTCCAGGTAGCCGCGCATCGCGTCCATCGCGGCCATCTCCATCATCGAGACCATCGCGGGCGTCGAGAGAACAGGAGCCAGCGACGGCTCGATCCGGCTCGCCAGATGCTCGGGCGCAACGACTTGGGTGAAGGTGCCGACAGTGCCGATTGGTACAGGTTTCATGGCAATAGTTCCGCGCGCGGTCCGGCTTCATCGCCGCAGGTTCATCGCGTCGAGCTTCTTTGCGATCCATTCGACCCGATCGTTGCCCCAGAACGGCTCGCCGGCGACGATCATCGTGGGCACGCCGAACGCTCCGTCGCGTTCGGCTTCGGCGGCGGCGGCCTGCAAATCGCGCGGACCGTCGCCGAGGACATACTTCGTGAATCCGGCGGCGTCGAGCCCGACTTCGGTCATTACCCGGGCCAGGGCCGCGCCGTCTTCGATGTCGAGCTCGCGCTTGAAGAAGCGCTCGAACACGCGGTCCGAGTAGGGGCGGAACTTGCCGTGGCGGTCGGCCCAGAGGCCGCTCATCAGGGACAGGCGCGAGTCGAAAATCTTTTGCGGTCCGCGGATGATGAGCCCGCGCGCGTTCGCGTAGCGCCGCGCGTCGAGGTAGAGGTAGCGGACCTTGCGCCAGTTGCGTTCGTCGCGATTGTCGAGCGTTCCGCCGAAGGCGCCCTTGACGTTGAGCTCGAGCGGGATGTAGCGCAGCGCGATCCGGTACGCCTGCTCGAGGTCGTACATCGGTTGC
>DATLTX010000290.1:0-14885 GCA_035533435.1 Binataceae bacterium (SeqCode)
CACGACTGCCGAATCGGCGACCATACGATTATCGCGGGCGGAGCGCTGCTCGCGGGATGGGTGCGGGTCGGCGATCGCGCGCTGGTCTCGGGCAACTGCGTGGTGCATCAGTTCACGCGTATCGGACGGCTCGCGCTGACCCGCGGCGGCTCGCGCATGAGCCGCGACATCCCGCCGTTCTGCATCGTGGACGGAGTGCATACGCTGCGCGCGATCAATGCGATCGGCCTGAGGCGCGCGGGATTCTCGCCGCCCGCGATCGCGTCGCTGCGCCGCGCATTCGCCGCGCTGTTCGGCGCGCGCCGCAACCTCGCGCTCGCGATCGAGCGATTGCTCGCCGCGGGTCAGGTCACCCCCGAAGTGGCCGAGATGATCGATTTCATCCGCGCGAGCAAACGCGGCGTAGCCTTCGGCCCCCGCCAACAGGGCGCCGCGTCATCGGAAGAAGAGTAGGGCGCGGATGCACCGCTTGCTTGCCCGGCGGTTATCTGGCGGATAATGATCATCCATGCGTTTCCGGCTGCGATTTGTTATTGGCACGGCGCTGGTCGTAGGCGCGATCGTCTATTTGATCACGACCGCGATCCGTAACACCTCCGAGTACTATCTGACCGTCGATGAAGTCGCCGCCCGCCAGGCCCAGTTGGTTGGGCAGCCGCTGCGGGTCGCCGGGCGCGTCAAATCCGGGACGATCGCCTGGGATCCGGCCACGCTTACTCTGAAATTTGGCATCGTCCCCATTCCCGATCCGAACGTCGATCCCGCGGTGAAACCCGTTTCCACCGCCGAACCCGCGGCATACGCTGTGACCTGTATCGGCGAGCCCAAGCCCGATATGTTTGCGAACGGCCGCGACGTGATCGTCGAGGGCAAGCTCGACGCGACCCGGCATATCGCCGCCACGCAGGTGCTTACGAGCTGCCCTTCCAAGTACAAGCCCGCGCAAGCAAAATAGGATGCGATGCCTGATCTAGGCCGACTTGCTCTCGCGATCGCGCTGCTGCTCGCGTTCTATTCGATCGGCGCCAATGTCTTTGGCGCGCGGCGCCGGCGCCCCGAGTTTATCGCCAGCGCGCGCCATGCGCTGTGGGCGATGTGCGCGATGGTGACGATCGCGGTGGTCGCGCTATGGACCGGGCTGCTCAGCTCGGATTTTTCGCTGGAATACGTTGCGTCGTACTCGAGCACGACGCTGCCGACCGTGTACAAGTTCACGGCGCTATGGGGCGGGCAGCAGGGCTCGCTTTTGCTGTGGACCTGGCTGCTGTCGATTTTCACCTCGGTCGCCGCGTATCAGCATCGCCGCCGCAATCCGGAAATCGCGCCGTATGCGATGGCGGTGCTGGCGGGAGTTGCGATTTTCTTTCTCGGGATGCTGAACTTCGTGACGCGCCCGTTCGATTTGCTGCCGGTCATCCCGGCGCAGGGAACGGATCTTAATCCTTTACTTCAGAATTATTGGATGGCGATTCATCCGCCTTCCCTCTACACGGGCTACGTGAGCGCGACGGTCCCATTCGCGTTCGGCGCGGCCGCGCTGATGACCGGCAAGCTCGACGATTCGTGGATCCGCTCGACCCGGCGCTGGGCGATCTTCTCGTGGTTCTTCCTGACCCTCGGCAATCTGTTCGGCGCGCGCTGGGCGTATGAAGTCCTCGGATGGGGCGGGTACTGGGCATGGGATCCGGTCGAGAACGCGGCCTTCATGCCGTGGCTCGTGATGACGGCGTACCTGCATTCGGTGATGATCCAGGAGCGCAAGGACATGCTCAAGGTCTGGAACCTTGCGCTGATCGGGCTGGCCTTTTCGCTGACGATTTTCGGCACCTTCATCACGCGCAGCGGCGTGATCTCGTCGGTGCATTCATTCACCCAGTCCGGGCTCGGGCCGTACTTTCTGAGCTTCCTCGTCCTAATCGTGGCGGCTTACACGGGGCTGCTCATCTTCCGCGCCAGGGAGTTGCGCAGCCCCGCCGAATTCGAGTCATATCTCTCGCGCGAGGCCGCGTTCCTGTTCAACAACCTGATGCTGATCGGAATCGCGTTCGCGGTCTTCTGGGGCACGATCTTTCCGGTGCTGTCCGAAGCCGTGCGCGGGGTCAAGATCACCGTGGGTCCTCCGTTCTTCAATAGCGTTGCCGGACCGCTCGCGCTCGGGCTGATTTTCCTGATGGGCGTGGGACCGCTAATCGCGTGGCGGCGTACCACGGCGAGCAACCTGGTCAAGAGCTTTACCGCGCCTGCGATTACAGGTGTCGCAACCGGCGTAGTCGCGCTCGCGGCCGGTCTGCGCACCTGGTACGTGCTGACCGCCTTCTCGCTCGCCGCGTTCGTGCTCGGAACAGTGGTCGTCGAGTTCCGGCGCGGCGTCGGCGCGCGCCGCCATATGCTGGCCGAGCCCGCACCGCGCGCGCTGGTTAACCTGGTGGCGAAGAACAACCGCCGCTACGGCGGGTATATCATCCATATCGGCGTGATCGTCGCATTCGTCGGAATTGTCGGCTCGTCGTTTTTCAAGACCGAAGTGAAAAAGAGCGTGCGCGAGGGACAAAGCTTTACGGTTGGCGCCTACCAACTGCGCTACCTCGGGCTGTCCGAATCCGATACCGCGCACATGGAGAGCGCGACCGCGCGGATCGAGGTCTCGCGCAACGGGCGCGTCGTCACCGAGATGGCGCCCGCAAAACTTTTCTACAAGCGCGAGCAGCAGCCCGCGACCAAGGTCGCGATCCGCTCGACCCCGTTCGCCGATCTTTACATCGTGCTCGCCGGACTCGACGAGAACGGCAACCAGGCGACCTTCGAGGTGTTCCTCACTCCGCTCGTTTTCTGGCTGTGGGCGGGAGGCTTGCTGATGGCGATCGGCACCGTGGTCGTGATGTGGCCGAATGTGCGCGAGCGCGCGGCGATCGCGGCAGCAGTCAGGCGCGCGGCTCCGGTTGCGATAACCGGGGAGCCGGCGCCCGGCGGAGATTGATCGTGCGCGCGCGGATGACCGGTGTTCTCGCGATAGTGTCGCTGGCGATCGTTCTCAGTCTGGCTGCCGCGCGCACCCTCCCGTCCGCCGCCGAGCGCCCCAGCGAGGAGCAGGTCGCCCAGGGGCTAACGTGCCAATGCGGATGCGGCCTGACCGTCGCCAACTGCAACATGCCGACGTGCAGCTTCTCGGTGCCAACGCGGCATCAGATTCAGGACATGATCGATCACGGCAAATCGCAGGTCGAGATAATCGCGTTCTACCGCCATAAGTTTGGCGAGAAAGTTCTTTCCGCGCCGACTACCCAAGGGTTCAACCTGCTCGCCTGGATAACCCCGTTCGCGGCGCTGCTGGCCGGCGGGGTATTGATTGTTTTCACGGCCCGCCGATGGCATCGCGAGCCCGACTCGCCGCCTTCGCAACCCGCGCCCGCCGCGCCGGACGAAAATTCCTTCGATCCCGAGCTGCGCCGCAAGCTCGCCGAAGACCTAAGGAAGGGCGGCTGAGCGATGCTCTACCTTGCCGCCGCGATGATCGTGGCCGGAGTCGCGATGTTTGTCGCGGCGCCGCTGGCGGGAGGGTTCATGCCCTCGCGCCTCAAGAAGGCCGGCGAGATCGACGCCGAGCGCCTCGAGCATGAGCGCGGCCTCGCGGTCCAGGGACTGCGCGAACTCGAGTTCGATCGCGAGATGGGCAAGCTCTCGGATGCCGACTACGAGACGTTGCGCGCCGGGCTGGAAAACCGCGCGCTCGTTGCGATGCAATCGATCGAGCGGCTCGAGGCCAAAGCCGAGCCCGTAGCGGCGCCTGCGGCGAAACCGGTCCTGCTGGTCGAGCCCGCGCGCCGCGCCGAGCCCACGCGCGCCGCGCAATTCCCGAGCTTTGGCGTAACGCGTACAAACGCCGGCGCGCCGCGCGGGGTCCGGTTCTGTTCCCAATGCGGAAGCAGGACGATCGCCGACGCGCGCTTCTGCGCCGAGTGCGGCCTTGCGCTGCGACCCTCCGGACGCGCCACCGGCTGGAACGACTGATGGCCGCGCCGATCGTCGAGACACACGCGCTCGGCAAGAGCTTCGGCCTCGTTCCCGTCCTGCTCGAAGCCAATCTGCGCGTGGCATCCGGCCGCGCCGCCGTGATTATCGGTGGCAACGGGGCGGGTAAATCGACCCTGCTGGCAATTCTTGCCGGACTCTCCGCGCCCAGCACCGGATACGCGCTTGTGTTCGGCCAGGACTCGCGCCGGCTCGATCCCGATGGACGACGGCGAATCGGGATGCTGTCGCATCGCAGCTTTCTCTACCCGAACCTCACCGCGGCCGAGAATCTCGAATTCTACGCGACCCTCTATCGAGTCGAAAATCCGCGTGGCGCCGCGCATTCGTGGCTACGACGCGTGGGCCTTGCAAACTTCGGCGGCGAACGGGTGCGGATGTTCTCGCGCGGGATGGAGCAGCGCCTGGCGGCCGCGCGCGCAATGATCGCCGAGCCGACGCTGCTGATCCTCGACGAGCCGTTCGCCGCGCTCGATTCCGACGGGGTCGCAATCATGACCGATCTGATTCGCACCGAACTCGCGCGCGGATGCGCCGTCGTTGCGAGCGCGCACGCCCGGCTTGCGATCGAGGGCGTCGAGCTCGAACAATACGAAATCTCGCGCGGGCGCCTGATTCCGCATCCCGAAACCGTCGAAGCTCCGCGCGCGGGGCGGCTGCGATCGCTGCTCGGACGGCCGAACCAATGAGCGCCTTCGCCGCAATCCTGTCCAAGGACCTGCGCCTCGAACTGCGCAGCGGGGTCAGCACGATCGCGATGGTTGCGCTCGCGATGCTGGTGCTCGTGGTGCTGGTCTTTGCGCTCAACCCCGGCGTCGCGCGCGGTCCCGAGGCCGCGGCGGGAGCGTTATGGATCGCGCTGGTGTTCGCCGGGATGCTGGGTGCGTCGCGCGCGCTGATGGCCGAGAGCGAAAACGAATGTATCCGCGCGCTGCTGATAAGCCCGGTCGATCGCGCGACGCTGTACGCCGCCAAGCTTGCCGCCTCGGCGATTTTCATGCTCGTCGCACTCGGAGCCGGCGCGATCCTGACCGTGCTGTTCTTTAATCTCGAATTTTCGGGCGCGCTGGTGCGCCTTGCGCCGATCCTGATCCTCGGCGTGATTGGCTTCGCCGCGCTGGCGACTCTCCTCGCCGCTATTTCCGGCCGCGCGCGCGGCGGCGAACTGCTGCTGCCGCTGCTGGTCGTCCCGATGTTCGTGCCCGCGCTGATTGCCGGAGTCCGCGCCAGCACCGCCGCGCTGTCGGCGGCGCCGATGGCGACAGCGCGCGACTGGATCGGTATCCTCGTTGCGTTCGATGTCCTGTTCGTGACGGCGGGCTATCTGCTGTTCGAGCACGTGATCGGACAGGAGTAGGGTCGGGCAATCGTGGGCAGGAAGCTCAATAATGTTCTCGGCGCGGTGACGCTTGCGTTGATGGTCGTGGCGCTGTGGATGATCTTCGCCTGGGTGCCGACCGAGGCCGAACAAGGAATCGTCCAGCGCATCTTCTATTTCCACGTGCCCTGCGCGTGGGTCGCGTTCGCCGCGTTCGCGATCGTTGCGGTCGCGGGAATCTTCTATCTCTGGCTGGGCGGCCAGATCTGGGACGATCTTGGCTACGCCGCCGCCGAAATCGGGATGCTGTTCTGCACCCTGATGCTGCTGACGGGGTCGCTGTGGGCCAAACCGATCTGGGGGACATGGTGGACGTGGGACTCGCGGCTGACGACCTCGTTCGTGCTGTGGCTTTTGTATGGCGGATACCTGCTGATGCGCGCGATGCTCGAGGAGTCCGGGCAGGTCGCGCGCTTCGCCGCCGTGGTCGGAATTGTCGCGGCGCTCGACGTGCCGGTGGTGATCGTTTCGGTACGGTTGTGGCGCACGATTCATCCCGCCGTGCTGGTGACTCGGCAGGGCGGCCACGGCCTGCAGGATCCGCGGATGGTGGTCACGCTTCTGGTATCGATCACGGCGTTCACGCTGATGTTCGCGTGGCTGCTGATGCTGCGGCTTGCGATCCTGCGCACGCGCACGCGGCTGGACGAGATCGCACGCGCGATCGCGATAGCGGAGTTTCGCGCCGGCAGAGCTTGACCGCCGCGCACAGGACGATAATGGACAACTTTGGATACTTGTTCGCAGCCTACAGTGCTATTTTCGCGGCGATATTCCTGTACGTGGTATTCATTTGGAACCGCCAGTCGCGCCTGGACGACGAACTGCGCGCACTCGAAGCGAAACTCGACACCCTCACCGTGCCGCCGCAAGGCGAATCCGGTCCCCAATCGGGGAAATCTCTCTAGGCGTTTCAGTTACGTTCCGATCGCGCCGATCCGCCGGGCATTGGACATAACTCGCCATCGGCCTTAGTCTTTCGGATGCTTTGATAATCAAAACGTCTCTATCTGACTCAACCGTCAAAGATCTCCGGGAGGAAAATCATGAACACAGATCGGAATTGGGCGGGAACACGAATGGTGGCACCGCGCGCTGTCTTTCGTCGCGTGGCGCTCTTGGCAGGATTGCTTCTTGCCTTCGCGGGGACGGCATCGGCCGGGAACTTATGCATGACTCTGGGAAGTAATGATTACGTGGGTATCGGAGGTTCGATTCCCGGCAAAGGCGCATGCAAGCAATTCTCAATCATCAGCCCGACCGTTTCAGGTTTCCTGGGTACCGGATCCGTTTGCAAGAGTTCAGACGGAACCACGTTGTTGTTCTTCATGACTGACGGCGTCTTTTCGGGACCGGAAACGCTACAAGCCACACTCAGCGCGACGAGCCTCGCCGGGACGGGCCAGGATTGCGAAGCGCCGGCGGGTTTGGCGACTTTCTGCGGTGCGTTCAGCATGACTTTCCAAAAATGCATTCCGGCGAAGCAGCCAATTCCCGCAATTTCGGGAAGCTCGCTTAGTGGCACGGCAAAGTTGGCGACGGAACCTTGACGGGTCCTTTAGGCTAACCGCGAGGATTCCTTTCTGAGGTCGCTCCGGGAGGGCGGCGCTTGATGCGCCGCCCTCTGCTTATGCATCGTCGCAAGCTTATCGGATGTTAATCGGCTGAACCGTATTGAGCGGCGCTGCCTTCACCGCGCCTCCGGCGGACGAGCCTGATCCAAAATCCGCGAAATCCTTGTAATCTGTGGATTCTCTTTGTCGCTGCTTGCGCGGCGCCATTTCGTGCGCATCTTGAATAGCTGGATCGTCTGAACCACACTCTGCGCAATGGAATTTCGCGACTACTACAAGACCCTTGGCGTCGAACGCGGCGCAACCGATCCGGAAATCAAGACGGCGTATCGCAAGCTCGCGCGCAAATTCCATCCCGACGTCAATCCCAACAACAAAGACGCCGAAAAGCGTTTCAAGGAAATCAACGAGGCCTACCAGGTCCTGTCCGACGCCGGCAAACGCAAGAAGTACGACGAACTGGGCGCCGACTGGGAACACGGCATCTCGCAGGAAGAGATGATGCGCCGTTACGCGCAGGAAGCCGCCGCGCGAAGGCAGGCGGGCGGCGGAGCGCGGGGAGGACCGCGCTACTCCACCGGCGCGGAGGCGGGAGCGGGCGGCTTCAGCGACTTCTTCGAGCAGTTTTTCGGCGGGCAGGGAGCGGCGCGCGGCGCGCGCAGCGGATTCGATTTCGCCTCCGAACCTTCGCGCGCTCCCGATATGCGCGCCGACGTTCATATCCAACTGGCCGATGCGATCAATGGCGCAAGGCAGCGCCTCGAGCTGATCGCACAGGACGAATGCGCCGCGTGCGGGGGGGCCGGGATGGTTGCCAGCGAAGAGCGGCAGGGTAAATCGCGCGTCATCCGATCGGCCGCGCCGTGCCCGGTATGCCGCGGCAGCGGCGTAATCGCGCAACCGCGCAATCTCGAAGTGACGATTCCGCACGGAGTCTCGGAAGGCACCAGCTTGCGCCTTAAGGGGCAGGGCGGCCGCGGCCCGCGTCCCGAGTTCAACGGCGATCTGTTTTTGACCGTGCGAATCGAACCGCATCCGGTCTTCACCGTCGCCGGTCGCGACCTGCGCTGCGAGCTGCCGGTCTGGGACTACGAAGCCGCTCTCGGCGCGGAGGTCACTGCGCCAACTCCCGGTGGCGGGAAAGTATCGCTCAAGATTCCCGCCGGCTCGCAGGGCGGGCGCGTGATGCGCCTCAAGGCGCGAGGAATCCCCGCGCGCGCCAGGGAGCCTGCCGGCGACCTGCTCTATGAGCTCAAGATCCTCGCACCCGCGGACCTGACCGCCGACGAGCGCTCGCTGATGCAGCAGCTTGCGGAGAGCCGGCGCGGGCGCGGCGTGCCCGATCCTCGCGAGGAAATGATCAGACGGAGCTGACGGCGATGGCGCGGCGGCAAAGTATCGCGAGCAAGCGCATCCGCGGATCGAGGCGCTCGGCGCCGATCCTGGTGAGTCGTGAAGTATTCTGCGTAATCACGGGAATCAGCGATCGCCAACTCTCGGTCTGGGAGCATGAGGATCTGCTCGCGCCCGCCAAGGTGACGCGCACCGGCCACACGATCGAACGCCTCTACGACCGCGCCGCGCTCGAACGCGCGCGAGTAATCCGCACGCTCTCCGAAGAGCTCGAAGTAAACCTCCCCGGCATCGGCGTGATCCTGCACCTCCTCGATCAGCTCGGCAGGTGATCAAGGAACCGCGGTGACCTCAACCGATGTTAGAACAGGGTCGGATAGGAATCACGGTATGGATGGCCCGCCTCGTATAACGCCAGCCGTTCGTGCATTCCCGCGGCGATAGTTTTGTCTGAGGGCGCGAGCGCGGCGAGCGCCTGTTTTTCCCACAGCGTCGCATCGGCGAATTCACCCTGCTCGGCGTACGCGGCCGCGAGGGTATCCAGGTATTTGGCGTTCTTCCATCCCGTCATCTTGCATGTTTCGGTTGCGAACTCCACCGCCTGCTTCCCGTTTCTGACCTCGGCGATCGGACAGGTGGCCAGGATCCACGCATGAGTGTTGTACTCATGGGCGGTCTTCGGCTGTTTGTCGAGGACGCGCTTCCAGTCTGCGATCGCGTCACGGAGTTTGCCAAGTTGCGTGAATGACATGGCGCGCCACTTATAGAGTTTCGGGCGATCTGGCGCCAGTGCGATGGCTCTATTCAAATCGACGATAGCGGCGCCGTACTGATGCTGTTCATAAGACAGATTGGCTCGGATGGTGTAGCCGGAAGGGTCTTTCGGATGAGCGGAGATGATCGCTGAGTCATCAAGTGACGCCAAGCTGAATTGCCCGCTCGTTCCGTATAGGACAGCGCGCTCGGCGAGCAGATAGCGATCGCCCGGATCGAGCGCAAGCAAGCGGCCGAGATCGGCGATCGCGCCGTCGTAGTTGCCGGTTGTGTCGTACAGGGTTTCCCTGCGCTCGATCAGCGCGTAGTCGCTAGGACTAAGCTTGATCGCCCGCCCGAGGTCCTTGATTGCACCGCCCTCGTCGCCCGACGCCGCATCGATATTCGCGCGTATCGAGTAAGTATCGGGATCCTCCGGGGCGAGCTTGATAGCCTGGTTCGCGTCCGCCATCGCGCGTGGATAATCGTGTTTGGCAAAATATGAATTCGCGCGATTCCTGTATGCATGCTCATTGCCGGGCTCAAGCCTGATGAGTCTGGTCAAGTCATCGATCGACTGATCGTATCTGCCCTTGTACCAGTATGCGTTGCTGCGTCCTTCGAGCGCTCGCACGTCGTTTGGAGTGCGGCTCAAGACACCACTGAACTCCGTGATTGATTGATCGTAGTCACCCTTCCATAGGGCCTCCCATCCACGTGTTGCGTGCATAGGGAAGATCATCGCCAGCAGCCACATCGATACCAGCAAGATTGGTCGAGACGCATCCGACAATGCATGCGCGATCACGCACGGCAGAAGACGTCTGCGCCAAAGGTAGAGCGACAGGAACACGGCTTCGGTCGGCGCGATCAGAATTGCGTAGCGGATTCCCCAGAACGGCAGGTGAGCCGCGAGATCAAGAAAGAGCATGATCGCCGCTGCCGCGACCGTGCTGTGCAGGAGGGCCGAAAGCCGCTCAATTCCGTAGCCGCGAGCCCAAAGTTCCTCGAAGATACCAGCGCTCGCCGCCATCGCGACACTGAATTGCCAGGGGAACCGTGAGACGAGCGCAATCTGGGACGGAGCGACGGCCGCGATGTCTGATCCATACGATGCCCGTCCGGCAACCAGTAGCCCCACGAGAAGCGGCGAGACGAACCTTTCGACGAGCAGCACCGCGAAAAACGCGCATACTCCGAAAACGAAATCGGAAACCTTGGGTTGAGCGAGTCCGATCGACCACATCGGCAGGCGCTCCCAATAATGCACGACCGCGAGCGTCGTCGCCGCAATTGTAATTTCCGCGGCGATATTCAGGGCCCAGCCAATCGTCAGCCAGGAAAAACCGGCGCGCAAAAGTATCGGATACAGCCGGTTCAGGAACGTCGCGAATGGATATCCCAAACTGATCGCGAGGACGAACAGAACGGGCAGGATCTTTACACGCCGCGGCCCCTGGGATGCGCTCGCGAGGGCATCGCCCGCGTCGGCGGGGATCTCGGCGGGGGACAGGCTCATCAACTTTCAGTTATCAGACCGGATGGTCGCGTTCCATGATGTGTTCGCTATGATTTGCCGCAGCGTCAGAGTCTCTCTTCGATTGATGGAGAGTTGCTCTTCAGTTGACAGCTTGATGCTCTAACGGTATTGGTCGGACTCGACCAGAATTGGTGTTGATGCACGGCCAGCAACTCTGCGGACAAAACCGGCCGCGTGGAGAAGCGAAAGGCCCGAAAGTCTAAAGAGGATCAATCATGAGAACCAGGGGAATTTTCAGTTTAGTGGCGGTCGCGATGGTGACGCTCTTTACCGCCGGGAGCGGCGCGCTCGCTCAGTCTTCGGTTCCGGATGTGCCAAATCTGAACAAATCTCTCAAGGGAACCTTCACCTACCTTTCTCATGGTGACGGTGAATACTATCCAACCACCGGGATACTTTCCTTCGACGGTAATGGCAATATAACTGGCACGATGGAGCTCAACGATGATGGAACCGTATGCAGCGGTATCACGCTGAGCGGGACCTACACAGTGAACGCCGATAAGACGACGGGCACGGGGTCCCTGACCCTTGCTACATCGACTTCGGGGTGTGGCAACACGGACACAATTCCGATGTCGTTTGCTTTGTCGAGTGGCGGAAAAACCGTGTACATCGAGGAGATGGACACCTGCGCTACCGGAACATTCTGCGATTCGTTCGCCATCTTCGAAGCCGCCGCGACTCGCCGCTAGTATTTGGCCGTTGGCATGAACCGGTTCGCCGATCGACCGCCCTGGGCGATGAAACCATTTTGATGGTTTTGGGGTGCGTCGTGATTCGGCAGATAGTCCCGCCGAGAAGAGCCATTTTCGCGGCAGAGTAAAAGTTCAGGTAAAGCAATCATGAACACAAAAACTCTCATAGGTATGGTGGCAGCGGCCTCGATGGCGTTGCTCCTGGCCTCGGGCGGTGCATTTGCCCAGTCCGCGAGCCCGGACGCCGCCAATCCGAACAAGAAACTCAAGGGAACCTTCACCTACCTTTCCCATGGTGACTACGAATATTATCCGGCCGTCGGCATCATGGCCTTCGACGGTGCCGGCAACATAACCGGCACGATGGATTTCAACGATGATGGAACCCCGTGCCCCGGCATAACCCTGAGCGGTACCTACACCGTGAACTCCGACAATACGACGGGGACCGGAGCGCTGACGCTTGCCACTTCGACTTCTGGATGCGGCAATGGTGCCACCGTGGCCTTGGCCTTCTCTATTTCATCTGGTGGAAAGACCGTTTATCTGCAGGAGATGGACGGCTACACCACCGGAACCTTTGCCGATAATTTCGATGTCATCTTCGAGGCCGCAGCGACGAGCCGCTAGTATCCGGCTGTCGGCTTAAGCCTGGTGCGCTGGAATATCCGGCGGACCTCACGAAATAGCGCGCTCCGATAGCCGCCGGCGTAAGCCGGATCGACTCTCGGAGCGCGCTTTTCATATCGACCATCGGATCTCGTCAGCGGCCGCGATAGACGCCAATTGCCGTGCGCACAGCGGTGGAATAGCCTTTAGCCTGCGATGCGTGAAAGTCCCCGAAATACCGTCCTGAACGCGATTTCGCGCGCGATCGCGCGTGCGCAGGTCAGTCGCGATGCGCTGATTCTCGTTGCGGTTTCGGGCGGGGCGGATTCGGTCGCGATGCTGAGCGCCTTGCTCGATTTGCGCGGCGGGTTCGGTTATCGCCTTGCGGCGGCGCATTTGAATCATCGGATTCGCGGGGCTGAATCCGATCGCGATGAACAATTCGTCCGCACGATGTGCGCGCGGCTCGGGATCGATCTCGTCGTCGAGCGCGCCGCCGGGCTTGACGCCGCGATGCCCAATCTCGAGGAAGCCGCGCGCGACGCTCGCCACGGTTTTCTGCGCCGCAGTGCCGAGCGGATCGGGGCGACGCATATCGCACTGGGGCATCATCGCGACGACCAGGCGGAAACGGTTTTGTTGCGGATGATTCGCGGCGCGGGAATTGCGGGGCTCGGTGCGATGGACGAGGCCGGCCCGGGCGGGATCCTGCGTCCGCTACTGTCGCTCTCGCGCGAGGAAATTCGCGCCTATCTGCGCGCGATCGGCGCGTCGTTCGTCGAGGACAGCAGCAACGATTCGACGGCGCCGATGCGTAATCGTATCCGGCACGAGTTGATCCCGGCCCTCGAACGCGATTACGTGCCCGGCGTCGGCGCGCGATTGGCGGATCTGGCGGGAGAGATGCGCGCGCTCGACGCGTACGTCGCGCGCGAGGCGGCGCGCGAGTACGCCGCGATGCGCACCGCCGGCGGCGGTATCGATCGCTCGCGCTTTGCCGCACTGGATCCGGCGCTGCGGGCTCCGGTGTTGCGCGCGTTTATCGGCGAACGAATCGGCAGCCTGCGCCGGATCGGACGGACGCATCTTGACGCAATCGCGGCGCTGGTCCTCGAGGGTCCGCCCAACGGCGGCGTCTCGCTGCCCGGTGGATGGCGCGCGATTCGCGAATACTCGCTTCTGCGTCTGACGCGCGAGACGGCGCAAGTCGCGCAACCGTTTTCGGTTCCGCTCGCGCTCGAGGGGACAACGATTGTCGAGGCCGCGGGCTACACTTTCGATGCCGCGGTAATGGCCCCATCGGAAGCGAGGATGCCTGAAAATAAAGCTGTCGCGCTGTTCGATCTTCGGGAAATCGCGGCTTTTGGGCTCACCGTGCGTAACTTTGCGCCGGGCGACCGTATCCGGCCAATCGGGATGAATGGCACGCGCAAGATCAAGGAAATTCTGATAGACTCAAAGCTGGCGCGGGAGCGTCGTGCGCGAATTTCGATCGTGGCGGCCGGGGAGGAAGCCGTATGGATTCCCGGCTTGGTGCGATCCGGGCGGGGGCTAGTGACCTCGGCCAGCGAGACGGTGCTGCGAATTTCAGCACGCGAAATTTCGTCGAAATGAGAGCGATGTCGTTGCGCCAGAAATGACAGGCATGGTACGATTTTTATGGGGATGAATCAGTTTTCCCGCAGTATTGCTCTCTGGCTCGTTTTGGGCCTGATGTTTCTCCTGCTGTTTAATATCTTCAGCAGGCAGCAGCCCCGTGTGCCGGAGATTATCTTTTCGGACTTCCTTAATCAGGTTGATAAGGGACAAGTCTCCGCCGTCACTATCCAGGGCAATCAGATCAAGGGCGATACTACCGCCGGCGAACACTTCACAAGCTACGCTCCGACTGATCCTGACCTCGTAAAAACTCTCCGCGGCAAGGGCGTAAAGATCGCCGCTAAGCCCGCCGAGGGCGATCCCTGGTGGATGGTCGCGCTGGTCCAGTGGTTCCCGATCCTGGTGCTCGCCGGGCTGTGGATTTTCTTCATGCGCCAGATGCAGATCGGCGGCGGCAAGGCGATGTCGTTCGGGAAAAGCCGCGCCAAGCTGCTCACCGAAAACACGCACAAGGTAACCTTCGCCGACGTGGCCGGAATTGACGAGGCGAAGGACGAACTCGAGGAAATAATCCAGTTCCTGCGCGACCCCAAACGCTTCACGCGGCTTGGCGGCCGAATCCCCAAGGGTGTGCTGCTGGTCGGTTCGCCGGGGACCGGAAAGACTCTGCTGGCGCGCGCAATTGCGGGCGAAGCGGGGGTGCCGTTTTTTTCGATTTCGGGCTCTGACTTTGTTGAGATGTTCGTCGGTGTCGGCGCCTCGCGGGTGCGCGACTTGTTCGTTCAGGGCAAGAAGCACGCGCCGTGCATTATCTTTATCGATGAGATCGACGCCGTCGGTCGCCATCGCGGCGCCGGCTTGGGCGGCGGTCACGACGAACGCGAGCAGACGCTTAATCAGTTGCTGGTCGAGATGGACGGGTTCGAGGCCAACGAGGGCGTGATCCTGGTCGCAGCGACCAATCGGCCCGACGTGCTCGATCCCGCGCTTTTGCGCCCGGGCCGCTTCGACCGCCGGGTGGTGGTGCCGCATCCGGACGTGAAGGGACGCGACGGAATTCTGCGGGTGCATACGCGCAAAGTTCCGCTTTCCGAAGACGTCAATCTCGACAAGCTGGCGCGTTCGACTCCGGGCTTCGCTGGCGCGGACCTTGAAAACCTTGTCAACGAAGCTGCGCTGCTCGCCGCGCGGCGCAACAAGGACAAGGTCGAGATGTCGGATTTCGAGCTCGCCAAAGACAAAGTCATGATGGGCGCGGAGCGGCGCTCGCTGGTGATGCCGCTGGGCGAGCGCAAGAACACCGCCTATCACGAAGGCGGCCACGCGCTGGTGGCGATGCTGCTGCCGGGCGC
>DATLTX010000291.1:0-2729 GCA_035533435.1 Binataceae bacterium (SeqCode)
TAGCGACCTTCCTGATTTCCGCGTGGGCGATATGCTGCGCCTGCAGGTCAAGGTCCGCGAGGGCGAAAAGGAACGCATCCAGTCGTTCGAAGGCGTCGTGATCAAGATGAATCGCGGCGGAAATCGCGCGACCTTCACCGTACGCAAGGTCTCCTATGGCATCGGCGTCGAGCGGATTTTTCCGCTCCATTCGCCGCGGCTCGAAAAGATCCAGGTGCTGTCGCGAAGCCGCGTGCGCCGCGCCCGCCTCTATTACCTGCGCGGACGCCAGGGCAAGGCCGCCCGTCTGGATACGCAGGCCTGAGCGGACGCGATTAGTCTTCGCGGCCTGCGGCCGTCACCCTCTAATCTTTCCGGCCTGCGGCCTTCTCCGTTTAGTCTTTCCGGCCTGCGGCCGTCATGCGCACGTGCCCATCGAAATGGGCGCCTTCGCAGATGGTCAGGCTCTCAGTCTCGATATTTCCGTCCATGCGCGAATGCGGCCCGAGCACGACGCGCTTGGAGGCGGCGATATCGCCGCGCAACTCACCCATGATCAGCAGGCGCGGCGCGCGGACCTTGCCTTCGATCGTCGCGCCTTCTGAAATCACCACCAGCTCGGCCGACGACACTTCTCCGCGAAAGCGCCCTTCTATTCTGACCGGTTCGTGAAACACCAGCCGCCCCGAGACGTTGACGTTGCGCCCGACCGCGACGCGGGTGCGCTCCTCGACCCACGCCGCCGCGGGATCGTTCGGGATGTGCGTGGCTGGGCGTGCGATGGGCTGCGTCTCGCCGCCAGCACCTCGATGTCCATTGTGTTCGGGAGCCATTGTACCAATTCAGGCTGGCAAGGTTGCCGCGCTGACTATGGCGCGGGAAATACATGACATGCGACCGCATGTCCACCGCGTCCGGTTATCAGGGCGGGCTCGACCGACCTGCACTCATCCTTCGCATAAGGGCATCGCGGATGAAAGGCGCACCCCGACGGAGGATTGACGGGGCTCGGCATCTCGCCGGGCAGCTTGATACGTTCGGGCCTGCCGGCGGGATCGATGCTCGGGATCGCGGAGAGGATCGCGCGCGTATAGGGATGGCGCGGATTCGAGTAAATTTCCTCGCGCGCGCCAAGCTCGACGATCTTGCCGAGGTACATGATCGCGACGCGGCGGCTGATGTGCTCGACGACGCGCAGGTCGTGCGCGACGAACAGGTAGGTTAGCCGCAAGCGCTCCTGCAAGTCCTGCAACAGGTTGATGATCTGCGCCTGGATCGATACGTCGAGCGCGGAGACCGGTTCGTCGAGCACGATAAAGCGCGGGCCGACGGCGAGCGCGCGCGCGATTCCGATTCGCTGGCGCTGGCCGCCGGAGAATTCGTGCGGGTAGCGATTCATCGTGCCGGCGTCGAGTCCAACCATCTCGAGCACCTCGGCGATACGCTTTTCTTTTTCGGGTCCGCGCGCGAGGTTGTGAATCTCGATTCCTTCGCCGACAATCGCCCGCACCTTCATCCGCGGGTTGAGCGACGCGTACGGATCCTGGAAGACGAGCTGCATCTCGCGCCGCAGCGCGCGCAGATCTTTGCGCCCGAGCGTCGATAGATCGCGTCCGTCGAACCAGACCGTGCCCGCGGTCGGCTCGAGCAGCTTCAGGATCAATCTTCCGAGCGTGGATTTTCCCGAGCCCGATTCGCCGACCAGGCCCAGCGTCTCGCCGGGAAAGACTTCGAGATTGACGCCGGTCACCGCCTTGACCGTCAACCGGTTGCGCGCAAACAGCGCGTCGCCGCCGGCGGGAAATTCCTTGCTGAGATTCTCGACGCGAACGAGCGCCGCGCCCGAGCCGGGCGAAGCGGACAGTTCGGCGCCGCGCGCCGGATCAGACGCGGATACAGGCGGCATAATGATTGGGCGCCTTGGCCTCGAGCGGCGGTACGGTTTGCGAACATTCGGCGACGGCAAGCGGGCATCGCGGATGAAACCTGCATCCGGACGGCGGCCTGAGCGCGCTCGGAATCGAGCCGGGAATCGCCTGCAACCGGTTGCGGCGCGCGCCGTTGATTCCGGGAATCGAATCGAGCAGGCCGCGCGTGTATGGGTTCAGCGGATTTGCGAACAGATCGCGCGCCGACGCCTGCTCCATCACACGCGCGGAATAGAGAATCGTCACGTCGTCGGCGTACTCGGCGACGATTCCAAGATCGTGCGTCACCAGAATCACGGCGAGGCTGAGCCGCGCCTGCAGCTCGCGAATCAGATCGAGAATCTGCGCCTGGATTGTCACGTCGAGCGCCGTGGTCGGCTCGTCGGCGACCAGGACTTTAGGCTTGCACGCCAGCGCCATCGCGATCATCACGCGCTGGCGCATCCCGCCGGAAAGCTGATGCGGATAGTCGTCGATCCGCCGCTCCGGGTCCGCGATTCCAACCATCCTGAGCGCCTCGATCGAGCGATCGCGGGTTTCGCGGCGGGCGGTACGCTGATGCAGCCGCACGGCTTCGCCGATCTGGCTGCCGATCGTGAAGACCGGATTGAGCGAGGTCATCGGCTCCTGGAAGATCATCGCGATCCGGGCGCCGCGAATCGCGCGCATCTCGGGCTCGGGAAGCTTCAGCAGGTCGTTGCCCTCGAAAAGAATTTCGCCGCCGGTAATTCGCGCCGATTCCGGAAGCAGCCGCATGATCGACAGCACCGTCGCGGTCTTGCCCGAGCCCGACTCGCCGACGATACCCATGAGCTTGCCCGC
>DATLTX010000292.1:0-8928 GCA_035533435.1 Binataceae bacterium (SeqCode)
CAACGATCTCGGAATCGACAACGCGCTGATGAAGGGCGAGATGAAAGTCGGCGGCGTGACGGTGGACTTGAAGCAGGTCGTCGCCTCGGTGATGAACGTGATTGGCGACCTTGACGATATCGTCAACCCCAAATCGAGCGAGGCGCTGCCCGATCTGATCGGCAGCGAGGACAAGCGGAATTTCCATTATCCGACCGGGCACATGGGCGCCGCCGTTTCGAGCGATGCGCTGAAGAATTTGTGGCCGGCGATCGGTGGATGGCTCAAGGAACGCGAGGCCTAGGAAACCGGGCGGAGGAAATCCGCCAAAATTGTCGCGCTCGTGACCAAGTAAAACGGGCGCGGCTTCGGATGATGCTTACATTATGAAAAACTCCGGCCGTAAACGCCGGACACTCGGGAGGAAAGTTATCGTGGCAGAAGAGAAGGCAAGCGCAATCAATTTCGAGAATATCGCCAAGGTTGGACGCGAGTATTTCAGCCTTGAAGGCGCCAAGAAGTTCGCCGCCTGGTATATCGAGACCAGCGAGAAAATCGCCAAGGACGCGCTCGACATGCAGGCGCGCGCAACGAGCTGGGCCAAAGAGACTCCGCTTGCGCCGGTGTTCGCCGCGCAGCAGGAGCTCGGCCGCAAGTTCGTCGAACGTTCGGCGCAAGCCGCGCGCACCATCTGGCGTCTCAACTAAATCCTCGACCTCTGATTCGGCGCGCCGAACGTAACCAAATACGTTCGCGCGCCGGATGATTTCCTCGCCTCAAATCGCCGGGCGCATCCGTGCGCCGCGCGCCCGTCGTTTCTTTCCCTTCCGTTGGTTCGAGCTGGAAGATCTCGTTCGGCGCAATCGTTCGCGCTTTACGCCTGTGCGCTGGCGGCGCTAGTATCGCGCCTCAATACCGATCGTTCAGGGAGTTCACCTAAGTGGCTACACGCGAGTTTGTACAATCCAAAGACGGGCTCAAGATTCGCTACGAGATACGCGGCGCAGGCGCGCCGCTCGCTCTGATCATGGGATTTTCCGGATCTGGACGCTCGTGGGGCGAGCCATTTCTTAAGCTTTTGGCCGACCGCTTTAAGATCTTCATGATCGATAACCGCGGCACTGGCGAAAGCGACAAGCCCGACCAGGCGTGGAAGCTGACTGACATGGCCGATGACGTCGCGTGCGTGCTCGAGCACGCAGGCACTCCCGCTTCGCACGTGTACGGAATCTCGATGGGCGGAATGATCGCGCAGGAATACGCGCTCAAATACCCCGCGCGGGTCAAAGGGCTGGTCCTCGGCTGCACCAACTGCGGCGCGTCGCATTCGGTTGCAGCCAATCCGGAGAATATCGCCAAGCTGATGCCGCAGCCGGGGATGAATCCGATCGAAGCCGCCAAGCTCGCATTTTCGGTCGCATGCGGCAAAGCGTTTCTGGGCTCGGCGGCGGGACAGCAGACGCTCACGGAGCGGATGATGGAATCGGCGAATTATCCGATCACACCCGCGCACACTTACATGCGCCAGGCCGAGGCGATCGGTGGGTTTGATACTTTCGCGCGCTTGGGCGAGATCAAGGCGCCGACGCTCGTCATCCACGGTGACGACGACAATATCGTGCCGGTCGGAAACGCGGAAATCCTGCACCAGGGAATCGCTGGATCGAAGCTCAAGATTCTTCCCGGCGCCGGTCATATGTTCTTCTGGGAACGTCCTGGAGACTCGGCGAAGATTCCCGGCGATTTTCTCGCAACACTGAAGTAGCGATAAACCTCAGAGGGTAACCGCGATGGCATCATACGAAACCGTTATCTACGAGAACGTCGAAGGAAAAATCTGGCGGCTCACGCTCAACCGCCCCGAAAAACTGAACGCGCTGTCACAGAAGCTTCTCAAAGAACTCGAACTCGTGATGGACGAGTTCGAGGCGAATGCCGACGCGAGCGTGCTGATCATCCGCGGTGCTGGGCGCGCGTTCTCGGCCGGCTACGATTTGCAAGGCACGCAGCATCCGGGCTCGACCTTCACCGTCACCAACGATCGCCTCGGGCTGCACAAGACCATCGAGCGATGGCAGCGGCTGTGGGCGCTCTCCAAACCCACGATCGCGCAGGTGCATGGCTTCTGCCTTGCGGGCGGCACCGAGTTCGTCGGCCACTGCGATATCGTGTTCGCCAGCGAAGATGCGCAGTTCGGGCATCCCGCGGGGCGCTCGTTGGGAATTTTGCCGACGATGTCGATGTGGCCGGTGCTGATGGGACCGCGCAAGACCAAGGAATATTTTTTCACCGGCGACTACATGGGCGCCAAAGAAGCGCTCGAATGGCATCTCATCAACCGCGTGTTTCCGAAAGACAAGCTCGAAGAAGAAACTCTCGCGTACGCGCGGCGCGTCGCGATGGTGCCGGCCGAGCTGCTGATGCTGCACAAGGCCGCCGTCAATCGCTACCTCGATATCCTGGGGATTCGCGCCGCCGAGCAATCCGCCGCCGATATCGACGTGATCGCGCATCAGACCGACACCGTGAAGGCGTGGATGAAAGCCTCGCGCGAGAAGGGGCTCAAGTCCGCGCTCACCGAGCGCGACCGCCCGTTTGCGAAAAAGAGTTAGGCGCGTCTTGCGCACGATAAGCGGACGTTGCGGGATCGCCCGCGGTGTCCTTAGATTTGCGCGCCTGAGTATTGCCCTGCGCGCGGAGTGTATCTGATGACGTCGCCCGCGACTCTTGCGAGGACCAGCCGGCTGTTCAACCGATGGTACGGGCGCGTATTTTCGCGCAATCCGTATCCGCTCTATCGCTTTCTGCGCAAGCGTTATCCGGTCCTGCGCACTCCGGTCGGTTTCTGGATCGTGACGCGGTATGCCGACGCCTACAATATCCTGCGCGACCGGCGCACCAGCACCTTCGATCTGACTGCGCTCGACGGCTTTCCGCCCGACGACGGGTTGCGCTCGATGCAGGTGCTCCTGCGGCCGGCGATTCAGTTTCGCGTGCCGCCCGATCACACGCGTCTGCGCAGGGTGATGAGCAAAGTCTTTTCGCCGGCGAGCCTCGACGCGATGCGCCCGCGGATTCAAAAGATCGCCGACCGCCTGCTCGACGCGGTACAAGACCGCGGCGCGATGGATGCGGTCGCGGACCTGGCGTTTCCCCTTCCGGTCGAGGTGCTGGCCGACCTGATGGGCGTGCCGGAGCGGGACTTTCCGCTGCTGCGCGATTGCGTGCGCTCACTGGGCGGGTCGATCGATCCGGCGGCCAGTGCGAACGATCCCGGCGCGAGTGTGCGTGAATCGATCGCCTCGGCCAAGCAGTATTTTTCCGCTTTGGCGGCTGAGCGCCGAAAACGGCCGGGCGAGGATCTAGTCAGCCTGCTCGTTGCCGCCCAGGAGCGCGGCGAAGTCGAAAGCGAAGACGAAGTCGCCTGCAACGCGATCTTCACGCTGGTCGCGGGGCACGAAACCACCATGAACATGCTGGCCAACGGCACGCTGGCGCTGTTGCGCAACCCCGCCGCGGCCGAGCGCCTGCGCGGCGATCCGGCGCTGATCGACTCGGCCGTCGATGAAGTTCTGCGCTACGACAGTCCCGCGCAGGTGACGTTTCGCACCGCGACCGAAGAGATCGAGGTGGGAGGGCGAACCGTTCCGCCGGGCGATCATCTGGTGGTGATCATGGGTGCGGCCAATCGCGATCCGGCGCGGTTCCCGGATCCTGACCGATTCGACATCGCGCGGCCCGACAACAATCATCTGGCCTTCGCCGGCGGGATTCATCGATGCATCGGCGAGCCGCTGGCTAAACTTGAAGGCCGCATCACGTTCGAAACGCTGCTGCGGCGGATGCCGAAGCTCCGGCTCGCCGGAACTGACTACCGATGGCGCCGCACGATGGTGCTGCGCGGCCTCGAACGGCTGCCGGTACAGTTCTGAATCAGCCGTTGCCGCTCGCACGAACCGGCGCGCGAGGAGATCCATGCGCAGGCGTATCAATTTACCTTTCGATGCTCCGCGAAAAATTTGCAAATCAGATCGGTGCCGTCGAGCTTGTCGCTGGCCTTTCCGACCCATCGCTCGGGGAGAATCCGTGAACCTCCCGGCCATACGTGGCCGAGTCCATCGACCGTGAAAAACTCGAGCACCGTGCCGCCCGCGCACGGACCGTATGAAATTCCCTTAACGCCGCCGCTGTTGCGCATCGTGACCGGATTGCCGGGGCACTTGAGCATCGTGCGCCACGCATCGAGCGATTTTGCGATCGGCGGCTTGGGCATCGTTCCCCACGGAGTTGTCGTCTCGCCACCGGCTATGGGGTTGAGCGGATCGGCGGTGCCGATGATGTAGAGCATCGAGATCGGCGCCGCGAGCGCCGTGTCGCCCAAAAAGAATTGGCCCGAGACTGGCGCGATCGCCGCGAGGCGCGAGGCGAGCTTCACGCCGAGCGTGAGCGTCATGCTCGCGCCGCTGGAGAATCCGGTGACGTCGATGCGCTTGGGATCGATTCGATACTGGCTCGAGAGACGCGTGATCAGCGCGTCGATAAACCCGACGTCATCGACTTGGCGATGCGCCGCCGAACCTCGCGGCGAGAGATCGTTCCATGCGCGAGGGTTGCTCCGAAAGCTCTCCGGCTCCGACGGCCGGACTGGTTCGGCGTCAGGCCCCGCAACGATAAAGCCGTAGCGGTCGGATGCGCCGACCCAGCCGTCGCGCTTCATGGTTAGCGCGCCGGAACCGCCCGCGCCGTGCAGCACGAGCACGAGCGCAACGGGAGTTTTGCCGTCGTAGTGTGCCGGAACGTGAAGGGCATACTCTCGCGCAAGGCCGCCGAATTGAAAATTGCCGGCGCTGAGCGAATCCTCCGCGCAAGCGCGCGTGGCGCCGAGCGCCGCGACGCCTGCGGCGATGAAGAACGCAGCGATGACGACAAACGATATCGCGGCAGCGCGGCACTTGGCGAAGTAACGCCGGACTTTCATATTCTTCTCGAGTTGCGGTGTCGCCGCCGCATCGCCTTTCAGAACTCCGTCGCTAAATTGCGCGAGTAAGTGGAGTTACGCCTTCGAGAGCTTCCGCCTGGCTCGTCTCCGCGATCGCGGCCGCGTCGCGCAGTTTATCGAGATTGCGCTGATGGCTCGCGCGATCGATCCGGTAAAAGCCCAGCACCGCGATCGCAATTGCGCTGCACGCCGCCGTGATTGGAACGTAGATCAATACGAGATGGCGCAAAATCATCGGATCGACGTGACCCTGTACGGCGCCTTGCGGAAAATGCACGAAAGCCAGCAACAAACCCGAAACAAACGTGCCCACTCCCGATACGCATTTCTGCAAAAGTCCGTTGGCGGCGAACAGCAGCCCCTCCGAGCGCTGCCCGGTATGGACCGCGATATCTTCGACCACGTCGGCCATCATCGAGGACACGATGATGAAGCCCATGATGCCCAGCGTGTCGCGCACGATTCCGTCCACCACCAGCGCGGCCAGGAGCGCGAACGAATGGTTCGGCGGCATCATGCCGACGAGCCGCAGCGGAATAGGGATGACGCCGGCGGCAAGCGACACCGCAAACAGGGTGATCATCGCGCGCTTTTTGCCCATCCATTTTGACACCGCGGGCGCGAGCGACACGCCGAGCAGCGCCGAAACGAAGCCAAATCCGACCAGGTAGGAAATCTCCTTGGTCGATAGCTCCCAGAAATAAGTTGTGATGTAGAGCCCGAGTCCGCTGCCGAGCCCGCCTGCGATAGAGGAAATGATTCCCGCGATCATCAGCGCAAGGAACGAGCGGTTCGCCAGCGTATTTTTGATCTCGCGCGCCTTGCCGGCCCAGCTCGTGCCGGTCCGCGGCGGACTCTTGAGGGTCAAGCCGCGCCCCTGCGTTCCGACGCAGGAAATCAGGATCGTGATGAACATCACGATCGACGCGACCAGGCCCCAGCGCTCGTAGCCGTTGCGGTCGAGCACGCCGAGCGTGTGGGTCGCGTCCTTGCGCAGAAATACCTGGAACGCCAGCATCGCCATCGCGGTGCCGCCGATCATCCCGAAAAAGAACCGGTAGCTGAGCAGGCTGGTGCGCTCGTCGTAGTCCAAAGTGAGCTCGGGGGCTAGCGCGGAGCTGGGAATCTCATACAGGCTGACCAACAGCCGCACCGAGACGAGCAGCGTGATCAGATAGGCGAACATCGTTGCGTTGCTCCATCCGTGCGGCGGATTCCACAGGAAATAGAATGCGATCGCCAGCGGCAGCGCCGAGGCGTACATGAACGGATGACGCCGGCCCAGACGCGAGCGGACGTGATCGGACCATTGTCCGACAATGGGATCGAAGATCGCGTCGAATACCAGCGCGATCATGATCGCCGCTCCGACCCACGGCGCCGGCAGTCCCACCACCTGGTTGAAGAACAGCAGCAGCAGCGAGCCGAGCGCCACCGTCTCGACGCCGAAGGCGATCGACCCGAGGCCGTAAAATGCCTTGATCGCAAAACCCAGCCGCGGCCCATCCGGCGCCGCCCCATTCGTCAAGGGTGCTCCTGCGGGTTCCGCGAGCGCTCCGGGAGTGGCTCCGCCGCCGGGTGTGGAATCAGGCGTCAATGAATGAGCGCCGGTCACCGGCGTATAAGATTGCTTCTGGCCGCACGGTCAAAATATCGAACGCTTTGCCAGATAAAGTCAACGCGCGCGCCCAAGGGCTAGTGGCGCGGGAAAATTCTTCTCACGCGGATCGTGACCTTTCCCCGCACCAGGCGTTTATATGAATATGAACCAATGGCGCGGGCAAGGGCAGAACTAAAGACGGACGATTCGCGGGAGCGGCTTCTGGTTGAGGCCGCACAGTCCGATCCGAGCCGATTCGCGGGAATACGTGACGACGCTATTCGGCACGCCTAACAAGACGACCGAGATTTCGTTTGCCGAAGATCCGCGCGTCAACAACTGAAGCGCGCGGGTGAATCTGGTTACGGGAGGTAAATTCGATGGGCAAAGTAAGTCCAATTCCGCACAGCTTCCACACGATCACGCCGTACCTGAACGTCGCCGACGCGCGCAAGTTTGTCGATTTCGTGTGGCGCGCGTTCGGCGGCGTCGAAACCGAATTCATTGATCTAGGCGGCGGCCACGTCCATGCCGAAGTCCGCGTCGGCGATTCGATGATCATGATTGGCCAGACCACTCCGTCGCCGGCGTTCATCTATATGTATGTCGAAGACGTGGACGCGGTTCACAGCCGCGCCGTTGCCGCGGGCGGCACTGCGAGCGAGGCGCCGAACGACAAGCAGTATGGCGATCGCAGCTCGACGGTGGTCGATCCTTCGGGCGTTACCTGGTACATCGCGACCCGGATTGAAAATGTATCGGGCGCGGAGACCGCGCGCCGGATGGCCGCGCGCGTGCTATAAGAGAAAGTCAGAAAATCTTCTCGAAAGGAATCCAACCATCATGCTCGAAGCAGGACAATCGTTTCCCAATTTCTCGCTGCCCAACCAGGACGGCAAAACCATCAAGCTCGGCGATTTCGCCGGCAAATGGCTCGTGGTTTATTTCTATCCCAAGGACGACACGCCGGGGTGCACGATCCAGGGCAAGTCGTTCACGGCATCGAAGGCTGACTTCGACGCGGCTGGCGTCACCGTTTTGGGGGTCAGCGCCGACGACGTCGCCTCGCACAAGAACTTCTGCAACAAGTTCAGCTTCACGATCGATCTGCTCGCCGATCCGAAGTCGGACCTGATGAAGGCGTGCGGAATCAATCAGGCGGAATGGAACAGCATGAAGTTCTGGGAGCGCTCGAGCTTCGTCATCGATCCCAAGGGCGTCGTGCGCAAGACCTACGCCAAGGTGAATCCGCAGGGCCACGAGAAAGTTCTGCTCGACGAGATCAAGGCGCTCAAGGGAAACTAGACTTCGCGCGGCTTAAGCCCGAACGCTTCGGCGAGGAGCGCGTAGGAGCGCCTGCGCGCCTGATGATCATGCACGACGGTGACGATCATTATTTCGTCGATGTGCAGTTCGCCCGAGATTCGCGCGAGTTCGCCGTGCAGATGCTCCGCGTCGCCGACGAAAACGCGCGGCCATTCGCCGCTGTCGTTCGGCAGACGCCCGTAGGTTGATCCGATCTGCGTCAGCGCCCGCTCGGGAGTCGGTATTGGTCCGCGTCCGCCGCCCTGGCGCAGGCGCTGCGCCCATGCACGAACGCTCGAGTAGAGGCGATGGGCGGCCTCTTCGGTTTCCGCGCAGATCGCGCCAACGGCGAGGATCGTTTGCCCAGCCATCGCGTCCGCGCTTCGATTGACGTGCTCGCGATAATATTCGATCGCCTTGCGCGTGTGCGTCGGATCGATGAAATGCGCGAACGCGTACGGCACGCCGAACTGCGCCGCCGCCGCCGCGCTCCACATGCTGGAACCGAGCAGCCAAAGGTCAGGACCCCCGGGCATCGCGGGCGAGAGCGCGATCTCGCGAAACGGATGCTCGTCGGGAAAGCTAGCCGACAAAAACGCCATCAGCTCCGCCATCTGCTGCGGAAAATCATCGGGCATCACGCGATTGTTCCGATCGCGCCTGAGCGCGAATGTGTCGAGCGGGCTGCCGCCGGGTGCGCGGCCGATTCCGAGATCGATCCGCCCCGGATACAGCGCATGCAGCATCCGGAAGACCTCGGCGACTTTGAGCGGACTGTAATGCGGCAGCATCACGCCGCCGGAGCCGACCCGGATATGCCGAGTTTCCGCGGCGACCCGCGCGATCATGATCTCGGGCGCGGAGCTGGCGAACGATCCGGTCGCGTGATGTTCGGCAATCCAGTAGCGCTCGTAGCCGAGACGATCGGCGAGCTTGGCCAAATCGATAGTGTTGCGCAGCGCATCGGCGGGCGTGAAACCCTCCGGCACGGGACATTGATCGACGATCGACAGCTTCAAGCTTGATCTTCCTTCGCGTCCGCTCG